>CAIZSE010000190.1 GCA_903935585.1 uncultured Burkholderiales bacterium | reverse complement strand
GGTGAAGTTGCACGTTTTGACATCACCGACAAGTCCGGCAAAGTGGTGATCGCCAAAGACAAGCGAATCACTGTGCGCCACACCCGCGAACTTGAACAATCGGGTACCACACACATCAGTGTGCCGGAAGACTTCCTGATCGGTCGTGTGGTCGCTCGCAGCATCGTTGATGCAGACACCGGTGAAATCATTGCCAAGGCCAACGAAGAGTTGACCGAAGCACTGATGAAGAAGTTGCGTACATCGGGTATCCAGGATCTGCCGTGCATTTACACGAACGAACTGGACCAGGGCGCGTACATTTCGCAGACCTTGCGCATCGATGAGACCGTTGACGAGTTTGCTGCACGCGTGGCCATCTACCGCATGATGCGTCCTGGCGAGCCGCCAACAGAAGACGCTGTGCAGGCCCTGTTCCAGCGCTTGTTCTACAACCCTGACACCTACGATTTGTCGCGTGTCGGCCGCATGAAATTCAATGCGCGAGTGGGTCGCCCTGACTCGACTGGCCCCATGGTGCTCACCAACGAAGACATCCTGGCCGTGGTCAAGATTTTGGTGGACTTGCGCAACGGCAACGGTGAAGTTGATGACATCGATCACCTGGGCAACCGCCGCGTGCGTTGCGTCGGTGAACTGGCCGAAAACCAATACCGCACCGGTTTGGCGCGGATCGAAAAAGCGGTGAAAGAGCGTTTGGGCCAAGCTGAGCAAGAACCGCTCATGCCACACGACCTGATCAACTCCAAGCCGATCTCTGCTGCCCTGAAAGAGTTTTTCGGTGCATCACAGCTGTCACAGTTCATGGACCAGACCAACCCTCTGGCCGAGATCACCCACAAGCGCCGTGTTTCGGCACTTGGCCCAGGTGGTTTGACCCGCGAACGTGCAGGTTTTGAAGTGCGTGACGTGCACGTGACCCACTACGGCCGTGTCTGCCCCATTGAAACGCCTGAAGGTCCAAACATTGGTTTGATCAACTCGCTGGCTTTGTATGCCCGCTTGAACGAATACGGTTTCATTGAAACACCGTATCGTCAAGTGATCGACGGCAAAGTCACGATGAACATCGACTACCTGTCGGCCATCGAAGAAGGCAAGTACGTCATCGCCCAGGCCAACGCGGCATTGGACAAAGACGGCAAGCTGACCGGTGATTTGGTTTCTGCCCGTGAAAAAGGCGAATCCATCTTGTGCGGGGCCGAGCGCATCCAGTACATGGACGTGTCGCCTGCCCAGATTGTTTCAGTGGCTGCATCTTTGGTGCCGTTCCTGGAGCACGATGACGCCAACCGCGCATTGATGGGCGCCAACATGTCGCGTCAGGCTGTGCCTGTATTGCGTCCTGAAAAGCCCATGGTCGGTACCGGTATCGAGCGTGTTGCTGCTGTTGACTCTGGCACCGTCGTCACGGCCACACGCGGTGGCATCGTGGACTACGTCGATGCAACGCGCATCGTGATCCGCGTCAACGACGCAGAAGCCATGGCCGGCGAAGTCGGCGTGGACATCTACAACCTGATCAAGTACCAGCGTTCCAACCAGAACACCAACATCCACCAACGCCCCATCGTTCAACGCGGTGACAAGCTGGCCAAGGGTGATGTGATCGCCGACGGCGCCTCGACTGACCTGGGCGAAATCGCCATTGGTCAGAACATGCTGATCGCCTTCATGCCGTGGAACGGCTACAACTTCGAAGATTCGATCCTGATTTCCGAACGTGTCGTGTCGGAAGACCGCTACACCTCGATCCACATCGAAGAACTCGTGGTGATGGCCCGTGACACCAAGTTGGGCGCCGAAGAAATTTCGCGCGACATCCCCAACTTGTCCGAGCAACAACTGGGTCGTCTGGACGATTCCGGCATCATTTACGTGGGTGCAGAAGTGCAGCCCGGCGATGTGCTGGTTGGCAAAGTCACACCAAAAGGCGAGACCACACTGACGCCAGAAGAAAAGCTGCTGCGCGCCATCTTCGGTGAAAAAGCCAGTGATGTGAAAGACACTTCGCTGCGTGTAGACCAGGGCTCACAAGGCACAGTGATCGACGTGCAGGTCTTCACCCGCGAAGGCATTGTGCGTGACAAGCGTGCACAACAAATCATCGACGACGAGCTCAAGCGCTTCCGTCTGGATTTGAACGACCAGTTGCGCATTGTCGAAGCCGATGCATTTGACCGCATTGAAAAATTGCTGGTTGGACGCGTGGCCAACGGTGGTCCGCAGAAACTTGCCAAAGGCACCAAGCTCGACAAGGCCTACATGGCTTCGGTCGAGAAGTTCCACTGGTTCGACATTCGTCCTGCTGAAGACGACGTGGCCATGCAACTCGAATCCATCAAGAATTCGCTGGAGCAAACCCGTCACAGCTTCGACTTGTCTTTTGAAGAAAAGCGCAAGAAGCTCACGCAAGGTGACGAGTTGCCAGCGGGCGTGCTGAAAATGGTCAAGGTCTATCTGGCCGTCAAGCGCCGCTTGCAACCGGGTGACAAAATGGCTGGCCGCCACGGCAACAAAGGGGTGGTCTCCAAGATCGTACCGGTCGAAGACATGCCCTACATGGCAGACGGCACCCCTGTAGACATCGTGCTCAACCCGCTGGGCGTGCCATCGCGCATGAACGTGGGTCAGGTGCTCGAAGTTCACCTGGGTTGGGCCGGCAAAGGCATTGGCCATCGCATTGGCAACATGCTGCAAGCTGAAACCCAACGCCAGGAAAAAATCGCTGAATTGCGCAAACTTTTTGAGCAGTTGTACAACAGCATGGGGCGCAAGGAAGACTTGTCGCAACTGACGGATGACGAAATCCTCGCCATGGCTGGCAACCTCACAGAAGGTTTCCCATTCGCTACGCCAGTATTCGACGGTGCAGCCGAAGAAGAAATCCGCGCGATGTTGCATCTGGCCTATCCGGAAGATCTGGCCAAGGCCAAGGGATTGACCGCGACACGCACACAAGCCAATTTGTTTGATGGCCGTTCAGGCGATGCCTTTGACCGTCCGACCACCATTGGCTACATGCACTTCCTGAAACTTCACCACTTGGTGGACGACAAGATGCACGCGCGCTCGACAGGTCCTTACAGCTTGGTCACACAGCAGCCGCTGGGTGGTAAGGCTCAGTTCGGTGGACAGCGTTTCGGTGAGATGGAAGTGTGGGCGCTGGAGGCATACGGTGCTTCTTACGTTCTGCAAGAAATGCTCACCGTCAAGTCCGACGACGTGCAAGGCCGTACCAAGGTCTACGAGAGCATCGTCAAAGGCGAACACTCCATCGAAGCGGGTATGCCCGAATCGTTCAACGTGCTGGTCAAGGAAATCCGTTCGCTGGGTCTTGACATCGAGCTCGAGCGTTCTTAATTCACAGGCAAAGGATTTAAACCATGAAATCACTACTCGACCTGTTCAAGCAGTTCACGCCCGATGACCATTTCGATGCGATTCGCATCGGCCTGGCATCGCCCGAGAAGATCCGTTCGTGGTCTTTCGGTGAGGTGAAAAAGCCGGAAACCATCAACTACCGCACCTTCAAGCCTGAGCGCGACGGTCTTTTTTGCGCCAAGATTTTTGGCCCTATCAAAGACTATGAGTGCTTGTGCGGCAAGTACAAGCGCCTCAAGCACCGCGGCGTGATCTGCGAGAAGTGTGGCGTTGAAGTCACACAGACCAAAGTGCGTCGTGAGCGCATGGGCCACATTGATCTGGCCGCGCCTTGCGCCCACATCTGGTTCCTGAAATCACTGCCATCACGTTTGGGCCTGGTGCTCGACATGACGCTGCGCGATATCGAGCGCGTCCTGTACTTTGAAGCCTATGTGGTGACCGATCCCGGCATGACTCCGCTGAAGAAATTCGGCATCATGACCGAAGACGACTACGATGCCAAGCTCAAGGAATACGGTGATGAATTCACCGCCAAGATGGGCGCTGAAGGCATCCGTGAGTTGCTCGAAGGCATTGACATCGAAAGCGAAATCGAACGCTTGCGCGGTGACTTGACAGGCTCCGAACTGAAAGTCAAAAAGAACTCCAAGCGCCTCAAAGTGCTGGAAGCTTTCAAGAAATCGGGTATCAAGCCTGGCTGGATGGTGCTCGAAGTGTTGCCCGTGTTGCCACCGGACTTGCGTCCTTTGGTGCCGCTGGATGGCGGCCGCTTTGCGACCTCTGACCTGAACGACTTGTATCGCCGCGTCATCAACCGCAACAGCCGACTGCGCCGTTTGCTGGAACTGAAGGCGCCCGAGATCATCGCCCGCAACGAAAAGCGGATGTTGCAAGAAGCGGTGGACAGCTTGCTGGACAACGGCCGTCGCGGCAAAGCCATGACCGGTGCCAACAAGCGTGCCCTGAAGTCTTTGGCCGACATGATCAAAGGCAAGAGCGGTCGTTTCCGTCAAAACTTGCTGGGCAAGCGCGTCGACTACTCGGGTCGTTCCGTCATCACCGTCGGACCAACGCTCAAGCTGCACCAGTGCGGTTTGCCCAAGCTGATGGCCATCGAACTGTTCAAACCATTCATCTTTGCCCGCCTCGAAGCGATGGGCATTGCGACCACCATCAAGGCCGCCAAGAAAGAAGTTGAAGCCGGTACACCGGTGGTGTGGGACATCCTGGAAGAGGTCATCAAAGAGCACCCCGTGATGCTTAACCGTGCGCCTACGCTGCACCGTTTGGGCATTCAGGCCTTTGAGCCTTTGTTGATTGAAGGCAAAGCCATTCAGTTGCACCCGCTTGTTTGCGCGGCCTTCAACGCCGACTTCGACGGTGACCAGATGGCTGTTCACGTGCCGTTGTCCGTAGAAGCCCAGATGGAAGCCCGGACCTTGATGCTGGCCTCGAACAACATCTTGTTCCCTGCGTCTGGCGAGCCTTCCATCGTGCCTTCCCAAGACGTGGTGCTGGGTCTTTACTACGCCACGCGTGACCGCATCAACGCCAGGGGCGAAGGCTTGATCTTTGCCGACATTGGTGAAGTGCAGCGTGCTCTGGATGCAGATGCTGTGGAGTTGACTGCCAAGATCAACGTGCGCATGACCGAGTGGACCAAAGACAAAGTCACGGGTGAATTCTCTTCATCGGTGTCGATGGTCGAAACCACCGTCGGCCGCGCCTTGCTGTCGGAAATCCTGCCCAAAGGACTGCCTTTCTCGAACCTGAACAAGGCGCTGAAGAAGAAAGAAATTTCCAAGCTGATCAACACGTCTTTCCGCAAGTGCGGCTTGAAAGAGACCGTGGTGTTCGCCGACAAGCTGTTGCAAAACGGTTTCCGTCTGGCCACACGCGCCGGCATCTCGATCGGTATCGACGACATGTTGGTGCCACCAGAAAAACCCGCCATCATTGAGGCCGCTGAAAAAGAAGTCAAAGACATCGAACAGCAATACGTCTCCGGACTTGTGACTGCTGGCGAGCGCTACAACAAAGTGGTTGACATCTGGGGCAAAGCTGGTGACGTCGTGTCCAAGGTGATGATGGACCAGCTCCGTAAAGAGCGGACCATTGACCGCCATGGCAACGAAGTCGATCAGGAATCGTTCAACTCGATTTACATGATGGCCGACTCCGGCGCTCGCGGTTCTGCTGCGCAGATTCGTCAGTTGGCCGGTATGCGTGGCCTGATGGCCAAGCCCGACGGCTCGATCATCGAGACCCCCATCACGGCGAACTTCCGTGAAGGTCTGAACGTGTTGCAGTACTTCATCTCGACGCACGGTGCACGAAAAGGCCTGGCCGACACGGCTTTGAAAACTGCGAACTCGGGTTACCTGACGCGTCGCCTGGTGGACGTGACCCAAGACCTGGTCGTGACTGAACTCGATTGCGGCACTTCTGACGGCTCGCTGATGCGCGCCATCGTTGAAGGCGGCGAAGTGATCGAATCACTGCGCGACCGTATCCTGGGCCGAACCGTGGTCGAGGATGTCTTGCACCCTGAAAACCGTTCTGTCATGGCTGCATCGGGCGTCATGCTCGACGAAGACTTGCTTGACGAACTGGAAGCTGCCGGCGTGGACGAAGTGAAGGTGCGCACTGCACTGACCTGCGAAACACGCTTTGGTCTTTGCGCCATGTGCTATGGCCGCGATCTGGGCCGTGGTGGTCTGGTGAACAACGGCGAAGCGGTGGGTGTGATTGCTGCTCAGTCGATTGGTGAGCCAGGCACACAGCTGACCATGCGCACGTTCCACATTGGTGGTGCTGCATCCCGTGCAGCTGTCGCCTCCAGCGTGGAAGCCAAATCGAACGGCATCATCGGCTTCAATGCCACGATGCGTTATGTGACCAACAGCAAAGGCGAGTTGGTGGTGATTTCCCGTTCCGGCGAGATCGTCATCCACGAACACGGCCGTGAGCGTGAGCGTCACAAAGTGCCCTACGGTGCGATCTTGTCGGTCAAGGCCGATCAGACCATCAAGGCCGGCGCCATCCTGGCCAACTGGGACCCATTGACCCGACCGATCATCACCGAATTTGCCGGCCAGGTGAAATTCGAGAACGTCGAAGAAGGTCTGACTGTTGCCAAGCAATTGGACGAAGTGACCGGCTTGTCGACGCTGGTGGTGATCGATCCCAAGCGCCGTGGTGCTGCCAAGATCATCCGTCCTCAAGTCAAGCTGATCGACGCCGCAGGCAAAGAAGTGAAGATCCCGGGCACCGATCACTCGGTGACCATCGGCTTCCAGATCGGCTCGCTGATTCAGGTGCGCGATGGCATGAGCGTTGGCCCAGGCGAAGTGCTGGCCCGTATCCCGGTTGAAGGGCAAAAGACGCGTGACATTACTGGCGGTTTGCCACGTGTCGCCGAGTTGTTTGAAGCCCGCACACCCAAAGACAAAGGCATGCTGGCCGAGATCACGGGTACTGTGTCCTTCGGCAAGGAAACCAAAGGCAAGGTCCGTTTGCAGATCACCGATCCTGATGGCAAGGTCTGGGATGAACTGATCCCCAAAGAGAAGAACATCCTGGTCCACGAAGGTCAGGTCGTCAACAAGGGCGAAAGCATTGTGGACGGCCCTGCCGACCCGCAAGACATCTTGCGTCTGTTGGGCATCGAAGAGTTGGCCCGCTACATCGTTGACGAAGTGCAGGACGTTTATCGCTTGCAAGGCGTGAAGATCAATGACAAGCACATCGAAGTGATTGTTCGTCAGATGCTTCGCCGTGTGGTTGTCGAGAACATCGGCGATTCCAGCTACATTTCCGGCGAGCAGGTTGAGCGTTCCGAAATGCTCAACACCAACGATGCCTTGCAGAGCGACGGCAAGATCCCGGCGACCTTCAGCAACTTGTTGCTGGGTATCACCAAGGCTTCCTTGTCGACCGATTCGTTCATCTCTGCCGCTTCCTTCCAGGAAACGACCCGGGTGTTGACCGAAGCGGCGATCATGGGCAAGCGTGACGAACTGCGTGGCCTGAAAGAAAACGTGATCGTGGGTCGTTTGATTCCTGCAGGTACTGGCTTGGCGTATCACAAAGCGCGTGCCGTCAAGGATGCCATGGACGACGCTGAGCGCCGCGCCATTGCCGATGCCGAAGCTGCAGACCTGGCGGGTACATCGACCGAAGACGCCGTCTCCGACGCAGGTGAAGCTGCCTGAGTGACGCATTCACCTGTTGCAAGGTGAACAGCTTGAACAGCCCCTGCACCGGTTTGCGGTCAGGGGCTGTTTTTTATGGCGAGGATTGGACAGAGGTGAAAACATGGGAGCACTGATTTTTGGCATCTTGCTTGCGCTTGCCCTGTTTTGGGCGGTCGGCGCACACAATCGCTTGCTGCGTTTGCGCGCAGAGGTTGTGAGGCAGTGGAGCAGTGTCGATGCCGTCTGGCTTCGCTTGCTGGTTCGCATGCAGGGCGGCATCGCTGCGCGCCAGTCATTGGCCATTGAAGCTGGCGCAGATGGTCTGCAAGCATTGCAATCGGCCAGTGATGATTTGCTCGAGGCCTTGTCGCAGGCCCGTTTGCAGCCATTGGACGGCGCGTGCCAAAAGCAGGTTGTGGCGCAGCACCAAAAAGTGGTGGCGCAAATCCGCCTGATGCTGCAAACGCCCAACGAGGCGGTCAAGCCCGATCTGGACATCGCATTGAACCGAATGCGTCAAACCTTGCCAGCCGCGCTCATTCCGTACCATGTGGCCGTGGCCGCATACAACGATGCGCTGGCCATGCGGCCTGCATCCTGGCTTGCGCAACGTCTGAACCTTCAACCTGCCATGCGAATGGATTTGTCCATGGGCGCTGCCTGAGCGTCCTCTGAAATCATCGATGACACAACTTGCCCAATCCAGCGGACAGACTTCTCCAGGCCAGTCCCCACCTTTATGGCGACTGCTGCAAGCCACCGCTGCTGCTGTGCAGGCCACACGCCAGGGGCGGTCACTGACCGCTCAACTTGAAAGTGTCCCGCATGAACTGCGCCCTGGGGTTCAAGCCTTGAGCTTTCACGTGCTCAGGCAACTGGGTCGGGCAACTGCCTTGCGTGAGCAACTCGCTGCGAAAACGCCATCACCACCAGCAGACGCCCTGTTGTGTACGGCATTGGCCTTGTGCTGGAACGAGGCAGATGCGCCGTACCCCATCCATACATTGGTCAATCAAACGGTGGAGGCCGCTCGCAAGCAAAGACAAACACAAGCCCAAAGCGGGTTCATCAACGCTTGCCTGAGGCGTTTCATGCGCGAACGCGAAGCATTGGTGAAGCAAACCGACGATGATTTACAGGCCCGATGGAATCATCCTCGTTGGTGGGTTGAGCGCTTGCAGGCTGATCACCCTCTTCACTGGCAGCAGCTTCTGGAGGTGGCACAAAAACCTGCACCGATGACGCTGCGAGTCAACCGATTGCACCACACGGTTCCAGCCTATCAGCAGCAACTGGCATCCATCGGTGTGGGTGCTCAAGCCGTGGGAGCGCAGGGCTTGCAATTGACAAGGGCCATGCCAGTGCACCAGTTGCCTGGATTTTCGGAGGGCCATGTTTCCGTTCAAGATGCCGCTGCACAAGTGGCTGCCCCCTTGTTGTTGCAAGGCATGGAAAACGCAAAGCCATGGCGAATTCTGGATGCTTGCGCCGCCCCAGGCGGAAAAACAGGTCATTTGCTGGAGTTGTACCCCAATGCCCATGTGCTGGCCTTGGACGTGGATGCGTCACGCTGCGAGCGGATTCATCAGAATTTGCAGCGCTTGGGCCTGCAAGCCGAGGTGCTTGCGGCTGACGCCGGACAACCTGCGAAATGGTGGGATGGGCAAGCGTTTGACGCCATCTTGCTGGACGCACCCTGCACAGCATCCGGCATTGTGCGAAGGCACCCGGATGTGCGCTGGCTGCGCAGGCCCACAGACAGCGGGCAATTGGCCAAAACACAAACGGCGCTGCTCAAGGCGCTTTGGCCTTTGCTCGTGCCAGGCGGGCGCCTGCTTTATTGCACCTGTTCTGTCTTCAAGGCCGAGGGTGATGAGACCGTCCAGGCGTTTCTTCAAAGCAACACCAATGCCCTATTGCACCCCTCGCCGGGACATTTGATTCCCGGGCAGGTGTCAATTGGGCTGCCAGTCGAGGACAATCCCTTGGGTGAACATGATGGGTTTTATTACGCACTGCTGGAAAAGCGCCTTGGCTAAGCTCTGGCGCTTGGGCGGCTGGGTCCTTGGGGCCTGGCTGCTTGTCGTGCCATCTGTCTGGGCTCAAGCCCCCCTGCCCGAGTTGGCGGAGTTGCGCGCCGAACGCCGTGACACTGCGCTGTATTTGACCGCCCAGATCAAGCTGGAGTTGGGGCTTGCCATTGAAGATGCCCTGGTCAAAGGACTGGCGGTGCACTTTGTCGCAGAGGCCGAAGTCATGCGAGACCGCTGGTATTGGTATGACCGCAAAATTGGCACGGCAACACGTTTCTACAGATTGGCTTTTCAGCCCCTGACACGGCGGTGGCGCCTGAACGTTTCCAATGAGCCGATGTCTGGTGGAGGCCTGGCAGGCAGTATTTCACAGAGCTTTGAAACACTGCCTGAGGCCTTGGATGTGATCCGGCGCCAATCCGGATGGAAGGTGGCCGAGATGGCCGACCTGGATCTGGAGGCGCGCCAATACATTGCTTACCGTTTCAGACTGGACACTTCTCAGCTGCCACGCCCGTTCCAGATCGCCGCCGGCAACCAAGCCGAATGGGCTTTGATGGTGGCCAGGCAGTTGCGACTCACGCCGGAGATGGTGCGCTGAAATGGGGCTTTCGATCAACCGATCTGCAAAGCAGCAACTGCAGGCATCGCGCGCCAGTCGGTGGCTGTTGGCTTTAGGTGCCTTGGCAATGGTGGTGATCGGTTTGGGACTGATCGTGCTGATGACCCAAGCCACAGGCAATCGCGAAAGCTACAACCAGAATTACGAATGGCTTGTGTTGATCAACGCCGTAGTGGCCAGTGGTTTGCTGATCACCATCTTGTGGGGCGCGGTAAGGCTATTGATAAGATTCCGGCGTGGCCAATTCGGCTCCCGCTTGCTGGTTAAGCTGGCCGGGATCTTTGCTCTGGTGGGCGTCATTCCGGGCGTGCTGATTTATGTGGTGTCCTACCAGTTCGTATCACGATCAATCGAGAGCTGGTTCGATGTCAAAGTGGAGGCGGCGCTGGTTGCCGGCCTGAATCTGGGACGAGCCACGCTTGACACCCTGAGCGCCGATCTGTCCAAACAAGCGCGAGTTGCAGCCACCCAATTGAGCGATGTGGCCGACGTCAGTGCGGGCATTGCCCTGGAAAAAATGCGCGAGCAACTGGGCGTCAGCGATGCTGTGCTCTGGACAACCAGCGGACGGATGGTTGCCAGTGCCGGGCAATCCAGATTTCAAATTCGCCCCGAACTCCCCCCGATCCAGCAACTCAAAGACGCGAAGCAAAAAGGCAGTGTTGAATGGGTTGAGGGACTTGACGAAGCCATACCCGGAGGCGACAAGGGGCGCGTCAAGGTGCTGGTTTTGCTGCCTCAATCAGGACTTGCATTTGACGAAGACCGCCGCTTGCTGCAGGTGACACAAGACTTGCCACCCACGCTGGTCAACAACGCACTCGAAGTTCAGGGCGCTTACCGTGAGTACCAGGAACGGGCGCTGGCCCGCGAAGGCTTGCGGCGCATGTACATCGGCACGCTGACGCTCAGTTTGTTCTTGGCCGTGCTCGGTGCAATCCTGCTGGCCGTGGTGTTGGGTAACCAATTGGCGCGACCCTTGTTGTTGCTGGCGCACGGCATGCGTCAAGTGGCCTCAGGCGACTTGACGCCCAAGTTGGCCTTGCAAGGCAACGATGAACTCGGTGGCTTGACCCGTTCATTTGCAGACATGACGCAACAATTGTCTGATGCCCGTACGAACGTGCAACGCAGCCTGGTTCAGCTGGATACAGCACGCGGTAATTTGCAAACCATCCTGGACAATCTGACGGCAGGCGTCATGGTGCTCGATGCACAAGGCGTGATTCAGTCGGCCAATCCAGGCGCGACCCGGATTTTGCGAGTACCGGTGGCCGCCTACAAAGGTTTGCCGCTGCTCAGCCTGCCGGAACTGGAAGGCTTTGCGCAAGGCGTTGCTGAGCAGTTCGCCCTGCTTCGATTGGACAAAGACGCCCATGAACTGGACCACTGGCAAAAATCCTTCGAAGTTCACGCCACGGGTCAGGGGCTGACGGAGACAGCCCTGACATTGCTGGCGCGCGGTGCAGTGTTGCCTGACGGTATGCGCCTGCTGGTGTTTGATGACATCTCTGAAATCGTGTCTGCTGAACGCGCACAAGCCTGGGGCGAAGTGGCCAGGCGTTTGGCGCACGAAATCAAAAACCCGCTCACCCCGATACAACTGTCTGCAGAAAGGCTGCAGAGGAAATTGATCGGCAAGCTCGATCCCCAAGACGATGCCGTGCTTAACAAATCGGTCAAAACGATCGTGGATCAGGTTGACTCCATGAAGCGCCTTGTCAATGAATTTCGTGACTATGCCCGCTTGCCATCGGCTGATCTCAAGCCGGTGAAGCTCAATGACCTGATTGCTGATTTGATGGTTCTGTATGCAAATGATCCAACCGATCACATCCACCGAGCCCCGGTGATCATGGAACTCGATCACGCATGCCCACCCATCTCGGGGGATGAACAGCAGTTGAGACAGGTGATCCATAACCTGTTGCAAAATGCGCAGGATGCCTGTGAGTTAAAAGGAGAAGTGCCGCTGGACGCGCGCGTTGGCGTGCGCACAGAATGGAACGCATCACGCAATCGGGTTCGCTTGACCGTGACCGATACGGGGCCCGGTTTTGAGCCCAATATTCTTAAACGTGCATTTGAGCCTTATGTCACAACCAAGGCCAAAGGCACAGGATTGGGGCTGGCGGTGGTGAAGAAAATCGCCGATGAGCACTCGGCCAAAATTGAGCTGTGCAACGTGATACAAGATGGCGAAATCAAGGGTGCGCAAGTCTCGTTATCATTCGCACTGGATTCCACAACGGGCAGCTTGACCAAGCCCATCCATTGAACAGAGACACGGCAAACAATATGGCAAATATTTTGGTGGTTGACGATGAGCTCGGCATACGTGACCTGCTCTCAGAAATCCTGTTTGACGAAGGGCATCAAGTTGAACTTGCCGAAAATGCAGCCATGGCCCGTGAAGTGCGACTGCGCATGCGCCCTGACCTGGTGTTGCTTGACATCTGGATGCCTGACACCGACGGTGTGAGCCTTTTGAAAGAATGGGCGACGGCGGGTTTGCTCAATATGCCCGTGATCATGATGAGTGGGCACGCCACCATCGACACGGCTGTTGATGCGGTCAAGATTGGTGCGCAAGCCTTTTTGGAAAAACCCATCACCTTGCAAAAGTTGCTCAAGGCGGTGGAGCAGGGCCTTGCTCGCGATCAGGTCAAACAAGCAATGAGCTCGGCCGTTGCCATGCAAGCAAGCGCTGCTTTGTCGTCTGTCTTGCTCAACGGCAATGTCATCAGCGCGGTGCTCGAGGTTCAGCAAAGCTTTCACCTGGATCGGCCTTTGCGAGAGGCGCGTGATGCGTTTGAAAAAGCATACTTTGAATTTCATCTCGCCCATGAGGCGGGTTCCATGACCAAAGTGGCAGAAAAGACGGGCCTTGAACGAACACATCTGTACAGAAAGCTCAAACAGTTGGGTGTGGATTTGTCCCGCAGCAAACGCCAAGGCTGACTCGACTGAAATGCATCCGAAACCAAGTGTGACTCTGCTATAATTTTTGCACAGGCCCGGTAGCTCAGTTGGTAGAGCAGCGGATTGAAAATCCGCGTGTCAGTGGTTCGATTCCACTCCAGGCCACCAGATACACCCCACAGTTTCGCAAGAGGCTGTGGGGTTTTTCTTTGGGGGGCCAGCGAGGCACACACCAAGCCAATGGTGTCCAACTTGCTACACGCTGCGGGGCTTGCTGAATGACACTCACAGCCCTTCCCGCAGCCCCACCGCAGTCCATACACTTACGCGACGGCGAACTTGTGCTCTATCGCCGCAGCCGCAGTCTGCTCTATCAATGTCGTTACCGTTTGGCTGACGGCAGTTGGACAAGGCAGAGCACTGGTAAAGCCGCACTGGAACACGCCATAGCCCGTGCTTGCGACATCTACGACGAAGCCAGATACAGACAGAGGTTGGGTTTAGCACACCGCACACACTCTGTCGCACAGATTGCTGCCGTTTGCTGTGCTGCGTTGCGGCAGCAGATTGACGCGAAGGGCAAGAAGTCCGCACTCAATGACTATGTCAGCATCATTGAACGCTATTTCGTGCCTTACTTTGGCGACAGCCAGTTGGAGACGCTCTCGCATACGGATGTGCGTGAGTTTGAACTGTGGCGGGACAGGCAAATGACACGCAAGCCCAAAACATCCACGCTCAACAACTTCACCAGTGCTTGGAGCCGTGTGATTGCCACAGCGGTAGAACAAGGCTACATCTCATAGCGTGTGCCAGTTCCCAAACTCACCAGCAAGGGCGAGAAGGGTAAAACACGCCCAGCATTCAGCAAAGAAGAGATGGATGTGCTGTTGGCGTTTATGACGGACTGGCAGCACAAGGGGCGAATGGCAGTTGAACAGGAAATACGCCCCTTGCTGCGGGACTACATTGAGATGCTGCTTTACACGGGTATGCGGCACGGAACAGAGGCAATGAACATCAGGTGGCGGGATTTGGAGTGGCACACAAAGGATGGTGTGCGGTATCTGCGTGTGTGGGTGGATGGGAAAACGGGCGGGCGTTGGTTGATTGCCAAACACGCGGCGGTCTCCGTGTTGGAGCGACTACACGCAAGACAGAAAGACATCAACCAACAGTCGTTTGAAACGACATTCACCGCACGGGTGCCGCATCTCTTGTTTCGTTTCAGTGACGGACACCAGCCGCACAGCTTGGCGGGCACATTCCGCAGGTTGATGCGGGATTCAGGCTTGTTGGTGGACAGTGCGGGGCAAACACGCACCCTGTATTCGCTGCGACACACCTACGCCACGCTGGCGTTGTTAGAGGGTGGGGCTGACATACACACGCTCAGCAAGCAGATGGGCAACTCAGCGGCAATGATTGAGCGGCACTACTCAAAGTTGACAGCAACTATGGCTGCGGATAGGTTGGCTTGATGGTGGGGCGTGAATTTTGAATGAGCGTTACCTGCAGTTTTCTTGCTAAAATTTTTCACCATAGTAAAATTTATGATCACAGTTCCCAATCAATGAAAGACTCAAAAATGAATAGATCTCTATTAGTTACGATGGTTGCTCTTTCAGCCTTCGCTTCAGGTTGTTCAACGCTTACGGGTGATGGCACCGGTCAAAACCTATCAGTAATGACCTACACAACGGATAACAAAGATCTGGTAGGAGCACAGTGTGAGCTCAAAAATGACGAGGGAACTTGGTCAGCTGTGACACCTGCCACTTTGATGATTCGTCGCTCAAATAAAGATTTGATGGTTAAATGCATCAAGTCTGGTTTTTCAGACGCTCGTGCTAATGTTGTATCGAAGACCAAGGGTAATATGTTTGGAAACATTATTTTTGGTGGCGGTATAGGCGCCATTATTGATCACAATAATGGAAGTGCCTATGATTACCCATCAGTTTTGAAACTTACAATGGGTCAAGATTCGACTATTAAAGAGGGTTCGCAATAATTGTTATGACTGTAAGTGCCTGGGTTTGTAACTTGGGCACTTATTTAATATGATTAAAAGTAAAAAATTTCAAATTTCCGTAATATTATCAATATTGCTGACTGGTTCAATCTATTTTTTCACAAGTAAAAAAGAAGAGTCAAGCAAGGAAGTGATTGTTAGTCTCGAGGATTATGTTCTTGGGAATTTTTTGAATGAATTGCCTGAAATCAATAAAAAACTGCCTCACATAATAGACAATCAAACTACTTTGTTGTCAATAAAATACGATAGTGGTAAAATAATTAGTATTTACGAACTTGTCGCGTATAAAATAAGCCGTGAATTTTTAGATAAAATTAAACCATCAATAAAAAATCAAGCTTGTGATGATGGGATGAAGAAAAATTTATTGGCAGTTGATGTTGAATTATTGGACAGATACCAAAATTCAACTGGCGATATTTTATTTGAAATAGCACTTAGCAAGTCTATTTGTTCTGAATTGTGATATGTACCAATTAATCACTCGAAGTAAAAAAGCCCGCACATTGGCGGGCTTTTTCTATGGTGAGGTTCAAAACCTCAGCAGCGTTTAGGGTGTGCTGGCACTCTGTTTGCGGCGAGCCAGTCGTTTGACACGACTCATCACTTCACGCATTGAGCCATTGGCACCCGACTTCGACACCAAATGACGTAAGTCCTTGATTCATATAGGGCCAGCTCGAAACTTGCCACTACAAGAGGGTCATCTGGGCGTCTTGTGTCGGTTTTTTGATCTTCAAACTCTCCAGCACCTGCGCTTGCAGGTCGTT
>CAIZSE010000189.1 GCA_903935585.1 uncultured Burkholderiales bacterium | reverse complement strand
GAAGCATGGTCCAGCGCCAGCCGATGCGCCACACGCCCGCCCCGGTCGTGCCCACACAAAAAGAAATCGGCCACCCCCAAGGCATCCAGCAGGCTCACGACCTCCTGGGCCATGGCGCGCTTGCTGTAGTGCAGGTGCTGGGCATCTCCCACGGCATGCGATGAGTCACCGTAGCCGCGCAGGTCGGGCAGGACCAAGCGGTAGCGGCCACGCAGCCTTTGCGCCACGCGATGCCACATGACATGGGTTTGCGGAAAGCCGTGCAACAAAACCAGCACCGGCAAGTGCGCTTGCGCCGCCCAATCGGCCGAGCGCCGAAAGCAGACAGGCAAGCCCGCCACCGTGAGCGTTTGCTGCTCAAAGCCTTCAAACCAGGCCATCAGTCGACCTTGGCGCCGGATGCCTTGACCACTTCTGCCCACTTTTTGTGCTCGCTGTCGATGAGGGCAGCGAATTGCGCTGGCGTGTTGCCACTGGGGATCGCGCCCAACGTGGCCAGGCGCTCTTTCATTGCAGGACTGGCCAGCGACTTGGCGACTTCTTGCTGGATGCGGCTGACCACATCGACAGGCGTGCCCGCAGGGGCCAGCAAACCAAACCAGCTGCTGGCTTCAAAACCTTTGAGTCCGGCGGCCTCTTCTACCGTGGGCAGATCAGGCAAGGCGGCAGAGCGCTGGTTGCTGGTCACCGCCAAGGCTTTGAGCTTGCCCGACTTGATGAGCTGCATGGCCGATGGGAGGTTGTCGAACATGACGTCCATGCTGCCGCCAGCCAAGTCCAGCAAGGCCGGGCCGGAACCCCGGTAAGGAATATGGGCCATGAAGATGCCCGTCTGCGACTTGAACAACTCCCCAGCCAGGTGGATGGACGTGCCGTTGCCGCTGGACGCCATGTTCAATTTGCCCGGATTGGCCTTGGCGTACTGGATGAAATCCTTGACGGTGTTGATCTTGTTGGCGGCGGCCTTTTCGGCATTGACCACCATCACGTTGGGCACCCCCGCCACCAAAGTGATGGGCGCAAAGTCCTTGAAGGGGTCATAAGGCAGTTTGGCGTAAAGCGCGCGATTGATGCCGTGCGTGCCCACCGTGCCCATGAGCAGGGTGTAGCCATCACCGGGTGCCTTGGCCACTTGCTCCGCCCCCAGGTTGCCACCGGCACCGCCCTTGTTTTCAACCACGAAGGACTGGCCAAAGGCTTTGCTCAGATCGGGTGCGATGGCGCGGGCCAGGATGTCGGTGGTGCCACCGGGCGCAAAGGGCACGACGATCTTGACCGGCTTGTTGGGCCAGGCTGTTTGGGCCCAGGCCGCAGGCGCTGCAGACAACATGAGGGCAGCGGCCATGCCCAGAATCGGGCGACGTGTGAAAGAACGAGAAACATGAACCATGTGGGTCTCCAGGCTGGTGTGAAAATCATGTTGCCACGGCCATGGCCAAACTCTGTCACGCAAGCGAAGATTCGGCTTGTTTTAAGGGTTTGTCCCGATCACCATGGCCTGCAAGACCGATTTTTGCACTTTGCCCAATGCACTTTTGGGCAAGCCGTCCAGCCACACGAGCTTGCGCGGCAATTTGAATCGGGCAATTCGGCTTTGCAGGTATTGCATCAATGCATCAGGCGTCAAGGCTCGCCCTGCTTCATCGGCACTGCGCACCAGGACGGCCACGGGCACTTCGCCCCAACGCGCATCGGGCACCCCGACCACCGCGCACTCGGCCACGCCGGAGAGGGTCAACAGCAGGTTTTCGATTTCTGCCGGATAAATGTTTTCCCCGCCCGAGATGATCATGTCCTTGCTGCGGCCCACGATGGTGATGCACCCGTCCTCGGCTTGTTGCCCGAGGTCGCCGGTGCAAAACCAGCCGTCTTGCAAGCCCGCGCCCGCAGCGCCATCGCTTTGCCAATAGCCGCGCATCACATTGGGCGCACGGATGCACACCTCGCCCGCTTGCCCGATGGGTACGGCGCTGCCATGTTCGTCGCGCAAGGCCACTTCTGCCTGGGCATGCGGCCAACCGGTACTGCCCAGATGCTCGGCCGCCTGGTCCAGACGCAAGACAATGGAAACAGGACCGGTTTCGGTCGTGCCGTAAATCTGTCCCACGGGAATGCCCCGATCGTGAAAGGCCTGCAGATACGCCACCGGGATGGTGGACGAACCCGCCATGACACCGCGCAGAGAAGACAATTGCGCCAGCGCCCAGCGGGGGTGATCAAGCACCGCACGCAAGGTTGCAGGCACCAGCAGGGACAAGCTTGGCCGACTTGTTTCCACCTCGTCCAACCAGGCCCCGGCGTCAAAGCGCGCATGCAAGATCACCGCCACACCCGCCAACAAGGCGGGCAGGGTCTGGATGCACAAGCCGCCCACATGGAACATGGGCAATGTGGACAGCACCTTGTCACCCGCCACAAACCCATGCGCAGCTTGGCTGGCGAGCGCATTGGCCAGCAAGTTGTCTTGTGTATGCACCGCACCCTTGGCTTGGCCCGTGGTGCCCGAGGTGTAGACCAGCAGCACGGGTGCATCACCCGTCACCAAGGGCAGGTGCAAACCCCGGGGCGATGGTGATTCGATCAGGGCGTCCAGGTGTGTGTGGTGCAGCCCCGGCAAATTCAAGCCGACGGCTACCTCGGCGTGCAGACTGTCGTTCACCAGCACACGCGGCTGGCCGTCATCCAGCACCTGCTGCAACTCGGCCGCCGCCAAACGAAAGTTGAGCGGCATGAACACCGCACCGATGCGCGCGCAAGCCAGCAGGGTGACCAGCTGAAGCTCATGGTTCAGCCCCAACCAGGCCACGCGGTCGCCGGGAAGAATGCGCCAACTGTTTTGCAGGTGAGCGGTGACGCGCTCTACACGGCGCCAGAACTTGGCAAAGTCGCAAGACCACACGCCGTGGTCCTGAGGGCAGTACAAGGCCAACTGGTCGCCCTGCTGCATGGCCAGCGCGTGCATGCGCCGGGCCAGAGGACTGTGTTCAACCCCTTGTCCTGCGGTGGGGCTCATTCGTCTTTTTCACCCGGTTCGTACAAGGCTTCTCGGCCAATGCGGTCCATGCACAGCTCAGCCGTCCAGGGCAGCATGAGCGAGCCGCAACGCGCATCGCGGTAAAGGCGCTCCAGTGGCAAGGACTTCAGCATCGACTGCCCACCGCAAGTGCGGATCGCCAGGCGTGCAATGTCTTGCGCGTTTTCCATGATGGTGTATTGCGCGGCATACGCACGCATGCGGGTGGACTTGGACGGGTCCACCCTGGCATCGGCAATCGCCCGCAAAAACAGGTTCCGGGTCTGCTCCAGCTTGATGAACATCTCGGCCACCGTGATCTGCTTGGTCGCAAACTGGCGGCGCTTGACGGGGCCTGTGCCCGGAATCTCGCCCCGCAAATACGCCACGGTGAAATCGTAGGCGGCTTGCGCGATGCCCATGTAGGTGGGCGACAGCGTCATGAACATGTGTGGCCAACGGCTGGCTGCCTGGAAGTAAAGGCCCTGCGGCATGAGGGCTGCGTCGTCGGGCACAAACACATCCTTGAACACCAGGTTGCGCGACACGGTGGCGCGCATGCCCAGCGGGTCCCAGTCGCCTTCAATGGTCAGACCTGGCGCCGTGCGCGGCACAGCCAGATACAGCGTATCCCGGCGCGACAAATCGGCGTCGGGCTTTTTTTCGGTGCACAGCACGCCAAAGAAATCGGCCGCATCGGACAGCGACGCAAAAATCTTTTTGCCATTGATTGTCCAGCCGCCAGGGGCTTTGACAGCGATGGTGCCGAATGGCTGCGCGCCTGCGGCTGCCGCCCCACCTTCGGAAAACGGCTGCGCATAGATGGCACCGTCTTTCACCACACGGTCGAAATGCATTTTTTGATGGTCACGGTGAACCGCGCGCTGCTCAGGCGACATCTCCAGGTCTTCCGACAGCAAGCCACTCCAGAGCATGGTGCAAACGTGCATGTTGAAGGTGAGCGCCGTGGCGCCGCAGTAACGCCCGATCTCGGCCGACACCAGCGCATACGTGGCGTAATCTGCGCCGTGGCCCCCGTGCGCTTGCGGCACGCACAGCGCCAGCAGACCGGACGTGCGCAGGTCTTCGTAATTGGCAAACGGAAACTGCGCATCGCGGTCAAGCTGCGCAGCACGCGGTGCGAACTTTTCACGGCCCAGCTGCCGGGCCAGTGCCATCAAACTCTTTTGCTTTTCTGTGAGCTCAAAGTCATCGCCACAAATGGGCATCGTGCGGTCTTGCAAATCGGTGGTCATGGTTTCACATCCTTCAAAAATTTATTCAGTTCGGCGTTGAACGCCTCGGGCTGTTCGTACTGCAGCAAATGGCCAGCGCCAGCCAGGCAGGCGTAACGGGCTGCGGGGATTTTTTGCGACATGCGCGCCATCACGGTGGGCGGCGCGGTGCGGTCATGCTCTGCGGCCAGGCACAGCACCGGCACCGTGATGGTGGGCAGTGCTGTACGTTGCTCAAACTGCACCAGCGCATGCAAGGCGGCCCGGTAGGTGCTCTGCGGCACAGCCGACATGCTTTGGTGCGCCTGATGCAGCTTGGCCACATCACCACCGGGTGCGGCCATGGTGGGGATCAGCTTGTCGGCGATGTCGCCCATGGTTTTTCCTGCTTCCAATGGTGCCAACCGTTGCGCCAAAAACTGCTTTTGGAAATCGCCGTCGCTGTTGCCAAAGGCCGGGCTGCTGGCTGCCAGCACCATGGCCGTGATGCGCTCGGGCATCTGCGTCCAGGCTTGCAGGGCCACCATGGCGCCCATGCTGTGGCCGACCAGCACCGCTTTGCGAATGTGCGCGGCATCCAGCATCTGCCACATGGCCAGGGCGAGGTGCTCAAAATCATATGGCGTGACCATGGCGCTTTCGCCATAGCCCGGCATGTCCCAGGCCAGACTGCGCCAGCCCAGCACGGACAGATGCGCTTGTTGCGGGGCCCATCCATGGCGACCACCGCCCACGCCGTGCAAGAACACCACAGCCGGTTGATCTGGCGAACCCACGTCCGTGAAAAAGGGCGCGCTCACATGAAGCTCCGTGTTGCGGCGAAAAAACATGAAGCACTCATGCCAGCGCAGCCTTTTGCACCACACCCGCATCCACCACCACGGTGTCGTCCAGCTTGATGGTGCAGTGGCGCATGGGCAAATCAAAGTGGCCCAGCGTGTGACGCCCGGCCACCTCATTGGCACCCGTTGAGTACAGGAAGTTGCCGGCAAACGCCCGGAGCTCGGTGCCATTGCAATCGCGCTTGTCGTAAAACGCCATGGCGTCCCAGCGCGCAGCCGGGTTCAGACCAAAGCCCACATGCGAGACCGCGTAGGCTGCGCGATGGCCTTCGGCATCTTCCCAGGCTTGCCAGTAGCCACGCATCATGTCGACATCCACCCCGACGCCGTCGATTTGAACCACGCTGTCGTTTTCAACCGTCAGGCGAATCGTGTCACGCAAATAGCTTTTGAAGGTCAGGTTCACGTCCCCCGGGGCCATGACCAGCGTGCCATTGACGCTGCCCGCCGCCGGAAACGCCAGCGCCAGCCCGGCGGGCCAATGCGACACCATGCCCGGCTTGGGGCAAAAGCCCCACACGCCGCCGACCACGGCCTTGTTCAATCCAATGCGCAAATCCGTGCCGGCACTGGAGGTGACGTGCATGAACTGCGCACCCCGAAGCTTCTTCATGGCCGCACGCACCACCCCTTCGAGCGCAGGGTCGGGCACCGTTCGTTCCAGAATTTCCGGGTGTTCGTTGGACACCATCAGCAGGCGGGGCATGTGTCCATCAACGCCCTTCATGATGGTGGGCAACTCAGGCGCGTGCAACAAACCCTCCACGGTGCAATCGACCACCATGTCGACCCGGGCCAACGCAGCGACCACCGGGCCAAGCTGACCAATCGCATCACTCGCGCCCGTGGACCGCACCGGCGCGGGTGCCGTCAGGGCGGGCGAGGTCAAGGTCACCTCAAAAACTTTGGCGCCCAAACTCTCCAGAGCCAAGCGCGCCAAGTCCACGTTCACACGCCGAGATTGCGTTTCAGCCAAAATGGCCACCACTTCACCGGGCTGCACTTTGCACAAGGTGAAGGTGCGGACAAACGCTGCCAGCCACTTGTGCTCGATTTTTTCCACCAACATGTTGTTCTCCTGAACGGATGGGTCGGGGGCAACAAAAAATCTGACCCCATGCCAAAACAGTTTATATGAATATTCATGTAAATACATCCATAATCACCCTATGCGCGCGCCATCACCTCACCCGATCCTGCCCCTTGCCCCTGATTTTGAGCCGACCCATTTCAGGCAGGCACTGTCGCGATTTGCCACGGGCGTGACCGTCATCACCACGTTCGGACCGGGCGCGGCAAAGGGCGCCACTCTCAGCAGCCAATTTGTGGGCATCACGGCCAGCTCGTTCAATTCGGTGTCGCTGACACCGCCCCTGGTGCTGTGGAGCCTGGGGCAACGCGCCAGCAGTTTGCCGCTGTTCCACGCGGGCACACATTACGTGGTCAATGTGCTGGCAGCTGATCAAGCCGATCTGTGCCAACGCTTTGCAACAGGCCAGGGCGACCGCTTTGCCAACACCCCTTACACCCTCGGTCAAGCCGGGCTGCCCATCCTGGACGGTGCACTGGCTTGGTTTGAATGCCACAACCGCAGCCGCTACGAAGAAGGCGATCATGTGATTTTTGTGGGCGAAGTCGAACGCTGCGGCTTCACCCAGGACAGCGCGCCTCTGGTCTATCAAAATAGCCAGTTCAGCACAACACACCCGCTGCCATGACCGCCAAGTCGGGGTTTGTGGATGACTACCTGGCTTATCTGCTGGCGCGTGCCAGCCACTTGATCTCGAGCGAATTCCATGTCGTGGTGGAAGCCAGTGGCCTCAGCCTCATGGCGTGGCGTGTCATGGCCAGCCTCTCAGGCAAAGACGCCTTGAGCGTGGGCGAACTGGCCGACATTGTGCTGGCCAAGCAACCCACGGTGACCAAACTGGTGGGCCGCATGGAGGAAGCCGGCTGGGTCAAACGCTGCGACGCAACGCATGACAAGCGCCAGTCATTGGTCAGCCTTACGGCCGCAGGTCGGCGCAAAGTCAAACCCCTTTTGGCCCTGGCGCAGGCGCACGAATCACAAGTCACCGCCGACATCGGCGCGGCCGAAGTCGCGCAACTCAAGCGTGCGTTGGAGCGGATGATTGCCATGCGGGGCTGAACGCCCTCACTCTGGCACCACCGCAGTGACTTCAATTTCGACCTTGGCCCGCTCTTCCACCAGATCGGCCACTTGCACCAGCGTCATGGCCGGGTAGTTTTTGCCAATGACTTCCTGGTAGACCTTGCCCAGCTCGCGGCCACGCGCCAGGTATTCCTTCTTGTCTTTGACATACCAGGTCATGCGGGCCATGTGCTGTGGGCCAGCCCCTGCGCACGCCAATGTATCGACGATATTTTGCAAGGCCTGTCGGCACTGGGCGATGAAGTCGTCGGTTTCAAATTGGGCCTGTCCGTTCCAGCCGATCATGCCCGCGACAAACACCATGCGGCCACGCGCTTCGATGCCGTTGGCGTAGCCTTTGGCAGGAGCCCAGCCCTCGGGTTGCAAGACGTTGAACATGGTTATCCTTTAGTTAGTTGGGGACAGAGCTAAAGATCTGTCCCGCAAAGTTATTTTTTGACCGAAATTTGACGCAGCTTGAAACGCTGCAGTTTGCCGGTTTCAGTGCGCGGCAAGGCATCCAGAAAGACGATCTTGCGAGGGTATTTGAACGGGGCAATGGTTTGCTTGACGTGCTCTTGCAAGGCTTTTTCCATCCCGGCGTCCGGCACATGCCCTGGCTTGAGCACCACGTAGGCCTGCACAATGTGACCACGGTCTTCGTCCGGCATGCCGACCACGCCACATTCGGCCACGGCAGGGTGCTGCAACAAAGCCCCCTCGACATCAGGGCCGGCAATATTGTAGCCCGCCGAGATGATCATGTCGTCGTTGCGCGCCTGGTAGCTGAAGTAACCATCGGCATCCATGATGAAGGTGTCTCCGGGCAGGTTCCAGCCGTCTTTGACATAGTCTTGCTGGCGCGGGTCATCCAGGTAACGGCAGCCGGTGGGACCGCGCACTGCCAGACGGCCCACGGTGCCAGGGGGGACGGGCTGCATGTTGTCGTCCACGATCTGCGCCACATACCCTGGCACGACCTGGCCAATGCTGCCGGGACGCACCTGATTGCCCGCACTGGAGATGTAGATGTGGATCACCTCGGTGCCGCCTATGCCATCGGTCATTTCGATGCCGGTGGCGCGCTTCCACAACTGACGTGTGGCATCGGGCAAGGCCTCCCCTGCCGACACGGGGTGCTTCAAGCTCGACAGGTCGAAATTGGACGCGATCGCCGCCATTTGGCGGTACATGGTGGGCGCGGTGTAACACTGCGTGGCGCGGTATTTTGCAATGGTTTGCAGCAAGGTTTCGGGCGTGTGCTTTTCCAGCAGCACGGTGCTGGCACCGTAGCGCAATGGGAACGCCAGCAGACCGCCCAAACCAAAGGTAAAGGCAATCGGTGGGGTGCCGCAAACCACGTCTGCAGCGGTCATGCGCAAAATGTGGCGAGGGAACAGGTCACACATGGCCAGCACATCGCGGTGAAAGTGCATGGTGCCCTTGGGCTTGCCTGTGGTGCCGCTGGTGAAAGCAATCAGGCACACATCGTCACGGCTGGTGGGGTGCGGCACGGACACGCCTGACACCCTCTGCATGCGCTGCTCCAGGCCTTCGTCTGCATCACTTCTGAAATGAACAACTTGCTTCAGACATGCTTGGTGGGCGCTGTGGTCAGGCGTCATGCAATGCCCAAGCTCTTCATGCAAGAGGCTGTCGCACAGTGCGGCACTGACCTGTGCTTTGTCAATGATTTGTGCGAGCTCACCGGCGCGCAGCAAGGGCATGGTCGGCACGGCCACCATACCGGCCTTCAAGGCCCCCAGCAGGCAGGCGGCCATCATCGGGCTGTTACCGCCGCGCAGCAGGACGCGGTTGCCAGACACCAGCCCCATGTCTTGCGTGAGCACCTGGACAATGCGGTCCGTCTTGTCCTGCAGTTGCGCATAGGTCCAGCTGAAATCGCCACCGCCCGTGTTGAAATCGCTCACCCCATGCAAGGCGATGCGATCGCCACGGCCTTCCCGCACATGGCGGTCCACCAGCTCAACCGCGCAGTTGATCTGCTCAGGGTATTGCACTTCGGGCGTGTCAAACAAAAATTCGGGCCACTGCGCCATCGGTGGCAAGCGGTCCCGGGCAAAGCTGTCTGTGTGGCTGGATGGTGCCAGCGTGTTGCTTGAACTCATGTCTCCTCCATCTGACCCAAGGGGTCTCAAGCTTTGAGCAGGTCTTTGCCAATGATCAGTTGCTGCACTTCGGTTGCGCCTTCGTAGATGCGCAAGGCCCGGATTTCACGGTAGAGCGATTCCACCATCACGCCTTTTTTCACACCCATGCCGCCGTGCATCTGCACGGCCATGTCGATGATTTGTTGCGCGTTTTCGGTCGCGGTCATCTTGGCCATGGCGGCTTCGCGGGTGATGCGCTGGCCTTGATCGCGCAACCAGGCGGCGCGGTAGGTCAGCAAGGTGGCTGCATCGAGCATCGTGGCCATCTGGGCAATCTTGGTCTGGGTGATCTGGAAATCGCCCAGGCTTTGGCCAAACATCTTGCGCGATCGCGCCCAGGCGATGGACTCGTGCAGCGCACGGCGCCCAAAACCCAAAGCCGCAGCGGCCACCGAGGTACGGAACACGTCGAGTGTGGCCATCGCCACCTTGAAACCCTGACCGGGCTCACCAATGCGTTGCTCAGCACCGAGCTTGCAGTTGTCAAATTTCAGGGTCGCCAGTGGGTGCGGGGCGATGACGTCGATGCGCTCTTCGATGGACAGGCCAGGGGTGTCAGCATCGACGATGAAAGCAGAGATACCGCGTGCTCCGGGCGCTTCACCCGTGCGGGCGAACACCACATAAAAGTCTGCAATGCCACCGTTCGAGATCCAGGTTTTGCGGCCATTGAGGACATGGCCTTCTGCCGTGGCTGTGGCGCTGCACTGCATGGCGGCCACGTCGGAGCCCGCATCGGGCTCGCTCAAGGCAAACGCCGACAGTGCCTGCCCCGAGGCCACGCGCGGCAGGTAGCGCTGCTTTTGCGCCGGGGTGCCCATGAGGCTGATGGCGCCGGTGCCCAGGCCTTGCATGGCAAAAGCGAAGTCGGACAAGCCGTTGTGAAACGCCAGTGTTTCGCGCAGCAGGCAAAGCTGGCGGGTGTCGATCGCATCGGATGCGGCGCCGTAGGCCTTGCCTGCGACGGCATGCTTGAGCCAGCCGCCGCTGCCGAGCAAGCGCACCAGGCGAACGCATTCGGCGTCTACCGCATCACGGCTTTCGTCATGGTGCGCGTGAGCCAGGTGCTCGCTGCACCAAATGTCCAGCTTCGATTTGAATTCGCGGTGCTTGTCGTCAAAGAACGGCCAGTCCAGTTCAGGGGGGTGTTGAGTCATTTTCAATCTCCTTCAAACACAGGCGTCTGCTTGGCCACAAAGGCGTGGTAGGCCCGGTGAAAATCGTTGGTGGCCATGCAGATGGCTTGGGCCTGGGCTTCGGCCTCAATGGCTTCGTCCACCCCCATGTTCCATTCCTGCTGAAGCATTTTTTTGGTCATGCCGTTGGCGAACGTCGGGCCGGACACCAACTGTGCCGCGATGCTCTGGGCATCGGCCAGCAGGGTGTCGGCAGCGCACACCCGGTTGTAAAACCCCCACCGTTCTGCTTCAGCCGCACCCAAGCCGCGACCGGTGAACAGCAACTCGCTGGCACGCCCCTGGCCAATGATGCGTGGCAGCAGCGCACAAGCGCCCATGTCGCACCCGGCCAGCCCCACTTTGTTGAACAGGAAATAGGTTTTACTGCGCTCGGTTCCGTAGCGCAGGTCGGAGGCCATGGCCAGGATCGCGCCTGCGCCAGCGCACACCCCATCGATGGCGGCGATGATGGGTTGTGGGCAAGCACGCATGGCCTTGACCAGATCGCCCGTCATGCGTGTGAAGCTCAAGAGGCCCGGCATGTCCAATTGGGTCAGTGGGCCAATGATTTCATGCACATCGCCACCCGAACAAAAATTGCCACCTGCACCCGTGATG
>CAIZSE010000188.1 GCA_903935585.1 uncultured Burkholderiales bacterium | reverse complement strand
TCAAGGTCGATGTCACCGGCACGGGCAACTTCACCACGCCCGCCGAGACCATCAACCTGACGGGTGCCAACGTCGCGGGCAACCTGCAGGGGCTCACCCTGACACAACTGCTCACCGATGGCGTGATCGTGGCTGCCGTCAGCAACATACCCACCATCAGTCAATTAAAAATTTTCAAGGACAGCAGCAACCAGACCAATCCATTGCACCCTGGGGACAGCATCCAGGTGACCGTGACATTCGACAAGGTCGTGATCGTCTCAGGAGACCCCCAATTGACGCTCGATGTCGGGGGCAACAGCCTTGTGGCCAATTACTGGGGTGGCAGTGGTGGTAGTGATTTGGCATTCTGGTGCAAGATCCCGCCAGGCTTCATCGATTCAGATGGCATCAGCATTTTGGCAAGCAGCCTGAGATTGAATGGAGGAAGAATTCATGACGGACAGGGTAACGACGCCTCACTGACGCACGCGTTATTGCCTGACAACACAAGCATGCGGGTCGACCCGAGTCTTGCACCCGTAATAACGCTCTCGGCCATTGCCATAGCTGAAAACACGCCCGTGGGATCTGGCATTGTGATCGGCCAATTGAGCGTCTATGACTCGGACGCTGTGGGTAATTTCGCTCTTGATCTGTCGGGTCCAGATGCAAGCCAGTTTCAAATTCGAAATGGGGCGCTATATTTCGTAGGAAGAAGCCCTGATTTCGAAACGAAAAGCAGCTACGCGGTTTCCGTGATTTGTTCCGACGGTGTTTTCAGTCACAGCCAGCCTTTCGTCATTCGAGTCCAGGACCTCAGTGATGCACCCAGCGGGTCCAACGCCGTGCTGTCGCTCGAAATGAATGGCGGCAGGACCTTCACATCCGATGATTTTGGTTTGATCGATCAAGACGGTGATGCGCTCAGCACGGTGACCATCACCGCCCTTCCCACTGCAGGAACCCTGACTTTCAGGGGGGTAGCCGTGACGACTGGCCAGGCTATAGACGCTGCAACTCTGGGTGATTTGGCCTATGCCCCTGCGGCCAATGTCACGGGGCGCAATCAGGCCACCCTCGGCTTTACCGTCACAGACACTGGCGCAGGCACACAAGGCGGTCAAAACACAGAAGCCCGTCAGGCCTTGAATTTGGATGGCGTCAACGACCATGTGACATTGGGCAGCATGACGCTGGGCACTAGCTTCACGATCGAAGCCTGGTACAAGGCAGACGCCAACAACAACCATGCCCGCATCATCGACTTGGGCAACGGGGCCAATTCAAACAACATCATTGTCGGCCAACAGTACTTCAAGGTGTTTTCAGGCAGCACGCTCATCGGCACCGTGGATATTCCTTCAGAGTATCAGGCAGTGGGACGCTGGTCTCATGTGGCTGTAACGGTCGAGGCCAACCGCATGGCAACGGTCTACATGGATGGCGAGATGGTCGGAGCCACACGGCTGAGCGAAGACCTGCCCGTTGTCACGCGCAGCAACAACTACATCGGAAAAAGCAACTGGGCTGACCCCTATTTTGACGGGCAGGTGGCTGACGTGCGCATCTACAGCGACGTCCGCTCGAGGGACGAAATCCGGCTCGACATGAAAGGATTGCTGGACCCTTCTGACGCCCAATTGGTTTTGCATGAGCCTTTCAATGGGTCCATATCTCAAGGCAGTCTGGGGAACGGTGCCGGTTTCGTCCCACGCTCAAGCGAGCTGCGTCTGAACGTGACCGGTGGTCGCATCATCTGGGGAGATGGCTCCGGCTATGGCAACACAAATTTGCCGGGCATCAGCGCCGATGGCTTCGGCGACGATGACAAGCTCACAGGCACATCGTTCAACGACATCCTCTTTGGCGATGGCTCTGGCGGTGGCGCCGTCAGCATGAGCGCCGGGGGGCAAGGGGGCTCGGGCCATGATCTGCTAGCGGGGGGGGCAGGCGACGACTTGTTGTTTGGCGATGGCTTTTCTGCCAACAGCCTTCATGGCGGCTATGGCGGCGGTGGCGGCGGAGAAACCACCTGGTACAGCAGTGGTGGCGTTGGCGGCATTGGCGCGGGAACGGGTCGCTCGGGCGGCGCAGAGGGCGGCGCCTCCTGGCTCGGCCCCCTCAACCTGGGCACCGGTTGGCAGGCGCAGTGGCTGGGCCAGATCGAAGACAACTGGCGCGGCGGCGCAGGCGTGAGGGACGGCAATCTCTTGCAAGGCAGCGAAACGGCCATGGTCTGGCATGACCTGCAACAAGCCGCAGCCAGCAAGGTGGCCGCCTATGGCGGGCGCAGCGTCTACAACAAGGTGCTGTGGGACCTGAGCCAGGGCAGCAGCGGGTTTGGCACCGGCCATGCCGCCTCTGACGCGGCAGGCACAGGCAACGGTGGCGCCAACATTGACCAACGCCTCTACAGCCAATACACGGGGCAAGGCAAGGATGTCTTGCGGGGTGGGCGTGGCAACGATTGGCTGATGGGGGGCGACGGGGCCGATGTTTTCTTGTGGGCAGACCAGGA
The DNA here is from genome assembly GCA_903935585.1 of uncultured Burkholderiales bacterium. Lineage (GTDB taxonomy): Bacteria > Pseudomonadota > Gammaproteobacteria > Burkholderiales > Burkholderiaceae_C > Limnohabitans_A. The sequence goes on along the minus strand of CAIZSE010000188.1, from coordinate 4,431 downwards.
CATGGAGGGCGGCTCAGATTACCTGGTGGACTTTGACCCCCGCGCGGGCGATCGCCTGCGTTTTGATGCCACGCAGTTGGTCGGCTATGAGCCTGGTGGTGATCTGCACCGCTGGTTCAAGTTTGACAACGATTTGACGGCAGCCTCACCCTTTCAAGGTGGGCAAGGCATTTACAGCCGGCTGCAAGTCGATCTGTCGGGCCAGGGCAACTTCACACGGCCTGACCAGACCGTTTATTTCAGGAACAACGCGCTGGCCAGCACCATCCCCAGCGATTGGATTGAGGTTGTCAGCGGGTCATTGAACACGAAAGCCAATGCCAGGATGGATGCCCGCTGGATCGCAGCCGATTGGTCCATTGATCGCGGAGTGAGCACACAACTGGACCAAGCCGATGTGCTGCGGCTGGCATTTTCCGAGCCGGTGGCCCTGCTAGAGAGAGGCTTGTCAGCGCCGGTCTGGGGTGTCGGCGCCCACGCCAGAGCCGTCCATCCCCAAGGGGGCTTGAGCACGGTCTGGGAGGTCACCCTGGGCACGGGAGCGGCGCTCAACAAGAACAACGAGCTGGTGTTGCAACAGGTGCAGGATGCCGACGGCAACGTGGCCTCCTTGCAGAGAGCCTGGCAGCCGACCGCGTCAGCGGCCATCCAGCCGTGGAGCGCAACAGACTTGTACGAGGGCATTGACTACGACGGGTGGGCCACCCCCAATACCAGCCTGCGTCTGGTCTGGGGCGACGTCACCGCCAACCTGATCACCGACACCACAGGTTACTGGCGCACCACTTTTTACGAAAACGAATCGTTCTTTGGCAAAAAGGCGCCAGAGGCCGGCGCCGACCTGGCCCTCAGTCTGTACCAGGTGCTGGGCGATGGCAGCACACGATTGCTGTGGCAACAATCGGCCCGCATCGATGTGCAGACCCCGGAGCTGGTGTCCTTGCGCCAGAGCGGCGCCGATGTTTCCAGTCACTTGCAGCCCGGCCAAAGCGTCAGCCTGGAGCTGCAACTTTCTGAAAGCCTGGCCGATGCCTATTTGAAGGAGGGTTTGCAAGCCTCCAGCGGCCAGCTTGCGTTGTTGGCCGGCAGCGGCCAGACACGGACACTGAGGTTTACAGCCACTGCATCGGGCGTGCCCGAGTGGGTGCGCGTGGGCCTCGCACAGGGCCAGCTCCAGGACCAGGCAGGCAATGCCAACGCCAAAGAAACCTGGCTTTACCTTGCTGTGACCGACGGTGCGGCACCGGTGCGCCCTGTCAGCCGCATCGTCGACCTGCGGGCCGGACGCGAAGTTGCACTGGACCTGCGCGACCCCACCCTGGACCTGACCCAAGGCTCGCAGCGGGTGCTGATTCAGGGCTTGGCAGCCGACTGTTTGCTCTCACATGGGGTGCGCGACAACGTGGATGGTTCGTGGACAGTCCTGGCCCGAGACTTGTCCCAACTCACACTCAAAACCGATCGCAGCACCAGTGCCAGCCAAAGCGATGTGCGCGTGACCTACCAGCGACTGGACGGACAGGACTGGGTCGACAGCTCGCGCGCCACCCTCTCCGTGAGCGTCAAAGCCTGGCTCAAGGCTGGCCGCAACACCTGGGCGGAAGACTTCAACAACTTTGGGCAGATCCAGGAGGCATGGAATTGGGGGCTTGTGGGCCTGACCGGTCGCGGCGTATCGACAGAAGCCGAGGGTGGTCATATCGTGCCCACCCGGAGTGATTTTCACAAAGGGAACGTACTGGCAGGCAGTTCAGCAGACAACTATGTGAACCATGGCACCCAAGTAGGACAAAACATTGCTGGGGATTGGGGCAGCAGTTTCGTGGGTGTGGCCTATGGGGCCAAGATCATCTGGGGTCCGACAGACAATGTGGACATTGACAACAACAGCTGGGGTATTTCGTTGGGCAATTTCTGGAGCATGCCAGAACCACAGGACGACGTAGCCATCGCTCAAGGGCGTGGCGGCTTGGGCCAGATTGTCATTTATTCAGGGGGAAATGGCGGTCCCAACGCCAACGACAGTTTGCATTCTTTGAAAAAAGAGCCCGCCTACATGGCGATTGTCTCGTTGGAAAACTCCGGCGGCTTCATCACTTCATTTTCAAATTCGGGCGATGCGCTGCAGGGTGCCGTGCCGGCAAGGGGCGGCACCAGCTTTGCCGCACCACACACGGCGGGCATCACCGCCCTGATGCTTGAAAGCAACCCCGGACTCGGGTTCCGGGATGTGCAGGAAATTCTGGCTTATGGCGCCAATTACCTGCCTTCCACCACCCCCTACCAGGGCTTTGCCTTGAACCAGGCGCGAACGCTCAATGGGGTGGGCCTGCACTATTCACGCAGTGCGGGCTTTGGCTCGCTGAACGCCTACAACTCGGTGCGCCTGGCACAAGACTGGTTCAAAGGCGGTTTCAGCGCGGCCACGGTCACCGGATGGACCCACAAAACCGAGGTGGACACCAACACATACACCATTTCAGCAACCGCCAACCAGGTCACCCGATGGACCATCGACACCCGCCTGGCGCTCAAGCTTGACAGCATGCAGGTGCAAGCCACCTACACAGACCCGGCCATCAGCAAGCTGGTGTTCAAGGTGACCTCGCCTTCGGGCACCACCAGTGTGTTGGCCACCGGTAACTTGTACAACCAATTGTCTGATAACCGCGTGAATGAGAACATCAAAGCGACCAGCAAACGCTTCTGGGGTGAACAGTCCGAGGGCACCTGGACGATCGAGTATTCGCACGCCATCGACATCACGGGTGCAGCCCAGGTCAAGGACATCCGGCTGATCTTTTTTGGCGATGCCAATGAGATCAGCCAGCGCCACATCTACACCGACGAGCGCCACACCACATGGACCCAACTGGCCAGTGACACCGAGCGCCAGCGCATGCTGTGGCTTGATGACCACGACGGCGGCCAGGACGTCATCATGGCTTCGGCATTGAGCAAAGCCATCACGGTGCAACTGGGGCGCAACGGCTGGCTGCAGTTTGACGGACTGAGCACTGCATTTGCACCCGGCACCCGGGTTGAAAACGCCTTTGGCGGCGATGGCAACGATGTGCTGATCGGTCGCCCCGATGGCCCGAGCCTGTTGCTGGGCAACCTGGGCGCCGATGTGCTGATGGGCTATGGCCAGGGCAGCGAGCTCGAAGGGGGTGACGATGGCGACTGGCTGTGGCTGGGCGGCAATACCGTAGCCAAAGGTGGCGAAGGCGCCGACCGCTTTGTGGTTTTCAACGGACACAGCCTGTTCAACGATGCTGGCCAACTGGCGAATCGGTTGGCAGACTTCAACCCGAATGAAGATGTACTCATCAGCTACACCCCTTTGGGCACTTTCGAGATCGCCAGCTTTGATTTGCAAGGGAAAATTTCGGACTGGGTGTCTGTGATCGACCCGTCCTACCTGCAACAACTGCAGACCCAATGGCACTCTTCATCTGCCGTCAATATCGTCAACATGGCCGTTAACGGCAGTTCGGTCACGCTGGATTTCGGCATGCTTGTCAGCGACGAAGGCCTTGGGTTTTCCTCCTGGACCGTCGGTGGGTCCGGTCCGCAGACCGCTCAACTGACAGGCTCTTCACTGAGCTTGAACTACAGCGCTTTATTGACCTCTGGCACAGTCATCAACTTGTCTGCTGCCCAGCTCTACAGTCCGCTGGGGCGCGGTCTTGAATACCAGCAGATCCATCTGGGCGACAGCAAGGACAACGCACTCGACGCTTCGTCACAGGCCCAAGCGGTGGTGCTTTATGGCGCCGGCGGCAACGACCAACTGCGAGGCGGCAGCGGCTCTGATTTGTTGATCGGTGCTACGGGCGGGATCTCCACTCTCACGGGAGGTGCAGGCGCAGACGTGTTCCGGATGACAGGCTTGACCTCGCAAGGCGGTGTCTGCCGCATTGGGGATTTTTCAATCGCCCAGGGGGATCGTCTGGATCTGGATGCCTTGTTCAACGAGCTGGCCGCTGACGTCGACTTTTTGGACTGCGTTTCATTGACGCAGTCCGGGCAAGACCTCGTGGTGAGCGTGGACACAGCAGGGCACCCCGACTTGGCCAATGATGGTTTCAACGTGCAATTGCTGGATTTTTATTCAACCCATGCAGTGTCGAGCCATTTGCTGGAACGGCTCGTTCTTGGCGCCAAAGCCGAGATCTATGCCTAAGAGCTGAGAGAAGGGTTGAACAATGGCCTGCAGCAAGACGTCATCGACCACGATGCCATCCGCTGACGACCCCTTCTTTCAGGTTGGTTGATCGCGGCCACTTGCCTCAGGCCGCGATCACCTGGTCATTCAGCAACTGCGTCAGGCTCATGCCCTGCAGGTTGCCCGCGACGTTGGCACCCGTCAGGTTGATGGTCTCGGCGGGCGTGGTGAAGTTGCCCGTGCCGGTGACATCGACCTTGAGC
>CAIZSE010000187.1 GCA_903935585.1 uncultured Burkholderiales bacterium | reverse complement strand
TGTCCTAGGCCTCTAGACGATAGGGTCATAACCTGGACTGATTCTGATGAATCATCTCGACACTTTGGTGGAGGTAAGCGGGATCGAACCGCTGACCTCTTGCATGCCATGCAAGCGCTCTCCCAGCTGAGCTATACCCCCCTTTGGTCAACGTCAAACAGTGATGCTTTTCGTTGTGCCTCGTTGGCGTCGAGTCTCGGATTATAGACAGAAATTTATGGGTTTCTCAAACACGCCACTATTTTTTCTCTCTGGCTCAAGGCCAGCACGGCGTCGAGCGACGGGGTCTGGGCCGTGCCCATCACCAGCACCCGCACGGGCATGGCGATCTGAGGCATCTTGAGACCCGTTTCAGTCAGCGTCTGCTTGATGGCCGCAGCAATCGAGGATTTGTCCCAGGCGCAATTGGCCAGCTTGTCGGCCAAAGCGGTCAATGCAGGCTTGACCGCGTCGGTCACATGTTGTGCTTTTTCTTCTGCATTGGGCACCACGTCCAGATAAAAGGCCGAGATCCATTTGGCCAAGACCACCAAGGTGTCGCAACGGTCTTTGAACAAGCCACAAATGCTGGCCAGTCGCTCATCTGCCACCACACCCAGTTTGTCCAGAAAGGGCTGCACGTGGTCTGCCAATTGGGCATCGTCCATGGCCTTCAGGTGCTGCGCATTGACCCACTTGAGCTTGGCTTCGTCGAACTGTGCAGCACTGCGACCGAGGTGGTCCAGATTGAACCATTCCAGAAACTGGGCTCGGCTAAAAATTTCGTCATCGCCGTGGCTCCAGCCCAGGCGCGCCAGGTAGTTGACCATGGCATCGGGCAGGTAGCCCTCGTCACGGTAAACCGTCACGGCCTTGGCACCGTTGCGCTTGCTCATCTTCTCGCCCTGCTCGTTCAGCACGGTGGGCAGGTGGGCGTAGATCGGCGGCTCTTTGCCCAAGGCCTTGAAGATATTGATCTGGCGAGGTGTGTTGTTCACATGGTCATCGCCGCGGATCACGTGGGTGATTGCCATGTCGATGTCGTCCACCACCACGCAGAAGTTGTAAGTGGGCGTGCCGTCCGGGCGGGCAATCACCAGATCGTCCAATTCGTCGTTGCTGATTTCGATGCGGCCCTTGACTTTGTCGTCCCATGCCACCAACCCACCAATGGGATTATTGAAGCGCAGCACGGGCTTGACGCCTTCAGGAATTGTTGGCAAGGTCTTGCCAGGCGCCGGGCGCCATGTGCCGTCGTAACGGGGCTTTTCCTTGTTGGCCATTTGGCGCTCACGCAGGGCGTCGAGCGCTTCCATGCTCATGTAGCAAGGGTAGACGTGGCCAGCAGCTTGCAATTCGGCGAGCACGACTTTGTAGCGGTCCATGCGCTGCATTTGGTAATAAGGACCTTCGTCGTGGTCCAGCCCCAACCAGGCCATGCCTTCGATGATCACGTCCACAGAGGCTTGTGTGGAGCGGTCCAGATCGGTGTCTTCAATGCGCAAGATGAAGTCGCCGCCAGTGGCGCGGGCAAAAGCCCAGGGGTACAAAGCCGAGCGGATATTGCCCAGATGAATGAAGCCGGTGGGTGATGGGGCAAAACGGGTGCGGATTTTCGTCATATCAAAGGGTATCAAGACCACGTGCCAGGTCTTTTTGAACGTCTTGCGGGTATTCCAGGCCGACCGCAACCCGGATCAGGCTTTGGCCGATGCCTGCGGCCTGGCGCTGAGCTTCGGTCAGTCGGCCGTGCGATGTGCTGGCGGGATGGGCCACCAGGGTTTTGGTATCGCCCAGGTTGGTGGTCAGGGACAACATTTGCATTTGGTCCATGACATGGAAAGCACGTGCACGCGATGTTTCGGGACTGTCGGCTTTCACATCGAAGGACAGGACTGCCCCACCCAGGCCAGACATTTGACGCATGGCCAGATCGTGCTGGGGGTGGCTGGCCAAACCCGGGTAATGAACGCGCGCCACGGCCGGGTGCTTTTCCAGCCATTCGGCCAAAATTTGGGCACGGGCGGTCTGAGCCCGCATGCGCAGGTCCAGGGTTTCGAGACCTTTGAGCACGACCCAGGCATTGAATGGCGCGAGTGTCATGCCCCCGCTTTTCATGACCGGCAGAAACTTCTCGGTGATCATTTGCTGAGTGGCACACAGTGCGCCCGCGACCACACGGCCCTGGCCATCCAGGTACTTGGTGCCCGAGTGCGTGATGATGTCCGCCCCCATCGCCGCGGGTCGCTGCAAAGCAGGTGTGGCAAAGCAGTTGTCCACCGCAAACAAGGCGCCGGCGTTGTGCGCCATGTCGGCCAGCGCCTGAATGTCGCAGACCTCGGTCAGCGGGTTGGTGGGCGTTTCGGCGAACAGCAGTCGGGTGTTGGGACGGATGGCCGCTTGCCAGTCTTGCAGATCGGTCTGAGAAACGAAACTGGACTCGACCCCGAACTTGGCCAGGTCGGATCCGATCAGTTTGATGGTCGAGCCGAACATGGAGCGCGAACACACCACATGGTCACCCGCCTTGAGCAAACCCAGACACATCATCAGGATGGCCGACATGCCGGAAGACGTGCCCATGGCGGCTTCGGTGCCTTCCAGCGCGGCCAGTCGCATTTCCATGCTGCTCACGGTGGGGTTGCCATAACGGCCGTAGGTGTAGCCTTCTTCGTCACCTGCAAAACGGCGTGCCGCCGCTTCAGCGGTGGGTTGCACATAACCGCTGGTCAGGTACAGCGCTTCGGAATTTTCTCCGTACTGGCTGCGCTCTACTGCAGCGTGCACCGCCAGGGTTTCGATGTGCAGGTCGTCAAATCGGGAAGCTTCGGTCATGGTTTGGGCTCACACGCTGGCGTTTGGCAAGGCCAAACGCGAATTGTCTTCGTCACCCTCCTCCGCCTGGAGTCGGGTTTCGCTCAGTCGGCTGATGTCGGCGGCAGAGATGTCACCGGTCACATAGACGCCGTCAAAGCAGGATGCATCGAAATCGGACAAGGCCCCGGCAGCGTTCACTCGCGCTTGGGCCACGGCTGTTTTCATGGCATCAACGTCCTGGTAAATCAAGGCATCGCAACCGATGATCTGGCGAATTTCTTCGATGCTGCGGCCATGCGCGACCAGTTCTTCTTTGGTCGGCATGTCGATGCCGTACACGTTGGGGTAACGCACGGGTGGTGCAGCGCTGGCCATGTAGACCTTGCGTGCGCCCGCGTCACGCGCCATCTGAACGATCTCGCGGCTGGTGGTGCCGCGCACAATGGAATCGTCGACCAGCAGCACGTTGCGGCCCTTGAACTCACTCACGATGGTGTTGAGTTTTTGGCGCACGGATTTTTTACGAACCGCCTGCCCCGGCATGATGAAGGTGCGGCCCACATATCGGTTTTTTACAAAACCTTCGCGGTAAGGAATGCCCAGCAAATGGGCCAGTTGGGTGGCACTGGGGCGGCTGGACTCGGGGATCGGAATCACCACATCGATGTCGCTGGGCGGCACCGTGGAAATCAAGCGCTTGGCCAGGCTCTCGCCCAAGTTCAATCGGGCTTGGTACACCGAGATGCCGTCCATCGTCGAATCAGGTCGCGCCAGGTACACGTATTCAAAAATGCAGGGACTCAGTTGGGCCTTGTCGCTGCAAGCCTCGCTGTGCAGCCGGCCTTCCAGGTCCACAAAAATGGCCTCACCCGGCGCCACATCGCGCTCGAACTGGTGGGCTGTGCCGTCCAAGGCGACCGACTCGCTGGCCAGCATGATGGTGCCATCGGCACTGCGGCCCATGCACAAGGGGCGAATGCCGTGCGGGTCACGAAAAGCCACCAGGCCATGACCGGCAATGAGGGCGATCACCGCGTAAGAGCCTTTGACACGGCGGTTCACGCCGCGCACGGCCTCAAACACGTCGGTTGGCTTGAGCGGCAGTCCGCGCGTGGTTTTTTCAAGTTCGTGGGCCAGCACGTTGAGCAAAACTTCGGAATCGCTGTCGGTGTTGATGTGGCGGTGGTCGTTGGAAAACAGCTCTGCCTTGAGGGCATGGGCATTGGTCAGGTTGCCGTTGTGCACCAGCACCAGCCCGAACGGGGCGTTGACATAAAAAGGCTGCGCCTCATCTTCGCTGAAGGCGTTGCCCGCTGTGGGGTAACGCACCTGGCCCAAACCACAGTTGCCGGGCAGGCTGCGCATGTTGCGGGTGCGAAACACATCGCGCACCATGCCTTTGGCCTTGTGCATGAAAAACTTGCGATCCAGCTGCGTCACGATACCGGCCGCATCCTGACCCCGGTGTTGCAGCAGCAACAAGGCGTCATAGATCAACTGGTTAACAGGTGCACTGCTCACAATGCCGACAATTCCACACATTCTTTTTCCAGTTCAAAAATCGAACTGCCCCGAAAAATTCAGGGCAAATATTCCACAAAGGTCTGGGGCAAAAGCGGTTTCAAGCCTGTGAGGACAAGCTCCAGCCAAACCGGACCTTGGGCCGTTGACCACCAAGCTTCACGGGAAAGTCCTGTCAGTTGCAAGACCACCGTCAATGCCAACAGCAAAACCACCCCGCGCGCCAAGCCGAACGCCCCCCCCAAAGTGCGGTCTACCGGGCGCAGCCCCACGGTTTCCACCAATTTCTTGATCAGCCAGGACACCATGCCCGCCACAAACACAGTGGCCACAAAGACCACCGCAAAAGCCACGGCGTATTGCACGGCATTGGGGGCATCCTTGATCAAGGGCAGCCACCCCACCACATCGGGGGCCAGCCACTGAGCGACCACAAACGCCGCCACCCAGCCCGCCAACGACAAAACCTCGTACACCAGTCCACGCCAAAGCCCCATCACCATGGAAGCGAGCAACACGCCCAGCAAGATCCAATCGGTGAGGGCGATCGCCATGTCAGATCTTGAAGACAGACACAGGCAAATCAAGCTTGCGGATGCGGGCTGCTACTTTGTCTGCTTCTTCACGTGTTTCGTAGGGGCCCACGCGGATTCGCGTGGTGCTCTTGCCGTCTTTTTCTACCACCTGGGTGTATGTTTTCAAGCCGGCTTGCTCGAGCTTGCTGCGGACATCGCGAACTTTGGCCGGATCGGTGAAGGCGCCTACCTGAATGACCACACGACCCGCTGTCGCCTTGGCCGACTTGCCCTCCAAAAGCGCCTGGGCTTTGCCGCCATCGTCCTTGGGTTTGGCCGCAGGTGCCGGTTTTTCGGCCTTCACGGGCGGAGCAACTTGGGACTCCTGTTTGACTGCACCGGCTTTATCGGTGTTCTTTTCTGGCGGTGGTGCGGCTTTTTGTGTGTCAGGCTTGGGGGTCACGGCCATCGGGGCTGCAGGCAGCACCACTTCTTCGCGCTGATCCAGGCTGGCTTGCGTGGGTACGGCCCCGGACGCAGGCAGCAAAGGTTTGGCGGGCGCCTGGGCTGCAGGCACGGGCGTTGCACTGGTCAGCGGCGAGGTGCTTTGACGGTCAGGAATCACGATGGGGGTGTCGACCGCAACGGGCCGGGGCTGGGTGTCAAACAGCAGCGGAAAGCCCACCACCGCAACCAACACCAGCACCACCGAGCCCATCAACCGGTGGCGCGCGCGACGGCGGACGACTTCGAGGTTTTCGTTGGGGCCGGCAGTCAAGGCCTCATTAGAGGCGGTTTGACCAGGAAATCGGAACTTGAAAAAGGCCATGACGTGGTGCTCACGGGCTGAGGTGTTTGGCTTGCAGACGCGGAATGCCGTCTTTCAAAACACCGCCCACGGTATAGAAGGAGCCAAAGAC
>CAIZSE010000186.1 GCA_903935585.1 uncultured Burkholderiales bacterium | reverse complement strand
CTGCCCCGCGTTGTGCCCCATCTGCGCGTGGACAACGGGCTTAAAACCGAGTTTGTGGCGCGTGACCCCGAGGCCGTCAAAGCCTACGAGGCCGACCCGCTGGTGCACCGGCGCATTTCAACGGGTTTGGCCGCCTGGATTCTGGACAACGGCGCCCAGGCATTGGACGATGCGCCGCAATGGTCGGTGCCCACGTTGCTGCTGTACGCCGGCCAGGACCGTCTGGTCAACGCCCGGGCCAGCGCAGCATTTGCCGAAGCCGCGCCGGCTGGCGTGGTGCAAGCCGAGTGCTTTGACGCCATGTACCACGAGATCTTCAATGACCTCTACCGCGTCCAGGTGTTCACCACGCTCAAGCGCTGGCTGCTTGCACGCTTTTCTGCTTGATCGCCATCCACACCAGCGCCACGCCCGTCAGGGCCACGGGCAAGAGTGAACCGATGTTCAGCCAGGTCCAGCCTTGCGTGGTGACCAGTGCACCCGAAGCAAACGAGGTCACGGCCATGGTGCTGAACACAAAGAAGTTGATGGCGGCCTGACCGCGGTCTTTTTCGGCCGGGGTCCAGGCTTTCATGGCCAAGGTGGTGCTGCCGGTGAACAGGAAGTTCCAGCCCAGGCCCAGCAAGAACAAGGCGATCAGGAACTGGTGCAACTCGACGCCTGTCAGGGCAATGGCGATGCAAGCAAAGTTGATGACCACGCCCACGCCCATGATGGGCAGCGTGCCGAATTTCTTGATCAGGTGGCCCGTGAAAAAACCGGGCGCAAACATGCCGATCACATGCCACTCCAGCACCAGCGCGGCATCGTCAAAACTGAAGCCACACACCTGCATGGCCAACGGGGTGGCGGCCATCAGCAGGTTCATCACGCCATAGCTGAGCGCAGCTGCCGCCGCGGCCACGATGAACACTGGCTGGCGCATGATGTCGGACAAAGGGCGCCCCTCGCTGTCGCCAGGCTTTTTGGCGGGCACGGCCGGGAAACGGATGAAGGCCATGCACACCATGGCCAGCACCGCCACAATGCCCAGCGCCATGTAGGCCCCCAGGAAGGGGGTTTCGTACACAGTGCGGGTGCGCGATGCCAGATTGGGCCCCACGATGGCACCGATCAAGCCCCCCGCCAGCACCAGCGAGACGGCTTTTTCGCGAAATCCGTCAGCGGCCAACTCGGCCGCGGCAAACCGGTACAACTGGCCGTTGGCACTGTAATACCCCGCAATCACCGTGGCCGCAACCAGCAGCCAGAAGTTGTGGCTCCAGGCGGCATAAGCGGCCAGCAATGCCGAAAACATCGCGACCACCAGGCCCAACTGAAACGACACTTTGCGCCCCCAGCGCGACTGGCTTTTGGCCACCAAGCCGGTCGACAGCGCACCACCCACCACATAGCCCATGACGGGCAAGGTGGCCATCCAGCCCAACGGGGCCATGCTCAAGCCCACCAGGCCGTTGATGGCAATGAACGTGACGTTGTTGGTGAAGAAAAGGCCCTGGCAGAGCGTGAGGAGGATGAGGTTGGCGTTCATGCGGGCCAGTGTATCGCTTGATGCTTATGAAGCGGTGTCACCCCGGCTCTTGGCCATGGGCCTGCGAATAGCCAGGCTTGGACAGTGAAGCGCTCAAGCGCCCAGCGACAGCGCGGCCAGCACGGCCAGGGGCGCCGTTTCGGCACGCAAAACACGCGGGCCCAGCGTCACGGGCTTGAACCCTGCCGACAAAGCGGCGGCTTCTTCGGCCGGGCTCAGCCCGCCCTCAGGCCCGCTGAGCACGGTCACAGGGGCCTGGCCCGCCATCTGCGAGAGGGCCTGTGGGCCTTGTTCCGAATCTTGTGCCAACCCTTGTGCCAAAGACAGCACCCAACGCTCACCCTCAACTGCCTGTTTCAACCAGGCGTTCAGGGTCACCGCAGCGTGCACCACGGGGACCCGGTTGCGCCCGCATTGCTCGGCGGCGGCCACGGCCACCCCTTGCCAATGGGCGAGTTTTTTGTCCGCACGCTCGCCCTTGAGCTTGAGCACGCTGCGCTCGGCGACCAGCGGGGTGATGCTGGCCACGCCCAGTTCCGTGGCTTTTTCGACCAGCCAGTCCATGCGCTCATTGGCGGTGATGCCCGCCAGCAGGTGCACTGGCCGTTGTGCCTCTCGTTCCACCGGGTGGTGCATGCCGACTTCAACATCGACATCGCTGCGACCCATGCGGGTGACGGTGGCGTCAAACTCCCCGCCTTCGCCATTGAACAGCGTGATGACATCGCCCGGCTGTGTGCGCAGCACCTGCACATGGCGGGCCGCGCCAGGCGGCAGGCTCAGGGCCAGACCGGTGCGCAATGGCTCGGGGCAGTAAAAACGCGGCATGCTCACATGCGCCCGTAAGCGAAGCCGACCTGAGGGGTCGTGCCTTCGATCTCGTCGATCAGCTTGAGCAAAGGACCCAGCTCGCGGTAGCGGTCGGCGGTGGTGCGGATGTAGTGCAAAAAGCGTGGCGCATCGGCCAGGTATTTGGGCTTGCCGTCGCGCAAGGTCAGGCGGGCAAAAATACCCGCTACTTTCAGGTGGCGCTGCAAGCCCATCCATTCGACCGCCCGGTAAAAAGCCCCGAAGTCGCTGTGCCAGTCTTCAAAGTCCATCAAGCCGGCTTTGCGGGCTTTTTCCCAGTAGCGGATGGTGATGTCCAACACAAAGTCTTCGTCCCAGGTCAGGAAGGCGTCGCGCATCAGGCTGGCCACGTCGTAAGTGATCGGGCCATAGACCGCGTCCTGAAAGTCCAGCACCCCCAACTGCCCACTGCGGGGGCCCGTTCCATGGGGCATCATCAGGTTGCGCGGCATGAAGTCACGGTGCACAAACACGCAGGGGGCGGCCAGGTTGCGCTGCACGATCAGGGCAAAGGCCTTGTCAAACACCTCACGGCTCTTGCCTTCCAGCACAACGCCCTTGTGCTGGGCCAGATACCAGTCCGGGAAAAGGCCGAGTTCGCGGTTGAGCAAGGCTGCATCGTAGGGCGGCAAAACAGCCGGGCGCGAGGCCAGTTGCCACTGAATCAGCGTGTCCACGGCCTGCATGTAGAGCCCATGGTTGGCCTGGGGGCGCTCGGAGTCGATGGCGGACATCATGGTGGCATCCCCCAGGTCGCTCAGCAGCATGAAGCCGTGGGCTTCTTGCCAGTCCAGCACCTCGGGGGCGTGCAGGCCTGCAGCGTGCATCAGGGCCGCAATCCGGACGAAGGGCTCCGAATTTTCCTTGTCTGGGGGCGCGTCCATCACGATGCGGCTTTCGCCTTGCTTGGTGTCCACGCGCAAGTACCGCCTGAAGCTGGCATCGGCCGATGCAATGCGCAAGGTATCGGGCAAAAGCCCCTGCGCCTCACCGATGTTCACCATCCATTGCTGGAACAAAACCTGGCGGGCGGGGTCGGCCCAGCCGACGTCAGAACCCGGCGCAGGAGGGAGGGGGGAGGATAAGGGAAGGTGGCTCATGGATAATCCCATTTTACAAAGCCTGATGCCGCCTTCTTCGAGCAACGACAGGCTGACTCTTTTATTACATTCCCCCTGTGGTCACCCATTTCGCTTCGCCGTCCTTGCTGCCGCCTTCCCTCGCAGGCTTTGCCCCGCGTGCGCTGGCCGTGGTGGCGGTGCTGACCATCGGCATGGGCTGGGCCCAATCCCAGCCCCTTGGCTTGCCCCTGCGCAGCAGCCCTTTGCTGGAAGAAAAAATCTCCGACCGTCAGCAAGCCGAAGGCGCTGTTTTTGTGAACGGCCAACAGATCACCGTCCGTCCGGACATGGACCTGGTGGTAGAGGGGCAGGCCAGCATCCGGCGACCCGGCCTGGCTGTGCGTGCAGACCGGGTGGACTACGACCAGACACAGGATGTGGTGGACGCCTCAGGGCATGTGCGCGTCAGCCGTGAAAGCAGTGTTTTCATCGGGCCGCGCTTGAGGCTCAAGGTGGACAGCTTCCAGGGCACTTTTGAGAAACCTGATTTCGAGCTTTACAGCAGCGGGGGTTACGGGCAAGCGGCCGAAGTCGAGTTTGTGGACAACAAGCGCGCCATCATTCGTCAGGCCAGCTACACGACATGCCGCCGCAAACCGGGTCCGGAATGGCTGCCCGAGTGGCTGTTGAAAGCCACGCAGATGCGCATCGACGAGGAAGAGTCCACCGTCATCGTCGAAGGGGTGCAGTTCCGTTTTCACGACATCCCCGTTTTAGCGGCTTCATCGATCAGCTTGCCTTTGACCAACGAGCGCAAATCAGGCTTGCTGCCGCCGCTATTGAGCATCGACACGGTCAACGGCGTGGAAGTGGCGCAACCTTATTACTTTGACATCGCTCCTAACCGCGATGCCACCGTGATCACCCACGTGATGAGCCAGCGCGGCATCGCTGTCGACACCGAATTGCGTTATCTGGAACAAGACTACAAGGGCCAAGTGCGTTTGAACTTGATGCCCTCCGACAAATTGCGCAATGAGCGCCGGTGGGGCTTGTCCACTCAGCACACTGGCAGCATTGACACCGGGCTGGACAGCGTGGGCAGCGTGGGTCTGGACCTGAGCTTGAACCGGGTCAGCGACAACAATTACTGGCGAGACTTTCCACGCTCGGGTCTGATGCTCACGCAGCGTGTTCTGCCGTCCACGGGGGTCTTGTCCTGGGGACGCGGCGACTTCAGCATGACCGCACAAATGCAACGCTGGCAAAACCTGCAAGACCTTGCACCGCCCTACGACAGGGCGCCCCAAATCACCATGCGCTATGGCCAATGGAACGCAGAAGGCCTCGATTGGTCTGTGGTGGGTGACACCACGCGCTTTGAGGCCGACTTTTCTCGTGTGCCCAGTCTTGTCAATGCCAAGCCGCGCAATGGCGAGCGCAGCTTTGTGCAAGCCCAGGTCAGCCGCCCCTGGATACGCCCTTGGGGATTCTTGACACCCAAATTGCAGCTGCATGCTACGCGCTACCAGATGGACAGCGCCTTGGACAATGGCGCACTCTCGGTGAACCGTGTCCTGCCCACCTACAGTCTGGATTCCGGCTTGGTGTTTGAACGCGAAACCCGGTGGTTTGGCCGTGATGTGTTGCAGACACTCGAACCACGCGCCTTTTACGCCCGCACGCCTTACAAAAATCAGGACATGCTGCCCCTTTATGACACTGGCGCCGCCGACTTCAACTTGTCGACTATTTTCAGCGAGAACACCTACGTTGGTCATGACAGACTGGTGGACAACAATGCGCTGACGCTGGGCGTGAGCAGCCGCTTTTTTGATGCCGGCAACGGCGCTGAAATGCTCAGGGTGGGTGTGGCACAACGCATCCGGTATGCAGACCAGCTTGTCGGGCTCGAAAAAAATCAACCGATTGTCTCTGCAGGCTTGAGTGACATTTTGTTCGGCGCCGGTATCCGGTGGGATGACCGCTGGGCATTGGAAGGCACCATCCAGGCCAAAAACCAGACACACGAGATCAACCGAACCACGCTGCAAGGACGCTACAGCCCAAGCCCCTACCGTGTCATCAATGCGGCGTATCGATCCAACAACCAGGTCACCCCCAACTCTGCATTTTTGGATATGGGGTGGCAGTGGCCTTTGAGCGACATGGTGGGAAACACCGACCCGCAAGCGGATACCGCCTGGTCGCGCGCACCCGGTCAAGGCCTTGGCCCGGATCGCTGGTACACGGTCGGCCGGCTCAATTACAGCCTGAAAGAGCGCAGTCTCGTGGACACTTTGCTGGGTCTCGAATACGATGCGGGTTGCTGGCTTGGCCGAGTCGCCTTCCAGCGCCTTCAAACCAACATCACCAGCGCCAGCGCCTCGAACGCCACCAGCCGCATCCTTTTTCAACTCGAGTTCATCGGTTTGGCACGCGCAGGCATCAGCCCCTTGAAGAGCCTCAGTGACAACATCCCCCGCTACCAATACCTGCGTGACAGCACGGTTCAACCCAGTCGGTTCCAGCACTATGAATAACCTGATCTCTCCTGCCCGCTCAGCTTTGCTGGCCTCCGTCCTGGGCACCATCGCTTGGCTTGGCGCCTCAGGGGCCTTGGCGCAAACCCCGACTGCGGCCATTCGTCAGGCTGATTTCATTGTGGCGGTGGTGAACTCAGAGCCCATCACCAACCAGGAAGTGCAGGTCTTGCGCCAACGCCTGGCCAAGGAATCGGCCAGCCGAGGCAACAACCCCGAAGCGGGTGAGCTCACCCGCTTGGCCATAGAGCAGCTCATCAACGAGAAAGCGCAGTTGCAGCAAGCACGGGACGCCGGCATCAAAATTGAAAACGAGGCCATCGATCAGGCCGAACTCAACGTCGCTGCCAGCAACCAGTTGACGCGTGAGGAAATGCACAAACGTCTGGCACAAGACGGCATCGCCCTGAGTACGTTTCGTGCGCAACTGCGCACCCAGTTAACGCTCAGCCGCTTGCGCGAGCGTGAGATTGAAGGCCGTGTGCGTGTCAGCGACCTGGAAGTCGAGCAATTTTTGCGCGACCAGCTGAAGGCACAAGCGGCGCAAGTGCCTGCCCAATTGAACTTGGGCATGATCCTGATCGCCGTGCCTGAAAACAGCACAGAACAAGCCATCCAGGCCTTGAGCGCGCGCGCCACAGACATTGCACGGCGCGCCCGCGGCGGCGAAAACTTTGCCGAGCTGGCAAAAACTTTTTCTCAAACCGCCGACCGGGGTGCCAATGGCGGTGACATGGGCTTGCGCCCTGCCGACCGCTACCCCGATTTGTTCATTGAAGCCACAAGCAGCCTGAATGCGGGTGAAGTCGCTGCGCCCGTTCGCTCGGCTGCAGGTTTTCACATCCTCAAAGTCATTGAGCGGCGCCAGGCCAACACCCTGCTCATGACGCAAACCCGGGCCCGCCACATTTTGCTGCGCCCTTCAGCGCAAATGTCGCAAGCCCAGGCTGTAGACCGCCTGACCGAGGTTCGCCAAGCTGTGCTGTCAGGCAAGGCAGATTTCGCCGCCATGGCCCGCGAGATGTCACAGGACGGCAGCGCACAACAAGGCGGCGACTTGGGTTGGGCCAACCCGGGCATGTTTGTGCCCGAGTTCGAACAAGTCATGAACGGCTTGCGCCCGGGCCAAGTGGCAGCGCCGCTGGTGTCCCGCTTTGGCGTCCACCTGATCGAAGTCACCGACCGACGCAGCGCACCCATGAGCGATCAGGAGCAACGCGCCATGGCTCGCAACGCCTTGCGCGAAAAAAAGCTGGATGAAGCTTATGCCACTTGGCTTGAAGACATTCGAAGCCGCGCGTACATCGAGATGCGTGAGCCGCCGCAATGAAGCACATTGCACGCAAACGATTTGGCCAACACTTCCTGACCGATGGCGGCATCATCGGCGCCATTGTGGACGCCATCAAACCGGAAGCGGGTCAAGCCATGGTCGAGATCGGTCCTGGTCTGGCCGCTTTGACCCAGCCCCTCGTGGAGCGTCTGGGCCACCTGACAGTGATCGAACTGGACCGCGACCTGGCTGTGCGCTTGCGCGAGCACCCACACCTGTCGGTGGTGGAGTCGGACGTGCTGAAGGTGGACTTCAGAGCCCTTGCGGCACAGATGCTGGCCAGCACAGCAGGCGCTGTAGCTTCAAAGGAAAAAATTCGCGTTGTTGGCAACCTGCCCTACAACATCTCGACCCCCATCCTGTTCCATTTGCTGGCCCAAGTGGATGTGATCGAAGACCAGCACTTCATGCTGCAAAAAGAAGTGATTGACCGCATGGTGGCCAAGCCCTGTACGTCCGATTACAGCCGACTGTCGGTCATGCTGCAGTGGCGCTATGACATGGCCAATGTTTTGTTTGTGCCGCCTGCAAGCTTTGACCCGCCCCCGCGTGTAGACAGCGCCGTGGTGCGCATGGTCCCACTGGCCACACCGCCACAGCTGAATGTCAAAACACTTGAAACCCTGGTGCAGGTGGCCTTCAGCCAGCGCCGCAAGATATTGCGCAACACTTTGGGCAGGTGGCTCGAAGAAAAGGGCTTTGCCGGCAACTTTGACGTGCAGCGCCGGGCTGAAGAAGTGCCCGTGGCCGAGTTCGTCGCGCTGGCACAAGCAGTCTGAGCCAGGCACTCAAGACCTGCCAGGCTATTTCAAAAAGCCATTGGCCCATGAAAAAGCCCGTCACATGGACGGGCTTTTTTGCATTCAGCCCCTGCTTGAACAGCGAGGGGCCTTATGAGCGTCAGGCGGCTGCGAGCCAGTAACCTGCGTTGAATGGGCTGCTCATGCGCAGCGCCAAAGGCGACACGTCCACCAATTTGTCGGTGGGCATTTTTTCGCCTTCTTCGACCGATTCGCCCATCACGGCGTCCTCGGTTTGTGCCTCATTCGCCCGTCCTGCTTGGCTATTTTGCGCAGAACGGGCTACAGAAAAGAATAGAAGCATCGGAAGGGTATCTTCCTGTCTCCCCAGTAATCTGCCGTGTCACGGAAGATGTCCAGCAATTGCTCGCGGGCTTCCTTGTCGAACTTGGCGTGCGCAGGAATTTGCTCCAGCACCACAATAAAGCCAGGCTGAGGGCCGGACTTGTGCAATGGATCGGTCATGCAGTCGTACAAGGCATCAAAGTTCTTGCCAAAGTGCGAAGGCAGCGTGAATTGCGCACCAATCAGGTCCAGCACATCCTGTTTGCTCTGGGCTTCGGCCAGATTGGCATACAAAAAGTGGTGGCCCAGGTTTTGGGCGGCATCTTGCAAGTCGCTCACGCGGTAAGCGCGGATCGACTGCACGATGTTGGACCGAACACCCTTCAGGGGCGTTTCAAGGTCGTGACGAATCGGCGTGTCCATCTCCGTGGTCTTTCTCTAAGGTCAAAAAATCAAGGCTTGTCGACAATCATGCGAAAACTCGCGTAATGGTCTTGTGTGTAGTAACAGGTCTGTGGATTGCGGGGCACTGGGCCACCGCAAACGATGCGCCGCGCTCCGCGATGCTTCAAGCCAGGTGTCCTGACGGTGTATTCAAGGTAAAACCCCCGCGTTTCACGGGGCAGAAGACGCTCGCGGTTGCCAAAAACTGTACCGTCTTTTTCATAAGGAAAAGAGCCACCCTTGCGGATGAGTTGGTACGTTTCTTGGCCTTCTCGCGGCAAATCTGTCACCTGCAAAGCGGGTGAAGCTTGGGCATCGGTGGCTGGACGGGCTTGCACCGTTAAAGTGCAAATTGATAATGCCAACCCCAAAAGCACTGGTAACCAGCGCTGCGGAGAGGCGATTTGTCGCGCCACCTTCATGAAAACACCTTTCAGAAGTCCCCGGGTTAACCCGAACACTCGAAGGCGCTAGTGTGAGGCAAGCGACATAAAAAAGCAATAGGATGCCCAATAAATAGGCAAAGCTTGTCCGGGCATTGGCTCTTTAAGTGAGCACAAGCTTATGTTTTATGGCTTATCTCGCAGCGTTGGCATCGGCCACCGTCAGGGCCGTCATGTTCACAATCCGGCGCACCGTGGTGCTGGGCGTCAGGATGTGGACCGGCTTGGCAGCACCCAGCAAAACAGGCCCCACAGCGATGTTGCCACCCGCTGCGGTCTTGAGCAGGTTGTAGGCGATGTTGGCAGCATCGATGTTCGGCAAAACCAATAAATTCGCGTCGCCCAGCAAGCTGCTGTTGGGCATGATGGCTTGTCGCGCGGCCGTGTCGAGTGCCACGTCACCGTGCATTTCGCCGTCCACTTCGAGCCAGGGTGCCTTTTTGCGGAGCAAGTCCAGGACGTCGCGCATTTTGATGGCGCTGGGCTGGTTGGAGGAGCCAAAGTTCGAATGTGACAGCAATGCCGCCTTGGGCTGAATACCAAAACGCCGCATTTCCTCGGCCGCCATGACCGTGAACTCAGCCAACTGCTCGGCTGTGGGGTCGTAATTCACATGGGTGTCGACCATGAAGACCTGTCGCCCCGGCAGCATCAAACCGTTCATACAGGCAAAGGTATTGACGCCTGCCCGCTTGCCAATGACTTGGTCGATGTAATTCAGGTGCATGGGGTTGGTCCCCCAGGTGCCGCAAATCATGCCGTCCACATCGCCTTTGTGCAGCAACATGGCGCCAATCAGCGACAAGCGGCGGCGCATTTCGATCTTGGCGATCTGCTGGGTCACACCCTTGCGCTCGGTCATGCGGTGGTAGGTCTGCCAGAAATCGCGGTAGCGGTGGTCCATCTCCACGTTGACCACGTCGTAATCGAGCTCTTCTTTCAGGCGCAGGCCAAATTTCTCGATGCGCTCGGCAATCACGGCGGGGCGGCCAATCAGGGTCGGACGGGCGAGGCCTTCGTCCACCACGATCTGGGCGGCACGCAGGATGCGCTCTTCTTCACCTTCGCTGTAGGCAATGCGCTTTTTCAGGGCCCGCTTGGCGGCCGTGAAAATGGGCTTCATCATCGTGCCGGAAGCGTAGACAAAGCCTTGCAGCTTCTCGCGATAAGCATCCATGTCCTGGATGGGGCGTGAGGCCACACCGCTTTCGGCGGCGGCTTGCGCCACGGCAGGGGCGATTTTCATCATCAAGCGCGGGTCAAACGGCTTGGGAATCAGGTACTCGGGGCCAAACGCCAAAGGCTCGCCCACATAGGCCGCGGCCACGACTTCGCTTTGCTCGGCTTGCGCCAGCTCAGCGATGGCGTACACGGCAGCGATTTCCATCTCTAAAGTGATGGTGGTTGCGCCGCAATCCAGAGCACCCCGGAAAATGTAGGGGAAGCACAGGACGTTGTTGACTTGGTTGGGGTAGTCGGTGCGGCCGGTGGCCATGATGGCGTCGTCGCGCACGGCCTTGACGTCTTCGGGGTCGATTTCGGGGTTGGGGTTGGCCAACGCAAAAATCAGCGGCTTGGCGGCCATTTTCTTGACCATGTCTTGCTTGAGCACACCGCCAGCCGACAAGCCCAGAAACACATCGGCGCCCTCAATCACCTGCGCCAGCGTGCGCTGGTCGGTTTTTTGCACGAACTGGATCTTGTCTTCGTCCATCAACTCGGTGCGGCCTTCGTACACCACACCGGCCAGGTCGGTGACCCAGATGTTTTCACGCGGGATGCCCAGCTTGACCAGCAACCCCAGGCAGGCCAGGGCCGCAGCGCCGGCACCCGAGGTGACCAGCTTGATCTTTTTGGGGTCTTTGTTCACGATTTTCAGGCCGTTCAGGATGGCCGCACCCACCACAATGGCGGTGCCGTGTTGGTCATCGTGGAAGACCGGGATCTTCATGCGCTCGCGCAACTTGCGCTCAACGTAGAAACAGTCGGGGGCCTTGATGTCTTCGAGGTTGATGCCGCCAAAGGTGGGCTCCAGCGCGGCAATGATCTCGACCAGTTTGTCCGGGTCTTTTTCATTGATCTCGATGTCGAACACATCGATGCCCGAGAACTTCTTGAACAGCACGCCCTTGCCTTCCATGACCGGCTTGCTGGCCAGTGGGCCGATGTCGCCCAGTCCCAACACCGCGGTGCCGTTGGTGACCACGCCCACCAGGTTGCCCCGGCTGGTGTATTTGAAGGCCGCAGCCGGGTCTTTGACGATTTCTTCGCACGGCGCCGCAACGCCTGGGGAGTACGCCAAAGCCAGGTCGTGCTGGTTGACCAACTGCTTGGTCGGCGCAATGGCGATCTTGCCGGGGGTGGGGAACTCGTGGTACTCGAGTGCGGCTTTGCGCAGCTGTGTGCGTTTTTCTTCGGCTTGGACCTTGTTGGTCATTGTTCTTGCTCCGTTTGGGGGATGTGCTGTCTAGGGTGCCAGCGATCAGCAGCCGATCTGAATGGGATGCAGGGTGTCGATGCACGGGGTGACAACCCGGTCGTATTTCATTGTAGACCCCCGATTAAAGGGTTTTGATGAGGCCAATACGCCTGCAAGTGAGTTGGCTTTTGACTTTTGAGCACGAATCAACGCAGATGCTTCCAGGCCTTGTGTTGCAAGGCTTGCAGCACGCTGGTGGCGCGCGGCCCCGGAATGACTTCAAAAGTGGCGCCGGCTTGCAACACGCCCGGCCTGTCGACCGCCAGGTAAAACCCGCATCGCCCGCTGAGCACCATGTCCTTGGCCGCCTGCGAATAAGCCATGACGGCATTGAACTTGCCGCACGGCTCACGGGGCTGGGTCACGCGCAAGACCACATCGCCAAACTGCAAGGCGTCACCGATGAACAAGTCTTCTTCGAGGACACCTTGCAGGCTGAGGTTTTCGCCCAGCAAACCGGGGGTCAGGTCTTCTTCGAACATCGTCGCGCCCCGGGTCTGGCGCTGTGCCCGCCACCAAGGCAAGTGCTCTGAAGGCATGGCATAAACCGCCTTGCTCAAGCCACCGTGCACGGTGGGGTCGGCTTGCTCGTCGCCAAGCAGGCCCATGACCCCGACTTCGACTGGGCCACTCACAGGGGTTTTGCCAATGGCCGAAGCCAGCTTGCGCCCGCTGACCATCAAGGGGCGAACCCGGCCGGTCTGGATCGAGAGGAGGGTGCCGCGCTCGGCTTTTGGCATCCGCGGGTCGGCTTGGGTCATGCCCCGATCAGGCTTTCATCAGGGCTTCGATCTCATCGGCCTTGACCGGCACGCCGCGCGTGATCAACTCGCAACCGGTCTCGGTGACGATGGCGTCGTCTTCGATGCGGATACCGATGTTGTGAAAGGATTCGGGTACGCCCGCAGCAGGTCGCACATACAAGCCCGGCTCGATGGTCAACACCATGCCTGGTTGCAAAATGCGGCTCGGGCGGTCCTTGATGGTCTCGCCGCTCAAGGGGTCTTTGCGCTCACTGATCTGACCCACCTGTGAAGGCTCCACGTAACTGCCGCAATCGTGCACGTCCATGCCCAACCAGTGGCCGGTGCGGTGCATGTAAAACTGGAAGTAACTGCGGTTGGCAATCACGTCTTGCGCGTTGCCCACCTTGTTCTTGTCGAGCAAGCCCACATCGAGCAGGCCCTGCGCCAGCACAGCCACCGTGGCCTCGTGCGGATCGACAAACCGGGCGCCTGCCTTGGTCACAGCCACGGCAGCATCTTGCGAAGCCAGCACCAGGTCGTACAAGGCGCGTTGCGGACCAGAAAACAGGCCGTTGGCAGGGAAAGTGCGGGTGATGTCGCTGGCATAGCCATCGAGCTCACAACCCGCGTCAATCAACACCAGATCGCCATCTTTGATCAAGGCCGTGTCTGCACGGTAATGCAGCACGCAGGCATTGGCCCCGCCGGCCACGATGGAACCATAGGCCGGGTACTGCGAGCCGTGTTGACGAAACTCGTGCAGCAGCTCGGCATCCAGGTGGAACTCGCGCACTTCTTGCCCGGCGCGCAACATGGCGGCGCTGCGCTGCATGGCCCGGATGTGGGCGCGGGCGCTGATGGCCGAGGCCCGGCGCATGGTGCCCTGCTCGTGCGCATCTTTCACCAAGCGCATTTCGTCGAGGATGCTGCACAGATCACGCTGTTGATCGGGGCACAAAGCGCCATAGCGCACACGGGCTCGGACCGACTGCAACCAGCCGTCCACGCGGCCTTCCAGGCCTGCATGAATGGCAAACGGGTACCAGACCGTGCTGCGGTTTTCCAGCAACTTGGGCATTTGCGCGGCCATCTCGCCGATCGGGAAGGCCCGGCTCAGGCCCAAAGTGGCGGGTGCGGCGTCCGGCCCCAGCCGAATGCCGTCCCAGATTTCCCGCTCCAGATCCTTGGGCTGGCAAAACAGTGTGACTTCGCCCTCGGCCGTGATCACCAGCGTGGCATGCGGCTCAGTGAAGCCGGTGAGGTAATAAAAGTAACTGTCGTGCCGGTACAGGTAATGGCTGTCCCGGTTGCGTTGCTGCTCAGGCGCAGTGGGAATGATGGCGATGCCGCCTGTGCCCAGCTGGGCAGCGACGCGGGCACGGCGTTGTGCGTAGATCGTAGGGGAGGTCATTTGAACATTGTAGAAGGGGGCCAATAACCCGTGCTGTGGGCGTCAACCGTTCAACTGTGCCAGCCGCTCGGGCGTGCCCACATCGGTCCACTCGCCCGTGTACACCTCGCCCGAAACCTGGCCCTGGTCCATCGCTGCCCGCAGCAGGGGGGCCAGCGCCAGCGCCACGCCCTCGGGGTTGCCGGCAGCAAGGCCGCAGTGGGCAAAAAAGGTTTTTTTGTACAAGGCCATG
>CAIZSE010000185.1 GCA_903935585.1 uncultured Burkholderiales bacterium | reverse complement strand
GGTCGTCGCGAAGGTGGCGGTGGCGGTGGCGGCGAAGGTGGCGGTTTCCGCAGTCCCTACGGTGCTGGACCCCGCGGCGGTGGCGGTCGCCGGGAAGGTGGTGGTGGTGGTCGCCGTGAAGGCGGCGGCGGTGGTGGTGGTGGCGGCGGCTATGGCGGCGGTTATTGATTCAAGCGCCAGGCTGATGATCATTGGCCAACTCACCCAGACAAAGCCCTGCAACGCAGGGCTTTTTCATGCGCTATTTACCGTAAAGCCTTGGGCCATCATGGGTGCGCCGCTGCAAAAGCTGGCGCATCAGGGTTTGCGGTTCAGGGTCCCTTGCACACGGCCTTTCAGCAAATACTCACCCGTGTTGGTGTTGAAGTCCATGGTCTGTGCAGTGAACATATCGCGGCCACGGGTAATTTGAACCGGGTCTGAGGACACGAACCGGTCTTCGTCAGGCAGCGCCACCAGGCGTTGACCCCTTAGTTCAAGCTGGGGGCTTGTGTCGAAGGCTTGTCGGATGGCGGAGGCATCGCCAATCAAGGTGACCTGTTTGCCGTCGTCCGTGGCAATGCCTTGTCTAGATCGCGCATTCATTACTCTGCCGGTCTTGCTTTCGGCGTAAATGCGAATTTGGTCGATGTCCAGTGTTTCGCTGGCGGGGTAATGTTGGGCTTTGTCGCCTGAAACTTCGCGCGTCATGCGCCCGCTCATGTCAAACGATTTCACAGAGAAATTTGTCAAGCGGTAATCCGGGTCCTCGCGCACAGCTTTGTTGGCCGAAGGCGTCAGCAGTTCGGGCACGCTTCTGACCAGCCACCAGCTGCCGGATGCCAGCAAGGCCATCACGATCAAAGGCAGGTAAACACTCAACTTGTCGAGCAACCGGCGTGCAAAGTTCATGCGGATGGGCCTGCGTTTGCCTCAATCCCCACCAGGGCGAGAAGCCGGGCGTAATGCCCACTGGCCACCAGCAGAACATCGCAAAAAGCCCGAGCTGCCCCCTCTCCACCGCGTTCCGATGTGATGTGGTCCGCCAACGCTTTGGCTTGGGCGTGCGCATTGGCGGGCGCGCAGACAAAAGCGGCCCGTTGCATGACGGGCAAGTCGGGCCAGTCATCGCCCATGGCGGCACTTTGAGACCAGTTGAAACCCAGGGTTTGCAAAAACTCTTCGGCAGCGGGGCGCTTGTCCTCGGTGCCAAAACGCGCATGGGTGATGCCCAAAGCTTTCAGACGCAAGCGAAGTGCTGGCGAGTCCCGTCCGGTGATGACCACGGGTGTGATCCCGGCTTGCTGCAACAATTTCAGGCCTTGGCCATCCAGCGAGTTGAAGCGCTTCAGGGTTTCACCCGCTTCAGAAAAATACAGCCCGCCGTCAGTGAGCACGCCATCCACGTCAAAAAAAGCAACGCGAATGCCCTGGGCTTGCAGCAGCAACTCGGGGGGGTAGTGCAAAGCAGGTGTCAGTGTTTGCATGTCAGATCACCTTGGCGCGCATCAGGTCGTTGGTGTTGATGGCGCCGCACAGGCACCCGTTGTCGTCGACGACCAGAATGCTGGTGATGCGGCATTGCTCCATCATTTCAGCGGCTTCGGCGGCCAGTGCCTCCATGTGGATGGTGCGAGGCTTGGTGCGCATCACATCGCGTGCTTTAAGGCCGCGCAGCTCGACGCCTTGCTCAATCAGGCGGCGCAGGTCACCGTCGGTGAACACCCCCAGCACGTGGCCCTGTGCATCGGTCACCGACGTGGCGCCCAGGCCCTTGCTGCTCATCTCGCGCATGAGAGTTATGAATTCGGCATCGGGCCCCACTTGCGGCACATCAGCGCCCTTGCGCATCACGTCGGCCACATGGGTCAGCAGCCTGCGGCCCAAAGAGCCACCAGGGTGAGAGCGGGCAAAGTCTTCGGGTTTGAAGCCGCGGGCATCGAGCAAGGCCACGGCCAAAGCATCGCCCATGGCCAGTTGGGCCGTGGTGCTGGCGGTCGGGGCCAGGTTCATGGGGCAAGCTTCTTTGGCCACGGAGCAGTCCAGCAACACATCCGCGTGTCGGGCCAGTGAAGATGTCAAACCGCCGGTCAAGGCAATCAGGGGCACGCCCTGGCGTTTGAGCACCGGCAGGATGGCCAGCAATTCATCGCTTTCACCGCTGTTGGAGATGGCCAGCACAACATCAATGGCCTGGATCATGCCCAGGTCGCCATGGCTGGCTTCGCCGGGGTGCACAAACATGGCTGGGGTGCCGGTGGAGGCCAAAGTGGCCGCAATTTTTCGGCCGATGTGTCCGCTTTTGCCCATGCCCATCACAACCACGCGGCCTTGCGCGCCCAGCACCCTGTTCACGGCCTCGACAAATCGTTCGTCAAGTCGGGCTTTGAGTTCAAGCAAGGCGGCCGCCTCGATGTCCAGGGTCTGGCGTGCGAGTTGGAGTGTGTGGTCTGAATGGGCGAGCATAGCGGCCATTTTATCGGTCAGCGGTTCAATGGCCATGGTGTGGGTGTTCAAGCCCACATCAGAGATTGTTTGAGTGGGCCGCAAAGTCAGCTTGTCACAAGCACTTGTTACCATGATGGCATGAGTGCTTTGGAGCTGACCCTGTTGTATCTTTTGGCCGCCGTATTGGGTGTGGTCGGTTGCCGCATGCTCAAGCTGCCACCCATGCTGGGTTACTTGGCGGTGGGTGTGGTCATTGGCCCCAATGCGCTGGCGCTGGCGCAAAACTCCGACGGGGTGAATCACCTGGCCGAGTTTGGCGTGGTCTTTCTGATGTTTGTGATTGGCCTGGAGTTCAACCTGCCCAAACTGCGCTCCATGCGCAAACATGTGTTTGGGCTGGGCTTGCTGCAGGTGCTGCTGACTCTGGTGATCGTGACGGTTTTTTCCTTGTTCGTGGCCACCTTGGCGCCTACGCTTTGGCGCATGGAGTGGCAAACCGCGTTGGCATTGTCCAGTGCCATGGCCATGAGCAGCACCGCCATCGTCATCAAGCTGGTGGCAGACCGCCTGGAGCTGGAGTCCGAGCATGGCAAGCGGGTGGTCGGTGTGCTGTTGTTCCAGGATTTGGCGGTTGTGCCCTTGATTGTGATGATCCCCGCCTTGGGTGCGCCCGCTGACGAAATGTTTTCGGCCTTGTTGCTGGCCGCGGCCAAGGCGACGGTGTTGATCACTTTGCTGATGACCGGCGGCCAGCGCGTGATGCGCTGGTGGCTGACCTTGGTGGCGCGCCGCAAAAGCGAAGAGTTGTTTGTGCTGAACCTGCTCCTGGTCACGCTGGGCCTGGCCTGGATCACCGAAATGGCGGGCCTGAGTCTGGCGCTGGGTGCGTTCATCGCGGGCATGCTGATTTCTGAAACCGAATACAAGCACCAGGTGGAGTTGGACATCCGGCCCTTCCACGACGTGTTGCTGGGCCTGTTCTTCATCACGATTGGCATGATGCTCGATTGGCACATCGTGGTCGAGCGCTGGCCCCTGGTGCTCTTGCTCACCACCTTGCCGGTCCTGTTCAAGCTGGTTTTGGTGGCCGCGCTCGCCAAGTTGACGGGTGCGCCGAACGGGGTGGCACTGCGTACTGGTTTGTACCTGGCCCAGGCGGGCGAATTCGGTTTTGTGCTGCTCACACTGGGGTCACAAAGCAACCTGATTCCGCCCACTTTGTTGAACCCGGTACTGGCCAGCATGGTGCTGTCGATGATGGCGACACCCTTCATCATCATGCACAGCAACAGCCTGGTGATGAAAGTCGTGGCCAGCGAGTGGCTGCAGCAGTCCTTGCAAATGACGACCATCGCGCGCAAGTCGATCAACACCAGCAAGCACGTGATCATTTGCGGCTATGGCCGCTGTGGCCAGAACCTGGCGCGCATGCTGGACAAAGAAAACATCCCTTACATGGCGCTGGACCTTGACCCGGACCGTGTGCGGCAAGCTGCCGCTGCCGGTGATTCGGTGGTGTTTGGCGATGCAGGGCGACTGCAGTCGCTGATGGCTGCAGGCCTGGCCCGCGCCAGCGCGGTGGTGATCACTTATCTGGACGTGCCCGCTGCCATGAAGGTGCTCGACCACGCCCACGGCCATGCGCCTCAGGTGCCAGTGATTGTGCGCACACAGGACGACCTGGACCTGGAAAAACTGCAGTTGGCGGGTGCCACTGCGGTCGTACCCGAGGCGCTGGAAGGCTCGCTCATGCTGGCCAGCCATGCGCTGGCGCTGGTGGGCGTGCCCATGCGGCGGGTGATCCGCCTTGTGCAGGAGCAGCGAGATGCCCGCTACAACTTGCTGCGTGGCTATTTCCATGGCGCGGACGACGACACGCTGGACGAAATTGACCACGAACGGCTGACCACCGTGGGCCTGCCCCTGGCATCGCCCTGGCTGGGCAAGCAGGTCAAAGACCTGGCCTTTCATGCCATGGGGGTGCGTGTCGTGAACTTGCGCAGAGCCAACGGTCAGCCTGAACATGTGCACGATGAAACCGAACTGCAATCGGGTGACACCCTGGTCTTGTCCGGTAAATCACAGACATTGGCGTTGGCCGAAGAAAAATTGTTACGGGGTTGACAGCACCGAGGATGGCGCCGTGATTTGGGGCGCCGAGCTTGGACTGCAGAGGGCGGCTGTCGCGTTTGGCGCTGACAGCTGTTGCAGGCCGTTTTAGACTGGCATTTTTCCCAGCCTGTGCAAAATCACGATGCCCCAATCCAACACCCCCCCTGCTGCTGCAGATGACCGCGTTCCTTACGCCAAGCCCCAACCCTGGGGCATGGCGCCCGACATGGTGGTGCACGACGTACAAACCGATGACGAACGCCTTTGGGCACCGGTGGCGCCGGGCATCTGGTCACGACCGCTGCACCTGAATGTGACGGGCGGTTTTTACGTGCACCTGCTCAAGGTCAAGCGCTCTGGCTTGCTGCAGCGCCACCGCCACTCAGGGCAGGTGCATGCCCATGTGCTGCGCGGCAAGTGGTTTTACCTTGAGCACGACTGGGTGGCCGAAGAAGGCAGTTATGTGTTCGAGCCGCCGGGTGAAACACACACCTTGGTGGTGCCCGACGATTGCCAGGACATGGTCACCATGTTCACCGTGCATGGCGCGTTGATGTACGTGGACACGCAAGGCAACGCCACCGGTTATGACGATGTTTTTACCCGCATTGACAAATACCGCACCCACTTTGAGGCGGTGGGTTTGGGAGCGGATTACGTGAAAAAATTCATGCGTTAAGTTCGCAGAGCGTTGATAAAAACCCGCCCAAGATGTCACGGACGGGTTTCTTCAAAGACGGTCCTTTGGCCCGATGCGTTTTATCTTTCGATGCTGCGGTTCCAACGCGCATTCCATGCAGGGCGGTTCTCGTTGATCACGGTCCAATCCAATACGACCGCTGATTTCATGTAGTCGGCAAACTGTCTCAGTTTCAATTTTGCATCATCGCCCACAGCGGGTGCTTTGGGGTTGGACGGGATCTGGTTGCCGTGCTCCAGACCTGCTGCCTGTGCTTGGGCTGACAGCAAATACTCGGCCAGCTTTTGTGACAGAACAGGCTCGGAATTTTTGGCAATCACACACTCGGCCACCATGAGCACCACCGAGCCTTCTTTGGGCTGAGCGTATTCGACGGCGATGCCCTTTTCCTGCAAGGTGGCCACGCTGGTCGGTGTCAAGGGCGCAATGGCGGCTTCACCGTTCTGGATCATTTCGGCCAATTTGGCCGAGCTGGGGATGTACTCCAGAACGTTGGGGCCAATCGATGACTTCCAGGCATTGAATCCCGGATCCACGTTGGCTTCGGTGCCACCGTTGATGCGGTTGAACATCAAAAAGCCATGCAAGCCAAACGAAGAAGATGGCATGGATTGGAAGACCACTTTGCCCTTGAATTTGGGGTCAGCCAAATCCATCCAGGAGGTGGGTGCGGCCCAGCCCTTTTCGGCAAACATTTTCTTGTTGTAAGCCAAGCCTGTCATGCCCATGGTCACACCGGCCGCGATGTCATCCTTGAAGCGCGCGGTGGGGAAAATTTCATTCAAAGCAGGGCTGGGCTTGAGTTTCTCGCACAGCCCCATGCCTGCGGCTCGGATCATCACCCCATCGTCCAGGAACATCACATGCATCTGGGGCCTGTCTTTGTTGGCTTGCGCCTTGGCCAGGATTTCTGACGAGGTGCCCGGGACCACCACCACTTTCACGTTGTTCGCTTTTTCAAAGGCCGGAAAAACATGGCTTGTCCATGTTTTTTCCATGACGCCACCATTCATGCCGATGTACAGGGTTTTGGTTTGGGCCTGCGACAAGCCCGGTGCCATGGCCGCGATGGCGACGGCCAGGGCGCCAAGCGGCGCTTTCACAGAAATTTTTGATCGCGAGAAGGGGGTCATGGTAAGTCTCCTGGGGTTGATGTGACGGACGAAGAAACGGCAGAAAAACGGGCGATGGAAAAGGCCTCAATGGGGGTGGACGAGCGGCCATGGCAAACCAGTTCGGCCAACACCTCACCCACAGCAGGACCGGTTTGAAAACCTGCGCCCGCGAAGCCAAAAGCGTGGATCAAACCAGGCGTGGTCTGGCTCCTGCCGATCACCGGTTCATGGTCAGGCAAATAACCTTCGGTACCACTCCAGGTGCGGATCACATGGGCGTGCCGCAGGCTGGGCAACAGTTCAACCGAGCGGGCCAGCACCAGGCC
Organism: uncultured Burkholderiales bacterium; assembly: GCA_903935585.1. Lineage (GTDB taxonomy): Bacteria > Pseudomonadota > Gammaproteobacteria > Burkholderiales > Burkholderiaceae_C > Limnohabitans_A. The sequence goes on along the minus strand of CAIZSE010000185.1, from coordinate 21,868 downwards.
AATGGCCTCGCGCGAAGGCCTGGCGCGCAGATCATCCAGCGCAAAACCCCGTGAACCACCGATCACGCAATTGCCTCTGGGGGCTTGTCTTGCATAGATGCCGCCACCTTCAACGCCAAGGCTCAAGTTCATGAAGGCAGGCAATGGATCGGTGACGGCCATGACCGGGTGTGCGGACACCATGGGCACCGCTTCGTTGAATTGAGCGGCAATGTGCCCGGCCCAGGCACCTGCGCAGTTGAGCAAGTGGGTGCTGCAGAACTGAAGTCCGTTGTCGGTGTCGATCTCAAAGCGGCGGCCTGAGTGGTGGATGCCCTTGGCTGTGGTGTTCTCCATGACCACTGCCCCGGCAGCATGCGCAGCCTTGGCAAATGCAGGCGAAACCAGCCGAGGGTTGGCGTGGCCATCTTCGGCGCACAAGGAGCCACCCAACACACGCTCCCCCAGCCAGGGGTAGGTCTTGCGAAGCGCATCACCGCCAATGATTTGCAAGTCCAGGCCATGGGCCAGACTTTTGTCGCGGTAGGCTTGCAGCGATGCCAAATCGGCTTCGGTCCGTGCAATTTTGAGGTGTCCTGAGCGGATGTATTCGCCATCGGTACCGATCAACTCTGGCAAGCGCCCCCAGATGGCGTGGGCGCGCTGTGAAAGTGGCAATTGCACCAGCGAACGTCCTTGGCGGCGAACGCCACCATAGTTCACACCACTTGAACGTGAACCACACACATCCCGCTCCATCACCAGCACAGACTTTCCCAGCCTTCTCAAGGCCAGAGCCGCACTGGTGCCGACGATGCCGCCGCCGACGATGGCCACGTCAAAGTGCTGTGCGGGGCTCATTCGGGACCCTCGGTGTTGGCGTTGAGGGCTTTTTCAAAAGGAATGGGTTTGATGGGCGCTTGTCCACGCAAACGGCCCACCTGCGAGGGCGCTTGCTGCGTGCAATGCGCCAGCAATTCAGCGGCGGCACAAGCACACATGCGCCCTTGGCAACGCCCCATGCCCACCCGCGTAAAAGCTTTCAAACGGTTCAGCTCAAGTGCTCCCGATGCTTGGGCGATTTCCCGGATCTCGCCTGCCGTGATTTCTTCGCAGCGGCAGATCACCACCTCGTTAGAAGTCAAGGCGGGCCATTGGGTGGGTTCGGGAAAGGCTTGGGTCAAACCTGCGCCAAAAGTCCGGCGTCTTGCAATGTGCTGGTCCAGCGTCTGGATGCGTGCCTTTTCTGCGTCGGTCAAAACCAGCCCTTGATCCATGAGCAAGGCCCATGCCGAACGCTCTCCTGACCACTCGGCCGCATCAGCGCCTTGAATGCTGACGGCATCGCCCGCCAAGTACACACCGGGCACAGACGATCGACCCGCGCTGTCTTTGGCGGGCAGCCAGGCCCTGTCTGCAGGGTGATACGCAAACTCGCAACCCAACAAATCCGCCAACTGGGTTTCCGACCTCAGGCCATACCCCGTGGCCACCGCATCGCAGTCGATGCGGTGTTCGCCGTGCTGGTCGCGCCAAATCAATTGTTCGACCGATGCGTCGCCAATCGCTTGCACCGGCATGGCCCCTCGCTGAATGGCGACCCCGTGGGCCATGAGCCAGGCCACGTAATAAAGGCCTTTGGCCAGGACAGACGCTTGGGCCATCATGTCGGGCAAAGCACTCAGCTGATCGCTCAACTGGGCACTGTCCAAAATGGCTGTAACGTGCCCACCTGCTTTGGCGTACTGGTAGGCGACGAGGTAAAGCAAAGGCCCTGTGCCTGCAAAGACCACCGAATTGCCGATGGCGCAGCCCTGGAATTTGAGTGCCACTTGTGCGCCACCCAGGCTGAACACGCCGGGCAATGTCCAGCCCAAAAAAGGCAAGACCCTGTCGGTGGCACCCGTGGCCATGATCAAGGCTGAATAGTGCACGACCGATGTCTGCCCGTTCTGCAGCAAATCCAGGCACCTGGCCTCGGCATTCCACACCAGTGTGTTGGGCCTGTAATCCATGTGGGGCATCAAGGCCTGCATGGCGTTCAGCACGGCATCGGCTTTACCGGCCTCGAAGCTGTATAGGGTTTTTCGGCTGCGTTCAAAATTCTCGGGGGCTTGTCGGTAAATCTGACCGCCGTAACGCGCGTTTTCGTCGAGCACGATCGGGCGCAAGCCTTTGGATACCAGGGTTTGAGCGGCGCGGATGCCCGCAGGGCCTGCGCCAACAATCACGGCCTGGGCAAGGGGGGTGTTCATGGTGTCACCACCAAACGCATGCCGGGTTCGATCAGGGAGAGGCAGCTGCGCAGTCGCGCACCCTCCTCCGTCGCAACCCAGCAATCCTGGCAGGCACCCATGACACAAAATCCAGCCCGCACGGCGTCGGATTGATCGGCCCGTCGAAGACCCCGACTTTGCGTGAGCAGTGCAGTCATGATGGTGTCACCGACCAAAGCTTGGCAAGGTTCTCCGTTCAGAAAAAAGTTGAGCGGTTCGCGCTGTTTTTCGCTCAGTCTGACCCACAATCCAGCAGGTTTGGGATGGGCCTGTTTCATTTGCCACCCACCAGAATTTTGTCCAGACCATAGAGGCGGTCCAGGATGACCATCACTGCGGCCGTCAAGGCCACCATCAAGGCCGAGACGGCGGCCATCAGCGGATCGAGCGACTCTGTGGCGTACATGTACATCCGCACGGGCAAGGTCACCGTGGCCGGCGAGGTGACAAAAATGGACATGGTGACTTCATCAAAGCTGTTGATGAATGCCAACAGCCAACCCCCAGTGACGCCGGGCAAGATCATGGGCAAAGTCACACGCCTAAAGACCGTCGCACGGCTGGCCCCCAAGGACAAAGCGGCATGTTCACAATGCCTGTCCATGCCCACCGCCGCTGCCAACACCAGGCGCAAGGCATACGGGGTGATCACCACCACATGGGCCAACATGAGCCAATAAAAATTGCCTGTCGCACCGATGAGGGTGAACATTCTCAAAATAGCCACACCCAACACCAGGTGGGGCACGATCAAGGGTGAGAGAAACAAGGCATTGAGAGCATCGCGGCCCTTGAATTCGTAGCGTGATATGGCCAAACCCGCTGGCACAGCCAATAGTGTCGACAAACTGGCCGCACCCAAGCCCAGCCAAAGGCTGTTCCAAAACGATGTGATGAAATCCGGATGTTCAAACACGGCTTTGAACCAGCGCAACGACAAATGGGTGGTCGGAATCGTCAAGGTGTTTTCAGGGGTGAATGCGACCAGACAAACGATCAGCAAAGGCGCCAGCATGAAACCGATCACCAAGGCATTGAACAGTTTTGCAACCGGACCATTTCGGGTCATGCAACCCCCATTGATTTTTTGTAGCGACCTTCCAGCACGCGGTTATAACTGAGCATGACCACCAGATTGGCCAGCAACAAAATCAAAGCCAGCGTCGCCCCCAGTGGCCAGTTCAATTCGTGCAAGTATTCGTCATAAACCACTGTGGCGACCATTTTCAGACGGCGTCCACCCAACAAGCCCGGAATGGCAAATGCACTGGCGCACAAGCCAAACACAATCAGGCAACCCGACAAAATGCCCGGCATCACTTGCGGCAACACTATCCGCCGCACGGTGGTGAAGGGTGATGCAGACAAGGACAAGGCCGCATGCTCGACGCCCGGGTCGAGTTTTTGTAACGACGTCCAGATCGGGATGATCATGAAGGGCAGCATGACGTGGACCAAGGCGATGATCACCGCCCATTCGGTGTACAGGATCTTGACTGAACCCAGACCGGCAAAAGCAAAAAACTGGTTGACCACACCATTCGGTCCCAGCAACATGCTCCAGCCAAAAGCCCTGACCACCACTGAAACCAGCAGGGGTGCCAGTACCACCAGCAAACAGATCGTTCTCCACGGGTCCCGCATCCGGCTTAAAACATAGGCTTCGGGTGCACCGATCAATAAGCAAATGCCGGTGGTCACGACAGACACCCAGAACGTGCGCCAGAAGATCTCAAAGTAATACGGGTCGGTCAGCACCTCGATGTAATGTGCCAGGGTGTACTCGTTTTTCACCCCCGTGTTGTAGTCAAACACTTGGAAAGACAAAAGACCCGTCATCAAAAGGGGGGCCAGCAACAAGCCGAAAAACAGCAGCAGTGCCGGGGCAGACAAGATCCACGGCGTCAGTGGCCTTTGTGCGCTCATGACAATACTCGCATGGCTTCATCTGACCAATCCAAGCCTGTACTTTGACCCTCGTTCAAAGGGAAAGTGTCATTGTTCGCGCATGTGACGGTCAACAGGCCTTGCGCTGTTTCCACCTGATAAAGCCATTGGCTGCCCAGAAAAAACCTGGCCATGACCAAACCATCCACGCGACCCGTGCCTTGAGCAACACACTGAATTTTCTCGGGCCGCACACTGACCATCACTGCCTGGCCTTCAACCCAGAGGCCTGAGGCCACCTTGAGTTTCAAGCCGCGCATATCGATGCAGCAGTCACCATCGTTGTGGATGACCTGCCCTTGCAACAGATTGGCTTTGCCTACAAATTTGGAGATGAATTGGGTTTGCGGGTTTTCGTACAGCGTGAACGGTTTGTCAATTTGAGTGACACGCCCTGCTTGCATCACCACCACACGGTCACTGAGCGACATGGCTTCGGTCTGGTCGTGCGTAACCATGATGGTGGTGGTGCCAACTTTGCGTTGAATTTGACGCAGCTCGAATTGCATTTCTTCACGCAGCTTCGCGTCCAGGTTGGACAAAGGCTCGTCCAGCAGCAAGACGGGGGGCTCGATCACCAATGCGCGTGCCAGGGCGACCCTTTGACGTTGCCCGCCTGAAAGTTCTCGGGGGTAGCGCTGTGCCAATTCGCCCAAGTGCACCAAAGACAAAGCCGAGGCCACTCGGTCTGCACGTTCGTGCTTGGCCACGGCGCGCATCTCCAAGCCAAAACTCACATTCTGGCTGACCGTCATGTGGGGAAACAACGCATAGCTTTGAAACACAATGCCCAAGCCCCGTGTGTTGGGTGGGCTGTGGGTGATGTTTTTGCCATCGAGGCAAATTTTTCCGTTGCTGGCTTCGACAAACCCAGCAATCATTTGCAGCGTCGTGGTCTTGCCGCAACCTGACGGTCCCAACAGGGTCAGGAACTCGCCTTTTTCAACGCTCAGGTTCATGTCTTCCACGGCACATTGCGGGCCATAGAACTTGGAAAGATTGGTCAGCGTCAAAAACGACATTCGCCACACTCCTGTGCCCGCAGGCTCTGCTCCGAGCCCAACAGAGATCTGCGCCGGACTTTGCCAAATGGTGTTGGAATCACGCCAGAGCGTCAACAGGGTATTTCATTAAATGGCATAACTTTTTAATTTATTCCACTGTGCAGAATTATTGACATAAAATTCTGAAAAATCTTCAGTTCTGCAAAATGACCAAGACCTCAACGGGATCCGGTGTGCTGGAAAGGGCTTTTGCCATCATTGGCCATTTGTCCCATGCGCAACGCGAGGGTGCGCGCGTGACGCAAATTGCCAAAGACATCGGGCTGACGCAAGCCACCGTTCACCGCACTTTGCAAGCCCTGATTGCCCAGAATGTGGTGGAGCAAGATGAGCGGACGAAACACTACCGGCTGAGCATCGAATTTTTTGCATTGGCTGCGCGTGCAGGTAACCCCTCGCTGCTGCGCGACCTGTGTCGGCCGGGGTTGCTGCGCCTGTCGGCCAGTTTGGGCGACACCTTGTTCTTATTGGCGCGCAGTGGTTTTGATGCGGTGTGCATTGACCGCAGCGAAGGGCCTTTTCCGATTCGCTCGTTCACAGGCGATATTGGCGGTCGCGTGGCGCTGGGGGTGGGACAAGGCAGCTTGGCTATTTTGGCTTTTTTGCCAGAAGCCGAACGCGAAGAAGTCATTCGCTTCAATGTGCCCCGCGTGCGGGAGTTGGGCACGTTCGATGAAGTGTATTTGAGGACCGAGATCGATCGGGTTCGGGCACAAGGCTATGCCGACAAAAACACGGGCTTGTTGGAGGGCATGGCCGGCGTAGCTGTACCGATTTGTGATCGTGACGGCCATGCTGTAGCAGCATTGAGTGTCGGGACCATTTCGACCCGATTGAACGCAGAAAGATTACCTGCTGTTGTGGATTTGCTGCGCAAGGAGGCCCAGCGCGTTTCACCGCAAATCAACCCCTTTGATCCCACATTGCGCAGGCCGCTTTCCTTTTTGGCTGCTTGGATGCCCAACGGGTGAGAACCGCATCCGTTGGGACAGATCTTTACAGCGGCTTCTTGATCCAGTTGGCAATCTCGCCAATGATGCCGCGACGGAAAGCCAGCACACAGACCACAAAGATGGCGCCCTGGATGATGGTGACCCACGCGCCCAGTTGCGACAGGTAGTTTTGCATGCTCACGATCACGGCAGCGCCCACCACCGGGCCGAACAAAGTGCCCAAACCACCGACCAGCGTCATCAGCACCACCTCACCCGACATGGACCAGTGCACATCGGTCAGCGACGCCAACTGGAACACCAGGGATTTGGTGGCGCCTGCCGTGCCCGCCAAGGCGCCCGAGATGACAAATGCGATCAGCTTGTACTGGTCGGTGTCGTAGCCCAGAGAGATCGCACGGTCCTGGTTTTCGCGGATGGCCTTGAGGATCTGGCCGAAAGGCGAGTGCACGATGCGCCAGATCAAGGCAAAGCCCATGAGAAAAATGGCCAGTACAAACATGTACATGGCACTGTTTTGTTCCAGATCGAACATGCCGAACAGCTTGCCTCGGGGCACACTTTGAATGCCGTCTTCGCCACCAGTGAACGGGGTCTGCAGGTAAAAGAAGAACACCATCTGGGAGAACGCCAGGGTGATCATTGCAAAGTAAATACCCTGTCTGCGAATGGCCAACATGCCGGTGAGCAAGGCCAACACGGCTGAGCAGCCCGTGGCAAAAAGCACCGCCAGTTCAGGGTTCCAGCCCCACACTTTGGCGGCATGCGATGCCGCATAACCGGCTGTGCCTAAAAACATGGCGTGTCCAAATGACAGCAGGCCACCAAAACCGATCAAGAGGTTGAAGGCACAAGCAAACAAGGCAAAGCACATGACCTTCATCAGGAAGATCGGGTAGACCCAGATGGGGGCGATGACCAGCACCATCACCATGATGGCAAATGCCACCCATTGGTGGGTGAAAGACTGGGTCTTGAAGGAGGGGGTCGTGACAGTGGTCATGGTCTTACTTCTGGGTACCGAACAACCCGGCAGGCTTGATCAGGAGAACGATGGTCATGATGATGAAAATCACCGTGCTGGAAGCCTCGGGGTAGAAGACCTTGGTCAGGCCTTCGATCAGGCCCAGACCAAAACCGGTCAGGATGGCGCCCATGATGGAGCCCATGCCGCCAATCACCACCACGGCGAACACCACGATGATGATGTCGGCACCCATGGTGGGGTTGACCTGGTAAATCGGGGCGGCCATGACACCTGCAAATGCAGCCAGGCCGACGCCAAAGCCATAGGTCAGGGTGATCATGCGGGGGACGTTGATGCCGAACGCCTGCACCAGACTGGGGTTCTCGGTGGCAGCGCGCAAATAAGCGCCCAGCTTGGTTCGTTCGATCACGTACCAGGTGGACAGACACACCACCAGCGAAGCCACAATCACCCAGGCGCGGTATTTCGGCAGGAACATGAAGCCGGTGTTGTAGGCGCCTTGAAAAATCTCTGGCACCGGATAAGGCATGCCCGAAGAACCGAATTCGTGTCGGAACAAACCCTGGATGATCAGTGCCAAACCAAAGGTCAGCAGCAGGCCATACAGGTGGTCCAATTGATAGAGCCGTTTGAGCATGGTGCGCTCAATCAGCATGCCGGTCGCTCCCACCAGGATCGGTGTGATGACGAGCGAGGCCCAATAATTAATCCCCAATTTGGTCAGGGACAGGTACGCCACAAAAGCGCCCAGCATGTACTGGGCGCCGTGGGTGAAGTTGATGATGTTCAGCAAGCCGAAAATCACGGCCAGACCCAGCGAAAGCAGTGCGTAAAAAGAGCCGTTGATGAGCCCGATCAGCAATTGCCCGAACAGGGCTTGGGAGGGAATGCCAAAGATTTCCATTGTGATTTTTCGACTTGCTTGAACAGAGGGTTGAAATTACTTCTTGACCAGCGGGCACTCGCTCTCAGCCAGGGGGCGGAAAGCTTCGTTGGCCGGGATGGTGGCCACCAGCTTGTAGTAGTCGTAAGGGCCTTTGGACTCTGAAGGCTTCTTGACCTGGAACAGGTAGGCGGGGTGAAGTTTGCGACCGTCAGCGCGCACAGAGCCTTTGCCGAACAAGGGGTCATCGGTAGGCAGCTCTTTCATCTTGGCGGCCACCTTGGTGCCGTCATCGGTCTTGGCGGCGTCCACGGCCTTCAGGTAGTGAATCACGCTGGAGTAAACACCGGCTTGCACCATGGATGGATACTTGCCGCTGTTGGCTGCCGCAAAACGCTTGGTGAAGGCGCGCGTGTTGTCGTTCAGGTCCCAGTAGAAGGTTTCGGTCAGCATCAGACCTTGGGCTGTGTTCAGGCCCAAGGAATGCACGTCGGGCAAGAAGACCAGCATGCCGGCCAGGTTTTGGCCGCCTTTGGTGATGCCGAATTCGGCCGCTTGTTTGATCGAGTTGGTGGTATCACCACCGGCGTTGGCCAGGCCAATGATCTTGGCTTTGGAAGCTTGTGCCTGCAACAAGAAGGAGGAGAAGTCTTGCGTTGGGAATGGGGTGCGCACTTTGCCCACCACTTTGCCACCGTTTTTGAGCACCACGGCTTCGGTGTCGCGCTCCAGCGCGTGACCAAAGGCGTAGTCGGCGGTCAGGAAGAACCAGGTGTCACCACCGCTTTTGACAATCGCTTTGCCTGTGCCGTTGGCCAGCATCCAGGTGTCATAAGCCCAGTGGATGGTGTTGGCGTTGCAGGCCTTGCCGCTCAGGTCGGCAGTGGCCGAGCCGGAGTTGACGTGCAGTTTGCCCTTGTCGCTGGAAAGCTTGGCAATCGCCAGACCGACCGACGATGTCGGCACGTCAGCGATCATGTCGACCTTGTCGGTGTCGTACCACTGGCGGGCAATGTTGGAGCCCACATCGGGTTTGTTTTGGTGGTCAGCGCCGACAACTTCCACCTTGAGCGTGCTCTTGGTGGCTTTGATGTAGTCCTCTACAGCCATTTTGGCCGCGCTCAAAGAGCCTGGGCCAGTGATGTCGGAGTACAGACCCGACATGTCGTTGAGCACGCCAATCTTGACGATGCCGTCAGAGATCTGTGCTTGTGCTTGGCCCGCGAAAGCGCAGGCGGCCATGGCGGCCAAAGAGAGAAGTTTGCGTTTCATCGTTGTATCTCCAGTTAAAAAATCGGTATCAGACGCCCAGGTACTCATGCAACATGCCCATCTTGCTGGACAGCTCTTGCGATGAAAAGCCCTCCACAATCTGGCCGTGCTCCATCACGTAAAACCGGTCTGCCAGGGGCGCGGCAAACCGGAAGTTCTGTTCAACCATGATGATCGTGAAGCCTTTGGCCTTGAGGGCTTTGATCATGCGGGCAAGGGCTTGCACAATGACTGGCGCCAGGCCTTCGGAAATTTCGTCCAGCAACAAAAAGCGCGCCCCGGTACGCAAGATGCGGCCAACCGCGAGCATTTGCTGTTCACCGCCAGAAAGTCGGGTGCCCGGGCTGTCGCGGCGCTCCAGCAGGTTGGGGAACATGTCGTAAATCTCTTCGACGGACATGCCATTGGGGCCGATGACGGGCGGCAGCAACAGGTTTTCTTCGCAAGTGAGTGCAGAAAAAATACCCCGCTCTTCAGGGCAATAACCCAAGCCCAGTTTGGCGATCTGGTGCGGTGCCCAGTTCACGGTTTCATGGCCTTTGATGGTGATGGAGCCGGTGCGACGCCCCACCAGACCGAGGATGGATTTGACGGTGGTGGTGCGGCCTGCGCCATTGCGCCCCAGCAGCGTGACCACTTCGCCTTCGTTGACGGTCAGGTCAACGCCATGCAGGATGTGCGACTCGCCGTACCAGGAGTGCAGATTGCTGATGCGAAGGAATTCGTTGGCTTCAGCCATGAGCCCCCTCCAGTTCGTTGTCGGTGGTGCCCATGTAGGCTTCGAGTACTTGGGGATTTTGCGAAACCACGGCGTAAGGCCCTTCGGCAATCACTTGCCCTCGTTGCAACACGCTGATGGTGTCGGCAATGCTGGAGACCACATTCATGTTGTGCTCCACCATCAGGATGGTGCGGTTGGCACTGACTTTTTTGATCAATTGGGTGACGCGGTCCACGTCCTCGTGGCCCATGCCCTGGGTCGGCTCGTCGAGCAGCATCAGCTCGGGCTCCATGGCCAGTGTGGTGGCGATTTCCAGGGCGCGCTTGCGACCATAAGGCAGCTCGACAGCGGTCAGGCCCGCCATGGGGCCCAGATCAACTTGCTCCAGCAAGGCCATGGCTTTGTCGTTGAGCTGGTTCAGGCTGCGCTCGGAGCGCCAGAAGTGCATGGATGTGCCCGTGGCCCGCTGTAAGCCAATGCGCACGTTTTCCAGCACCGTCAAATTGGGGAAGGTGGCCGAAATCTGAAACGACCGCACGATGCCACGCCGCGCCACCTGGGAGGGTTTCTCGTTGGTGATGTCATGGCCATTGAACAGAATCTGTCCCTTGGTTGGGATCAGGAATTTGGTGAGCAGGTTGAACACCGTGGTCTTGCCCGCGCCGTTGGGACCGATCAGCGCGTGGATCTGACCACGTTGGACGCGCAAGTCCACGCCATTGACAGCGACAAAACCCTTGAACTCCTTGATGAGTCCGCGGGTTTCGAGAATAATTTCGTCAGCCATTGAATTTTGTACCGGGGCAAAAAATGAAAAATTGCAAAGGCATTCTGTAGCGAGAAATTTTTTGCGGGTACATGGTTATCCCGTGGTTCTGTCTCTTGCGTGACGAATTTTCGAGGCTGTGCCCGCCTCATGCAGATCGCCTTGTGCGTTGCGCTTGTGAAGTGTCGGGATGTGCCTGATTTTTGCGGCGTCAAATCAGCGTTGCACCCTTGCGCCGGTTTGTGGTCTGGCCACCTGTCTGTCCACTTTTCGGGCCATCGTGGGGGCTGGCCGTGGCTTTGCGCAGCACTTCCAGATAACCCTTGGCCAACTCCATCCGTGGGCCAAAGCCTTGTTCGATCAGCATGCGGTGCGCGGCAGGCAGTTTCCAGCAGGGGGTGAACACAAAAAGGTGGTGTTCAAGGTGGTAATTGACCCAGTAAGGTGCAAGCACCATGCGCATGCCCCAGTGGGTCAGCGTGGTGCGGGTGTTGCGCAAACGGTCATCGTCGTTGCCCACCACCGCATGCTCGGCGATGTTGCGGATGCGGGTGATCACTTGGTACCAGGTCAGCAAGGGCAGCAACCAAAGCGCAAAGTAGGCCCACCACACGCCAGCAGCCGCCGTGATGGCAAAGACGAGTGCATTGCTCAGGAAAAAATATTTCTCTGCCGCGAGCAGATTTTTCAGGCGTTGCAGACGGCTTGGGTCTTGCCCCATTTCGGTGCGAAAAAATTCAAGACGGCGCTGGTAGCCGGTGATGCCCAAAATATCGCGCCGCATCTTGCGCCAAAAACTTTGTCGGCTGATCGGAAAAGGCGCCGACAAAATCAGGTCCGGGTCTTCTTTTTGTTGTGTGTGGCGGTGGTGGCTCAGGTGGTAAGGGCGGTACAGCGTGAGACTCGCGCCCACAGGCCAGCCGCACAAAAAAGCGCCCAACGTGTCGTTGAGCCAGGTGTTTTTGAACAAAGCGCGGTGCGCCGCATCGTGCATCAAAATCGCCAGGCCCAGCTGCCTGCCGCCGATGACCACGATGGCCACGATAAAACTCAATGGGTTGGGCCAGGCCACAAAAAATGCCATCGCCAGGGCGATCACGCCCCAGGCATGCAGCACCAGATACGCGCCCATCCAGTCCGAGCGCTCGCGCAGATACGCGTCTTGCTCGGGGCTGAGAATGGGTTGATGGGTCGGTGGGTGGGTGGGCATGGCAAAGTCAATTGGCATGCGCATTATCTTGTGCCCAATGGTCAAGCACAACAGTCCCTGATGTGACCTTTTGTTGACTGTTCCGGACGAAGGGCCGGGGTGCTTGCGGCAGGTGTCGGCAATGACCCGAGTCAAGCCCTTGAGCGGCTCATTTGCCGATGCAAAAGCTTGAAAAAATCACGCCCAGCAGATCATCGGCGCTGAATTCGCCCGTGATCTCGTTCAGCGCGTTTTGTCCGAGTCGCAGCTCTTCGGCCAGCAAGTCCAGGTTTTGCGCGCGTGCTGCCAGATGGGCATCGGCCACTTCCAGGTGATCGCGCACCCGTTGCAGGGCCTGCACATGGCGTTCGCGGGCAATGAACAGTCCTTCGCTGGCGTGTTGCCAACCCGCTTGTTGCAGCAATTGCAGGCGCAAGGCTTGCAGCCCTTCGCCTGTCAGGGCTGACAGGGTCAGGCCGGCGCGTTCAACGGCATGGCTGGCAGCATCGGATTTGTTCCACACGTCGAGCACCGCCACACGCGCAGGCAAGCGGGCTTTGAGGGCGGTGGCGATGTCGGCATCGGTGCTGTCGTAGTCCGCCTGACCCACGCGCGTCAGGTCGTGCAAAAAAAGCACGGCGTCGGCATTTTCAATCTGACCCCAAGCCCGCGCGATGCCGATTTGTTCGACCTCGCCGACACCTTCGCCCTCGCGCAGCCCGGCGGTGTCAATCACGTGCAGGGGCACGCCCTCGATCTGGATGGTTTGCTGCACCACATCGCGGGTCGTTCCTGCAATCGGGGTGACGATGGCCAACTCGGCCCCGGCCAGGGCGTTGAGCAAAGAGCTTTTGCCCGCATTGGGTTGTCCGGCAATCACCACCTTGATGCCCTCGCGAAGCAGCGCACCTTGACGGGTGCGCTGCAGCACCAACATGAGGGTTGCTTGCAGGCGTTCGAGTTGCCCTTGGGCGTCGGCTTTTTGCAAGAAGTCGATTTCTTCTTCGGGGAAATCCAGGGTGGCTTCAACCAGCATGCGCAGATGGATCAGGGCATCGCGCAGCAAGTGAATTTCTTTGGAAAAATCGCCCGCCAAAGACCGGCTGGCACTGCGAGCGGCGGCTTCGGTGCTGGCGTCGATCAGGTCGGCAATGGCCTCGGCTTGCGCCAGGTCGATCTTGTCGTTCAAAAAAGCGCGCTCAGAAAACTCGCCCGGTTGTGCCACGCGCAAGCCGGCCAGCCGGGGCAGTTGGGTGGCCGGGTCGATTTCGGCGGCCGCTTGCAGGCAGCGCGCCACCAGCAACTGCAGCACCACCGGCCCACCGTGGGCTTGCAGCTCCAGCACATCTTCGCCAGTGAACGAGTGCGGCGCCACAAAGTGCAGCGCCAGCCCGTGGTCAATCGGGCTGCCATCGGCATCGGCAAAAGGCAGGTAAGTGGCCTCGCGCGGTTTCAGGTGTCGACCGCACAGTGCGTGAATCAACGGGGCCAGGTTGCCACCCGATACCCGCACGATGCCGACAGCGCCGCGACCGGGTGCGGTGGCGATGGCAACGATGGGTTCCTGATGTCTGGCGAGCATGGCGTTAATGCGCGTTGCGAAGCAAAAAAAGGCCGCTTGCGCGGCCCTTTCGGCTTTATTTGAATGAGGGCAGATTGAACTGCGGCGGCACGCCCATGCGGGTGTTGATCATCCACTGCTGCGCGATCGACAAGATGTTGTTCGTGATCCAGTACAGCACCAGGCCGGATGGGAAGAAGAAGAACATCACCGAAAACACCAGCGGCATGATCCACATCAGTTTGGCTTGCATCGGATCGGGTGGCGCGGGGTTGAGCGCAGTCTGCAGCATGGTGGTCAGGGTCATCACCACGGGCAAAATAAAGTACGGGTCGGGTGCAGACAAATCGTGAATCCAGCCCACCCAAGGGGCATTGCGCATCTCGACGCTGGACAACAACACCCAATACAACGCGATGAACACGGGGATCTGAACCATGATCGGGAAGCAGCCGCCCATCGGGTTGACTTTTTCCTCACGGTAGATCTTCATCATCTCCTGTTGCATTTTTTGTGGATCGCTCTTCAGGCGCTCACGCATTTCCATGATTTTGGGGTTGATGGCTTTCATCTTGGCCATGCTCGAATAGGCCTTGGCATTGAGCCAGTAAAAAGCGATCTTGAGCAGCAGCACCAGTGCCACGATCGACCAGCCCCAGTTCTGGATGAAGCTGAACAACTTGTCCAGCAACCAGTACAAAGGCTTGGACAGCATGGCCAGCCAACCGTAGTCTTTGACCAGGTCCAGGCCAGGCGCCAATGTTTCGAGGATTTTTTCTTCTTGCGGGCCGCTGAACAACTGGGTATTCACGGTCTTCGACTGGCCGGGCGCCAGGTCGGCCAAGGGCGTGATCATGCCCACCGCATAAAGGTTGGTGTCCACTTTGCGCACGAAGTTCTCGCGCTGAACGCCATCGGCCAGCAACCAGGCCGTTGCAAAATAATGCTGCACCATGGCCACGTAGCCATTGGGGGAGGATTTGTCGATTTCGGACTTGTTCTTTTCGATGTCGCTGAACTCGACTTTTTGGTATTTCTTGGCTTCTGTGTAAACGGCAGGGCCCGTGAAAGTGGAGTAAAACGCCGACTCTCCGGCGGGCTTGTTGCCATCGCGCACCAGCTGCAAATACAGCTGTGGCGACACGGGGGCTGTGCCGGTGTTGACCACTTCGTGCTTCACTGCAATGGCATAGCTGCCGCGTTGCAGGGTATAGGTCTTGATCAGCTTGACGCCGTTAGTGCCTTCTGACTCGAAGCGCACAGCCAGCTCGTTTTGGCCTTCTTTGAGGCTGCGTTCGCCGCTGAATTTCATGGGCGTTTTGTGGGTCGGAAAATCCCCGCCAATCAGGCCGGTCTGGGCCATGTAAACACGGCTGGCACTTTGGTCCAAAAAGACAAAAGGCTTCTTGCTGTCCACAAAGTCGGCATGTCGGGTGAACTCGGAGCGCACCAGGGAACCCCCCTCGGTGTCAAAGCTGAGCTTGAGCACATCGGTGACCACTTCGATCTTTTCACGCGGCGTGGCTGAAGCCGTGGGCGCTGCAGAAGGCACCTGGCCTGGCGAGGCGGGCGTGCTGGCCGTCGCGGTAGGCACACCATTGGCACTGACCACAGCGGCGGGCGCGGCGGTGGAAGCCGGTGCAGCTGCTTCGGGCTTGGGGAAAAAGGTGGCTTTGTGGCCGTTATAGAGTTGCCACTGGTCCCACAACAGGACCATGGAGAAACCAAAAATCACCCAAAGGATGGTGCGGCGGATATCGTTCATGGGGTCTTCTTTGACGAAGTAGGGGAAAACAAATCAGAAAACAAGCGAGGCGCTTGTGGGGGAACAGGGTCGTGGCCGCCATTGCACCATGGGCCACAACGCACCAGGCGGTGAGCCGTCAGGTAGCTGCCCATGGCGGCACCGTGTTGCTCGAGGGCTTGCAAGGCATAAGCCGAACATGTGGGTTCAAAGCGGCACGACGATCCCAGCCAAGGGCTGAGCAGCAAGCGGTAGCCGCGCACCATGCCCATGAGCAAACGCTGGACGATCATGGGCGAACCTCGGACCGGGTTGCGCGCTCGAACAATTGTTCCAGTTCTTGCCGCACGGCGAGCTTCAGGGGCTCGGAGGTGGCGCTGATGAATTGCTGGCGGTCAAAAGTGGCGCGAAGGCGCACCACATGGGCGGCCACAGGCAGGCGATCGCAAAAGCGTTCACTCACGTTGTAAATTTGTCGCTTGATGGCATTGCGTGTCACGGCCCGTCGCGCCCAGCGTTTGGGCACCATGGCACCCAGCCAGACGTCAAATATGCCAAACAGTGCTTGCTCCGGTGAAGGTGCAGGCACAACAGGTTCAGCTGTCGCCGAAGGCTTGTCTGTTGGGTTGGTCAAGGCCAGTCTATGCAACGCAAAATGGGATGTGCGTGAGACCGTTCCACCCGCCAGGGCGGCCTGAAATTGTGGGCGTGTTTTCAAACGCTGCACGATGGCCAAACCCTGGAATCAACCGCCTGCAGTGGCGTCGGGCCACAGCCAGACGGTCGAAAAGGCATTAGACAGCCAGACGCTTGCGGCCTTTGGCGCGGCGTGCATTGATCACAGCGCGGCCACCCCGGGTTTTCATGCGAACCAGAAAGCCGTGGGTACGGGCGCGACGTGTCTTGGATGGTTGGTAGGTGCGTTTCATAACTCTTCCTTTGTGCCCAATGCCATGAATCAGCGTTGGGCGAAACCCAAGATTATCGCAAACTTTCGGACGACCGGCAAATTCAGCATCTTTTATGACATCGGGTGTTCCCGGACTCTAACCGGAACCGATGTGGTTTATGATGGCCCGAAGAATGCATTGCGGCATGTGGATAAGCTCTTGATAAGCTCAATTCCAATCCCGTTTTTTCCTTAACTGTCCACAAAAAAACAAATACAAAATGTCAGAGGGATTCACCCCGGAATTTCAGATGGACGCCAGCCAAAGTCTGTGGCAAGCCTGCTTGGAAGAGCTGTCCCGCGAGCTGCCCGAACAGCAGTTCAACACCTGGATCAAACCCCTGATAGCGCAGATCTCGGATGACCAGCAGCGCCTCACTTTGTTTGTGGCCAACCGCTTCAAACTGGACTGGATCCGGGCCCAATATGTCGGTCGCCTCGCCGCCATGCTCGAAAGTCTGCAAGGGCATCCAGTTCAAATCGAGTTAGTGCTTACTCCTCGTGATGGGGCCGTCAGACCTACGCGTCAGTCCACGCCATCGTCGATGGAGAACGGCCCTGAACCCATCGATCTGCCGGAAGAACCCGCCACCAACAGCTTTCGCAGCCGCCTCAACACAGCCCTGACCTTTGACACCCTGGTGGAGGGCACGGCCAACCGCATGGCACGCGCTGCGGCCATGCATGTGTCCGGCTCGCCCGGGCACTTGTACAACCCCTTATTCATCTATGGCGGCGTCGGTTTGGGCAAGACCCACCTGATGCACGCCATCGGCAACAAACTGCTGGCCGATCGCCCCGAATCCAAGGTTCTTTACATCCACGCTGAACAATTTGTGTCGGATGTGGTTAAAGCCTACCAACGCAAGACATTTGACGAGTTCAAGCACCACTACCATTCGCTTGATTTGCTGCTCATTGATGATGTCCAGTTCTTTGCCAACAAAGACCGCACCCAAGAAGAATTCTTCAACGCGTTTGAAGCCTTGCTGGCCAAAAAGTCGCACATCGTGATGACCAGCGACACGTACCCCAAGGGGCTGGCAGACATCCACGAGCGCCTGGTTTCCCGCTTTGATTCCGGTTTGACGGTGGCCATGGAGCCGCCCGAACTCGAAATGCGCGTGGCGATCCTGATCAACAAGGCCATCAGCGAGGGCAGTGAAATGCCCGAAGAAGTGGCGTTTTTTGTGGCCAAAAACGTGCGTTCCAACGTGCGCGAGCTGGAAGGCGCACTGCGCAAGATCCTGGCTTATTCACGCTTCAACCAAAAAGAAATTTCAATCCAGCTGGCCCGCGACGCCCTGCGCGACCTGCTGTCGATCCAGAACCGCCAGATCAGCGTGGAAAACATCCAGAAGACGGTGGCCGACTATTACAAAATCAAAGTCGCCGACATGTACAGCAAAAAGCGCCCTGCCAGCATCGCCCGGCCGCGGCAAATTGCCATGTACCTGGCCAAGGAAATGACGCAAAAAAGCCTGCCCGAAATCGGCGAATTGTTCGGTGGGCGTGACCACACCACCGTGCTGCACGCCGTGCGCAAGATCAACGCTGAACGGCTCCAACTGACCGAGCTCAACCAGCAACTGCATGTGCTGGAGCAGACCCTGAAGGGCTGAAACGACATGAGCTTGTGCTTGCACCCTGTTTTAAGTGTTTTGAGCCGTCTGGAGGCCGTTTTACGGTCAAAAAACAGCGAAAATGCACGTTGTTGTCAAACGTTGTGCGCAGCCCCGGGCTGTCGCGTGAAAATCACCAAAGGTAGACACCCATGATCGTCCTGAAGGCCACCCAAGACAAATTGCTGTCGGTCCTGCAATCCGTGTCCGGCATTGTTGAGCGCCGCCACACATTGCCCGTGCTGGCCAATGTGCTGATCCGCAAAACGGGCCACGCTGTGCAGCTGACCACCAGCGATCTGGAAATCCAGATCCGCACCACAGCCGAGATGGAGGGTGACCCTGGTGATTTCACCACCACCGTGGGTGCCCGCAAACTCATCGACATCTTGCGCACCATGCCTGCTGACCAAACGGTGAGCCTCGAGTCTTCGCAAGCCAAGCTGATCCTGAAAGGCGGCAAGTCCAAGTTCACCTTGCAGACTTTGCCGGCTGAAGATTTTCCGCTGGTGCAAGAAGCCGCCAGCTTCGGCCCCGTGTTCAGCGTGCCGCAAAAAACCCTCAAGCAATTGCTGGGTCAGGTGTCGTTTGCGATGGCCGTGCACGACATCCGTTATTACCTGAATGGCATTTTGTTTGTGGCCGAAGGCAACCGACTGAGCCTGGTCGCCACCGATGGCCACCGCCTGGCGTTCACCGCAGCCACACTCGATGTGGAAGTGCCCACCAAACAAGAAGTCATCCTGCCCCGCAAAACCGTGCTCGAATTGCAGCGCTTGCTCAGCGATGCCGATGGCGCCATCGAGATGCAGTTTGCCAACAACCAGGCCAAGTTCAGTTTTGACGGCATGGAGTTCGTGACCAAGTTGGTCGAAGGCAAGTTCCCCGACTACAACCGCGTGATCCCCAAGGGCCACAGCAACAACCTGACCTTGGGCCGACAAGCCCTGCTGTCTTGCTTGCAGCGCACGGCCATCCTGACCAGCGACAAATTCAAGGGCGTTCGCCTGAACCTCGAACCCGGCACCCTGCGCGTGGCATCGACCAACGCCGAGCAGGAAGAGGCCGTGGACGAACTCGACATCGACTACGGTGGCGACAGCATCGAGATCGGCTTCAACGTGACCTACATCATCGACGTGCTCAGCAACATGGGCCAGGACATGGTCCGCATTGATCTGGCCGATGCCAACAGTTCAGCGCTGATCACCATCCCTGAAAACGACAACTTCAAATACGTGGTGATGCCCATGCGCATTTAAGGCGAAAGCCTGCCAGGCCCACCTTATCGAAACCCGCGACCTCTCGCGGGTTTCGGCCATTCAAGCGACAGAGAAATTTGACCATGACCGACGAAATTACCCCCAGCGAAGAAGCATTCACCACCGCTCAACCCAAGATTGATGCCCACCAGGTGGGCGCATCCGAAGGCTACGGTGAAGGCTCCATCCAGATTCTGGAAGGCCTGGAGGCCGTGCGCAAACGCCCCGGCATGTACATCGGCGACACATCCGATGGCACGGGCTTGCACCATCTGGTGTTCGAGGTGGTCGACAACTCCATCGATGAAGCGCTGGCGGGCCATTGCGATGACATCGTGGTCACCATCCACAGCGACAACTCGATCTCGGTGACCGACAACGGCCGTGGCATCCCCACCGGCGTGAAGATGGACGACAAGCACGAGCCCAAGCGCAGTGCCTCCGAAATCGCGCTGACCGAACTGCATGCGGGCGGCAAGTTCAACCAGAACAGTTACAAGGTCTCGGGCGGCCTGCACGGCGTGGGCGTTTCTTGCGTGAACGCTTTGAGCAAATGGCTGCGCCTCACGGTCCGCCGCGAAGGCAAGGTCCACCAGATCGACTTTGCCAGAGGCTTTGTGCAAAACCGATTGCTCGAAACCGTGGGCGGCGTCGAGATTTCGCCCATGCGCGTGTCTGGTGCCACCGACAAGCGCGGCACCGAAGTGCATTTTTTGCCCGATACCGAAATCTTCACCCAGAACACCGATTTCCATTACGAAATTCTGGCCAAGCGCCTGCGCGAACTGTCCTTCCTGAACAACGGCGTGCGCATTCGCCTGATCGACGAACGCAGCGGCAAGTCAGATGACTTTTCCGGCGCTGGCGGTGTCAAGGGCTTTGTGGACTTCATCAACGCCAACAAGAAAGTGTTGCACCCCAACGCCTTCCATGCCAATGGCGAGCGCCCTGCCGACAGCTATGGCGGCATTCCTGGCACGAGCATCGGGGTCGAAGTGGCCATGCAGTGGAACGACGGTTACAACGAAAACGTACTGTGTTTCACCAACAACATTCCGCAGCGTGACGGCGGCACCCACCTGACGGGCCTGCGCGCTGCGATGACACGCGTCATCAGCAAGTACATCGAGAAAAACGAGATCGCCAAAAAACAAAAAGTCGAAGTCAGTGGCGACGACATGCGCGAAGGCCTGTGCTGCGTCTTGAGCGTGAAAGTGCCCGAGCCCAAGTTTTCAAGCCAGACCAAAGACAAACTGGTGTCCAGTGAAGTGCGCGCCCCGGTGGAAGACATCGTGGCCAAGGCCCTGACCGAATACCTCGAAGAGCGCCCCAACGACGCCAAGATCATTTGCGGCAAGATCGTTGAGGCCGCCCGCGCCCGCGAAGCCGCCCGCAAGGCCCGCGAAATGACGCGCCGCAAAGGCGTGCTCGACGGCATGGGCCTGCCCGGCAAACTGGCCGACTGCCAAGAAAAAGACCCGGCGCTGTGCGAAATCTACATCGTCGAGGGAGACTCCGCCGGCGGCTCCGCCAAGCAAGGCCGAGACCGTAAATTCCAGGCCATCCTGCCCCTGCGCGGCAAGATCCTGAACGTTGAAAAAGCCCGCTACGAAAAACTGCTGACCAGCAACGAAATCGTCACGCTCATCACGGCCTTGGGCACCGGCATTGGCAAAGCCACCGCCGAATCCGGCAAGAGCGGCACCGACGACTTCAACGTCGACAAACTGCGCTACCACCGCATCATCATCATGACCGACGCCGACGTGGACGGCGCCCACATCCGCACCTTGTTGCTCACTTTCTTTTACCGCCAGATGCCCGACCTGGTCGAGCGCGGCCACATCTACATTGCCCAGCCACCGCTGTACAAAGTCAAGGCCGGCAAAGAAGAGCTGTACCTGAAAGACGGCCCGGCACTCGACGGCTTCCTGCTGCGCATCGCTTTGAAGGACGCCAGCATCACCACCGGTGGCGCTGCGCCGCAAGTGCTGGCCGGCGAGACCCTCGAGGCCTTGGCCCGCAAACACCAGGTGGCCGAATCGGTCATCTCTCGCCTGTCCAACTTCATGGACGCCGAAGCCTTGCGCGCCATGGCCGATGGCGTTTCGCTGAACCTGGACACGCTGGAGCTGGCCGCTGAATGCGCCCCTGCGCTGCAAGCCAAACTGCGCGAACTCAACACCACCGGCATCCCCGCCGAAGTGGCCGCCGAGTTCGATGTGCGCACCGACAAACCCATCTTGCGCATCAGCCGCCGCCACCACGGCAACATCAAGAGCAGCATCATCACGCAAGACTTTGTGCACGGTGCCGACTACGGCGCACTGGCCGAAGCTGCCGAAACTTTCCGTGGCTTGCTGAGCGAAGGGGCCAAAGCCCTGCGCGGTGAAGGCGAGCGCCAGAAAGAAGAAAAAGTGGGTGACTTCCGACAGGCCATGCATTGGCTCATCAGCGAAGCCGAACGCACCACCAGCCGCCAGCGCTACAAGGGCTTGGGCGAAATGAACCCCGCTCAGCTGTGGGAAACCACCATGGACCCGACCGTGCGCCGCCTGCTGCGCGTGCAGATCGACGACGCCATCGAAGCCGACCGCGTGTTCACCATGCTGATGGGCGACGAAGTCGAGCCACGCCGCCACTTCATCGAGAGCAACGCGCTGCGGGCGGGGAACATCGATATTTGAGTTTG
>CAIZSE010000184.1 GCA_903935585.1 uncultured Burkholderiales bacterium | reverse complement strand
ATGGTTTCACGCACAAACCAGTGGTCCTTGTTGGCCAGCATGGTGGCGTCCGAGGCCAGCACGGCGGCAGCGTCACCTGCGGGCTTGATGACCCATGTGCCAATGTCGAGTTCGTTGGTGCGCATGTGCAGGATGGCGTCGTCCAGTTCACGCACCATTTGCAGTGGCCACCAGTTCACACCAGCGGCTTCGATGCCAGCGATGTCAGTGGGCTGGGCGGTGGCCGGGGCCTTGACGGTGAAGGTGGCGATGCGCTTGGCACGGTCGATGTCCACGTTCACGTTGGTGTAGCTCAGGCTGTCGGCCGAGATGGTGCGGTTCAATGGGGTCAAGGTCACGCCCTTGACACCGACAGGGCGGTTGCTGCCAGCGGCCAATTTCGTGGCGCGGGCTTGAACGGCTTCCTTGAATACGGCCGGCTTGGCAATGGCATCCACCAGGCGCCAATCGACGGCTTTTTGACCGCGCACACCTTCCACGCTGGTGCAGAAAATGTCGGCCAGGTCGTGGCGCACATGGCGCTTGTCGGTCACTCGGGTCAGGCCACCGGTGCCGGGCAACACACCCAGCAAGGGCACTTCAGGCAGGGACACCGAAGAAGAGCGGTCGTCCACCAGCACGATTTCATCGCAAGCCAGGGCCAACTCATAGCCACCGCCCGCGCAAGCGCCGTTCAGGGCGGCGACGAACTTGAGACCGTCGTGTTTGCTGGAGTCTTCGATGCCGTTGCGGGTTTCGTTGGTGAACTTGCAGAAGTTCACTTTCCAGCCGTGGGTCGAGACCCCCAGCATGAAGATGTTGGCGCCCGAGCAGAACACACGGTCTTTCAAACTGGTCACCACCACCGAACGAACCTCAGGGTGCTCAAAGCGGATGCGCTGCAGGGCGTCGTGCAATTCGATGTCCACACCCAGGTCATAGCTGTTGAGTTTGAGTTTGTAACCAGGGCGGATGCCGGCGTCTTCGTTGATGTTGATCGACAAAGTAGCGATCTCGCCATCAAAGGCCAGGTTGATGTGCTTGTATTCAGCGGGCGTGGTCTGGTAGTTGACCTGAAGGGAAGTTGTCATGGCTGTCTCCGTCGGTAAGGGGAATTTGATTTCAGTCAAAAATGCATTTCAGTGCATGCTGCGCTGAAGTTTAGTGCCTGTTTGATCCGCCATCAATATGCACTTTAATGCATTTACTAAGTGTTTTCCCTAATCCTCAAGAAAACCCACCGGACCCTAGCCGGGCATTTGCAAGTGCTGGCGAACCGAAGTACGCAAAGCCTTGAAAGCCTCGTCTTCGCTGCGCCCACTGGTGTTGATGGCCAGATCGGCTTTTGAATAAAAGGCCGCACGCCCTTCCAGAATGCGCTTGAGGTCTTCCATGGCTTCCCGGCTTGCGGCCATGGGGCGCATGTCGCCTTGTGCAGCGACACGGCCCATGTGATCGGCCGCATCGGCCTGCAGCCACACAGTGGTGCAATGCGAGAGCAACAAGTTGAAGTTGGCCGACTCGGACACCAGACCACCGGGCGTGGCGACCACGACTTCGGGGTAAATCTGGATGGCTTCCTCCAAGGCCCGGCGTTCGTAACGGCGGTAGGCGTTGGCCCCATAAAGGTTGTGGATTTCGCTGATCTGGCAACCGGCAAACTGCTCGATTTCGCGGCTCAACTCGATGAAGGGAAAACCCAGATCGTCGGCCAGGCGCTGGCCCAGCGAGGTTTTGCCCGCACCGCGCAAGCCAATCAAGGCAATGCGGTTTTTGCGCTCTTGCGCGTTGCCGCCTTCGCCAAACATGTCGTTCAGTTGCACCCTTGCACGGCGCAAATCAGCTTCACTGCGCTTGGACAGCAATTCGCGGATCAACAGCCACTCGGGCGAAGTGGTGGTCACGTCACCCAACAACTCGGCCAGTGAGCACTGCAGCGCATTGGCCACCTGCAGCAAGACCAGCACCGACACGTTGCCGGTGCCGTATTCGAGATTCGCCAGGTGTCGCTCTGACACATCGGCAGCGATGGCCACAGCACGGCGCGTCATGCCTTTGCGGGAGCGCAAGGTGCGCACACGCTCACCCAAGGCCTCCAGAAAAGGATTCCGTTTTGCTTCTGGTTCAGACGTTTCCATCCGTATGGGCTCAGGGGGTGTCATGCTCAACCTTTGATTATCTATACGGGAAAACCCTTTGATTTCAACCAACCCAAAACATGCACTTTAATGCATACTCACAGGCACGCACAATAGTGCATCAACCCCTGTTTATACCGCCAACTGGACACCGGGAACAGTTTTTTATGGCATGCCCTTGCATATTCACCCTGAACCAGGCCCCCTTGTTGACAAAGAACCGAAAGCCCAACACATGACCACCCCATTGCTCCCCAATTTCATGGCTGGCCGCTGGCAGACCGGCACCGGTGCAGGTACACCGATGTTTGACCCGGTGCTTGGCACCGAACTGGCCCGCGCATCGAGCGCCGGCATCGACCTGGCAGAAGGCTTTGCATTTGCACGTGAACAGGGCGCTGCAGCCTTGCGCGCCTTGAGCTACGGGCAGCGCGCCACACTGCTGACAAAAATCGCAGAAGTGCTGCAAGCCCACCGCGACGCCTACTACGAGATCGCCACCGCCAACAGCGGCACGGTGGCCAAGGACTCGGGCGTGGACATCGACGGCGCCATTTTCACCCTGGGCTACTACGCCAAACAGGGGCAAGCACTGGGCGATGCCAAGCTCTTGCTCGACGGTCAGCGCATCCGCATGGCCAAAGACCCGGCCTTCCAGACCCAGCACATCCAGGTGCCCACCCGCGGTGTGGCGCTGTTCATCAATGCCTTCAACTTTCCGAGCTGGGGGCTGTGGGAAAAAGCCGCTCCAGCACTGCTCTCGGGTGTGCCCGTGATCATCAAGCCCGCCACCGCCACCGCCTGGCTGACCCAGCGCATGGTGAAAGATGTGGTCGATGCGGGCATCCTGCCTGTCGGGGCCTTGTCGGTGATCTGTGGCTCTTCGGCAGGCCTGATGGACCAGTTGCAGCCCTTTGACGTGGTGAGCTTCACCGGCTCGGCAGAGACCGGAAAAATCATCCGCAGCCACCGCGCTGTCACCGAATTGTCGGTGCGCTGCAACATCGAAGCCGACAGCCTGAATTCGGCATTGCTTTCGCCTACCGCTACCGCGGAGAGTGAAGCCTTCAAACTGCTGGTCAGCGAAGTGGCCCGCGAAATGACCGTGAAATCTGGCCAGAAATGCACTGCAATCCGCCGGATTTTTGTGCCCCGCGCCCTTTACCGGGTGGCCGCAGAGGCCATT
>CAIZSE010000183.1 GCA_903935585.1 uncultured Burkholderiales bacterium | reverse complement strand
TCGCCCACCACAATGATGCTGGGGCTTTGCAGGCCTTCGCGGGCCATGGTGCGCGTCAACTCGCCCAGCGTGGTCAGCGCTTGGCGCTGGCTGGGCAGGCTGGCGTGCTGGACGATGGCCACCGGGGTTTGCGCGGGCAGGCCCTGCAACAAGCCGCTGCTGATGTGCTCGAGACTGCTCACGCCCATGTAAATCACCAGCGTCAGTTTCGAGCCTTTGGCCGTGGCCGCCAGTTGGGCCCAATCGGTGCCGGTGTCGCCGGGCTTGGCGTGACCGGTCACAAACACCACGCCGTGGGCGTGTTCGCGGTGGGTCAAGGGCGCACCCAGGCTGCTCATGCCCGCCAGGCCCGAGGTGATGCCGTTGACCACCTGCAGGTCGATGCCCGCTGCACGCAGGTGCTCCACTTCTTCTCCGCCACGGCCAAAAATGAACGGGTCACCGCCTTTGAGGCGCACCACATGCTCGCCTTCTTGAACGGCGGTGATCATCATTTTGTCGATGAAGGCCTGTGGCGTGCTTTTGCAGCCACCGCGCTTGCCCACATGCACGATGCGCGCGGAGGGCGATGCGTGGGCCAGCACGGCCTCGTTGACCAGGTCATCGACCAGCAGCAAGGTGGCGCTGGCAATCGCTTTGACGGCTTTCAGTGTCAACAGCTCCGGGTCGCCAGGGCCTGCACCGACCAGGGTGCAACTGCCTTGTGGGCGGGCTGTGGTGTTCATGCTTTCACCTCGTTCAGAATGTGTTGGACTTGCAAAGCGATCGGCGCCGGCACGGGCAAATCCAGGGCCAGTACCCGCCGAATGTAGGCCGCAGTGGCCGCTGCATCGGTGGCCGGCAAGTCGGGCACTTGGGCCAATGGGCCTTCTTGGGGGGCTTGCACGCGCAGCGTCTGCCCGTTCTTGAAAACGTCCATGGCTGGCGTGCGCCTTGCGTCGGCCACGCTCTCGCCCTCGGTGCCACGCAGCAGCAGGGCGTGTTGTCCGGTCAGTGCAAAAGTGGCCGACATCGATTGCAAATACTCCGGGTGCGTGTAGCTGCTCACCACCAGGGCATGGCTGTCGCAAGGGTTCATCAGTTTCACCAGGCTGTGGCCCGGGTTGCGCAGGCCCACCACGCGGCGCACCGACAGCAAGCGCTCCAAGCCGGCGTTCAACACGCCTGTGGGCACAAACAGCACCTCACCCGCTTGTGCGTTGGCGAAGGTGGTTGAGGGGGCTGAGGGGCCCGAGGGTTTGATGCCCAACTCGGCCAGCACCGCCTGGCTGCTCACGCGTTTGTCTTCGGTGGCCGTGCCGTGCATGAGCACCGCCACACCTTCACGCGCCAACAACAAGGCCAGTAACGGGGTGAGCACGGGCAACTTGCGCGCACCGTTGTAGCTGGGCAGCACCACGGCAGGCACACCGTGGGTGGGCACCCTTTGAAGGCGGGCATGGGTGGCATCCAGAAAACCGGCCATTTCTTCGGGCGTCTCGCCCTTGATGCGCATGGCCAGACAAAAAGCCCCCAACTCCAGGTCGCTGACCTGCTGGTCGAGGATCTGGCCCATCAAGTCGGCGGCCTGCTCGCGGCCGAGCGCCCGAGCGCCGTCTTTGCCCCGGCCGATGTCCTTGATGTAGTGGCTGATCCCCATGCCAGGGATTGTGGCGGAGTCGATCTAACTGTTCGTTATATGTGTATGACCCCGTAGCGTTAGCTTCAGGCTGCTTGCATGCCTTGGCGGCGCTTGGATTCGCTGCATGCCGCAGACGCCCAGAACGCCAGCAGGGCACGCACCGCGTCAGCGTGTTGGCTGGTCGCCGCCACGCTGCCCGAAAACGTGGTGGTGATCTGCACCGCATCGGGCAGGGGGCCAAGCACGGTGATGCCGGGCACACCCATCATTTCGCTCAGCTGCTGAAAGCCCAGGGCCACCTCGCCTTGCGCGATCAGTGCGCCCACCGGCACGCCGGGCTTGGCTTGCACCATGCGGCCCTCGATCTGCTCGGCGATGCCCCAGCGCACAAACAGTTGCGCCAGTTGCACGCCGCTGGGGCCGGTGGACAAACCCACGCTGCGTGCAGACAGCACCGCCTGTCTGAGTGCTTCTTCTGTGGCAATGTCGGGCACCGGTGCCCCTGCAGGCACGGCCACCGCCACGCCCGAGTGCACCAGGGCGACTCGGCTGCCGGGCAGCACATGGCCACTGGCGATCAATTTGTCGATGGCATCGCTGGCCAGCACCACAGCGTCAAAAGCCTCGCCTGCCTGCACGCGTTTGGCCGCGTCCACCCCGCCGACCGATTCGACCTGCACCTGCACATCGGGGGCCTGTGCCTTGTACAGCGCCACCAGATCGGCCAGCAGCGGCTTGGTGGCCATGGAAGAAATCAGTCGGAGTGTGGTCATGGTGCGGGCTTGGAAGTGGGGCCTGAAGGCACGAGGCTCCTTTCGGGGTGGGGGCGTCGCTTCTGCATGGATTATGGCCAAGCCCCAAGCCAGCCACCATGCCCCGCTTAAACTACCTGTTATGCGAATTTTGGGCATTGAATCATCTTGCGACGAGACCGGTGTGGCGCTTGTGGAAACCACTGGCGAGGCTTTGCCGCGACTTTTGTCGCACGCTTTGTACAGCCAGATCGAGATGCACCAGGCCTATGGCGGTGTGGTGCCCGAGCTGGCCAGCCGCGACCACATCCGCCGGGTGTTGCCGCTCACGCGTCAGGTCATGGCCGAGGCGGGTGTTGCGCTGGCCGATCTCGATGTGGTGGCCTACACCCGCGGTCCGGGTCTGGCCGGGGCTTTGCTGGTGGGTTCGGGCGTGGCCTGTGCGCTGGCGGCGTCTTTGGGCAAACCGGTGCTGGGCGTGCACCACCTGGAAGGCCATTTGCTCTCCCCCTTTCTGAGCGCCGACCCGCCTGAATTCCCTTTCATCGCCTTGCTGGTCTCGGGAGGGCACACCCAGCTCATGCAAGTCGATGGCGTGGGACGTTACGCGCTGTTGGGGGAGTCGATTGACGACG
Source organism: uncultured Burkholderiales bacterium (assembly GCA_903935585.1). Lineage (GTDB taxonomy): Bacteria > Pseudomonadota > Gammaproteobacteria > Burkholderiales > Burkholderiaceae_C > Limnohabitans_A. The sequence continues at coordinate 5,614 of CAIZSE010000183.1, read as the reverse complement.
CCGCGGGTGAAGCCTTTGACAAATCGGCCAAGCTCATGGGCTTGCCTTATCCGGGCGGGCCGGGCCTGTCGCGCCTGGCCGAGCAGGGCAACCCGGCGGCCTACAAGCTGCCTCGCCCCTTGCTGCACAGCGGTGATCTGGACTTTTCTTTTGCGGGCCTGAAAACGGCCGTGCTGACCCAAAGCCAAAAAATCGGGCCCGCTGCCCACACCGAAGGCGCCCCCGAACGTGCCGATTTGGCCGCGTCGACCCAGGCCGCGATTGTGGAAGTGCTGGTCAAAAAATCCATGACCGCGCTCAAGGGCAGTGGCATGAAACGCCTGGTTGTGGCCGGAGGCGTGGGGGCCAACCGTGAGCTGCGCGCCCAGCTCAACGCCGCCTGTGCCAAAGTTCAGGTGCAGGTGCATTACCCCGAGTTGCATTTGTGCACCGACAACGGCGCCATGATCGCCATGGCCGCCGCCATGCGCCTGCAAGCCGGCGTCCAGCAAGCCGAGGCGCGTTACAGCTTTGATGTGAAGCCCCGCTGGCCGCTGCACGAATTGGCCTGACTTCAACCCATTACACTGCGCCCCTCTGAAGCCCATTTCGTGCTTTGACAGGCGCTGCTTTTCACATGCTTTCTCTTTCTCGCTTTTTGGTTTTTTCTCGCCGTTCAGTTTGTTGGGCGCTGGCTGTGCTGACGGTGTTCGCCATGCCTGTGCAGGCGCAATCACCCGCACCCCTCAAGCTGGCCCTGATCGAGGGCCTGAGCGGCCCCTTTGGCAACACGGGTGAGGCGGTGGTGCGCAACATCGCCTGGGCGGTGGAGCGTGTCAATGCGCGAGGCGGCATCAAAACGCCGCAGGGCATGCAAGCCATGGTGCTGGAGCGTTATGACAGCAAAGGCCAAAGCGAAGAGGCTTTGTCGGCCCTCAAGTCGGCCATCGATGACGGCGCCCAGGTGGTGATGCAGGGCAACTCATCGGCCAACGCGGCCGCCTTGATCGATGCCATCAACAAGCACAACGAACGCGAGCCCGCCAAGCGGGTGCTGTTCTTGAACTATTCAGCGGTGGACCCGGCGCTGACCAATGAGAAATGCAGCTTTTGGCATTTCCGTTTTGACGCCCACGCCGACATGCGCATGACCGCGCTGATGCAAGTCTTGCGTGAAGACAAGACCGTCAAATCGGCTTACCTGATTGGCCAGGACTACAGCTTTGGCCAGGCCGTGTTGCGCGAGGCCAAGCGCCAGCTGGCCGAAAAGCGCCCCGATGTGAAGATCGCAGGTGAGGAGTTGCACCCCATGGGCCGGGTGAAAGACTTTTTGCCTTACGCGGCCAAGATCAAGGCCAGTGGTGCGCAGGCGGTCATCACCGGCAACTGGGGCAACGACCTGACGCTCTTGGTCAAGGCGGCCCGTGAAGCCGGTTATGAGGGCAAGTTCTACACCTTCTACGGCAATGCCATGGGGTCGCCCGCAGCCATTGGCGAAGCGGGTGTGGGCCGCGTGATTGCCGTGGCCGACTGGCTGCCCAATGTGCCGGGCAAGGCCAGCGAGGCCTTTTACCAATCTTTCCGCCAGCGTTTCCCCAAACCTTCAGAAGACTATGTGCACGCGCGCATGCAGCTCATGGTCGAGGCCTTGGCCCAGGCCGTGGAAAAGGCGGGCAGCACCGAGCCTGTGGCCGTGGCCTTGCAACTGGAAAAATCCCGCGTCAGCATGGCCGGGCAAACCGGCAGCATGCGGGCCGAAGACCATCAGTTTCAGCAAGCTTTGGTGGTGGGCGTGATGGCGCGCCAGGGGACACCCGGTGTGCCCTTTGATGTCGAGGGTTCGGGTTATGGCTTCAAGGTGGTGCGCCAGATCACGGCCGAACAGGCGCGCTTGGCCCACACGTGCAAGATGCTGCGTCCGGGCTGATCGGTAGGCACTCTCTCAAGCCTTATTCGAGGCTGACCGCATGTTGCGACGTGGGGTCGCGGGCTGTTTCTCTTTCGGACTTCAGCCTGGCCCGGTAAGCCCATGGCGGCTCTGGGGGCGGTTGTCCCTGCCAAAGCCCCAGATTTTTGTCACGCGCCTGGATTTCGGCCTCGGCGTAATCGGCACGATCCTGTGGGGTTTGTTCGCGCTGGTATTGTTTGTAATGCCAGGCCCAGCCCGCTTGCAATTGCTGCAAATTGGCATCTTCCCCCTGAACCACAACCTGGCCGACGATGCGGCCATAGCGATCGCGTTTGTCAAACTGCACGGTCACGTGGCGGCCAAACACGGCTTGTGACAAAAAGGCTTTTGATTTTTGCCCATGAGGCTGGCTTTTTTCGGGTGCATCAATGCCCGCCAAGCGGATCACGTGTTGCTGGCGCTGTTCATCGAGCACGGTGACGGTGTCGCCATCCGACACCTTGACCACCTGGCCCTGCAGTTGATCGGCCAGAGCGAGCGTGCACCCGCTGAACACCAGCCAGGTGATGAGGGCGGATGACCTGATCCGCCAGGCCAGACCCAGATCAGTCATGGGTGTGAGCCCGGCTTCGTTGCACCCCTTGCAGCGCACCCATCAAGGGGTTTCACCCACAGCGTCTTTGATGCATTTTTTGACGTTGCTGTTTTTGGCGGCGCCAGCCAGTTTGCGTTCAGTTGCAGCGGCTTCGCATTTGGCCGTGGCGTCTTTCTCGCACTTCTTGAGAAACGAGTTTTTGGCAGCCCCTGCCAATTTCTTCTCGGTGGCGGCAGCCGTGCAAGTGGCGTCCTGCGCCTGGGCAGCGGTGAACAGCAAGGACAAAGCCAGAAGTGCAAATAATTTGGACATGATGATTTTGTTAGTTAAACCATCAAAATCATAGCCAATATTTTTATTGTTGAATTTATGGCGTCCTTGTCCCGCATTTGCCAATCGGCCTGGCCTGTGCCTGCTAACCTGCAGCCATGAGCTCATCCACCGCCGCCGCTGAACACCTGATCGACTCTGCGTATGCCGCCAGGCGGTTGCTGGTGACCCTGGCCTTGATGACCCTGGGCGGCAGCAGCATGTACGTGGTGGCTGTGGTGCTGCCTGCCGTGCAGGCCGAATTTGGCGTCAGCCGGGCGGATGCGTCCATTCCTTACACCCTGATGATGCTGGGGTTTGGCCTCGGGGGGCTTTACATGGGCCGCTGGGCCGACCGGGCCGGCGTGCATGTGCCTTTGTTGCTGGGTGGTTTCGGCACGGGGCTGGGTTTCGTGGCTGCCAGTTTGTCGTCCAACATCTGGTGGTTTGCCCTCGCGCATGGTTTGCTGCTGGGGTTGATCGGCAGTTCGACCACGTTTGCGCCCTTGGTGGCCGACACATCCCTTTGGTGGAAAAAGCGCCGGGGCATCGCTGTGGCGGTTTGTGCCAGCGGCAACTATGTGGCGGGCGCCATTTGGCCGCCGTTGGCGCAGCACGGCGTCGAGACCGTGGGCTGGCGCAGCACCTATGTGGCCATGGGGCTGTTTTGCGGCATCGGCATGGCGCTGCTGAGTTTGCTCATGCGCCAGCGCCCGCCCTTGCTGCAAACCCCGGTGGTGGGCAGTGCCCTGGCCCAGCAGTCGCAGCAGCCTTTTGGGTTGAGCCTGAACAAGGCACAGTTTTTGTTGTGCGTGGCGGGCGTGGCCTGCTGTGTCGCCATGGCCATGCCGCAGGTGCACATCGTGGCGTATTGCACCGATCTGGGTTTTGGCGCAGCACGCGGCGCCGAAATGCTCTCGCTCATGCTGGCCTGCGGCATTGCCAGTCGGCTCATCTCGGGGCTTATTTGCGACCGCATTGGCGGCTTGCGCACGCTGGTGCTCGGATCGGTCTTGCAGGGCGTGGCCTTGCTGCTGTTTTTGCCATTCAACGGGCTGGTGTCGCTTTACGTCATCTCTGCCTTGTTTGGCCTGTTTCAGGGCGGCATCGTGCCGGCTTACGCGATCATCGTGCGCGAGTATTTCCCGGCCAAGGAGGCCGGCTCACGCGTGGGCGCCGTCATCATGGCCACCATGATTGGCATGGCCCTGGGGGGCTGGATGTCGGGCAAGGTGTTTGACCTGACGGGCTCGTACCACGCGGCCTTCCTCAATGGGGTGATGTGGAATGCGCTCAACCTGAGCATTGGCTTGTGGCTGTTGTGGCGCGTCAAACGCGCGGCGGTGTCAGCGGCCTGAACCCGGTGCGCGTTTCCTGTCGCAGCGGTGTCTGACCGCGATCAGCCCGCAGCGGACCAGGCCAGGCCCGGGTCGAGCGGGTAAATCGGGCGACGCAGGCGCTTGAATTGCAGTTCGCTGTAGTCCGAGGTGCAAGCCCCCGCTCCGGCACATTCCACGGTGGCACGGGCCAGCTGACCCAGCCCTGCGCGCCAGTGCACACGGCTTTTGAGCACCACAAAGTTTTTTTGCGTCGGGTCAATGCCCAGGCACAGCAGGGCGTTCACATCAAAGGGCTCGACATGGCGCGAAATCAGCGCCACTTCGACCTCGCCGGTGTCGATCACCACCGCCAGGCCCATGTTTTGCCGGGCACCCCGACTCATCGGTCCTTTGACGCGGTATTTGCCGTTCGAGATCAGCTTGACCACGCCCCGCAGTTCAATCGGCTCGCTGCGGTGCGGCATCAGCGGCATGGCCATCTTGCCGCCCACTTGCAATGTCACCTGCGCGCCAATGCCCGCCTGGATGGCTTCTTGCACGGCCTGGGGGTCAAAAATGGCAAACACCGCCACGTTGCGCAAACCCTGTCGCAGCACTTCGGCCAGCACCGCCGTGGTGTCCATGGTGCCACCCGAGGCCGCGTTGTCGTAGTGGTCGAGCAGCATCACCGGAAAGTCAGTCAGTGTTTTGGCCCGCACCACCGACTGGGCCAGCGGCTCGGCTTGGTAAACCCATTGCGCCCGACTGTCCCAGGCCATTTGCATCAACTCGTCGCGAAAGCGCTCGGCCAGCGCCGGGTCGTTGTCGGTCACCACCACCACCGACAGGCCGGCGTTTTCGATGTCGGCATGCGGGAAACCGGTGAACACGCTGGCACACAAGGCGCCGGCGGCTTCCATTTGACGGGCACGATCCTGGATGGATCGGTTGGGTTCGTCCAGCGAGCTTTGCCGCATGATGTGCGGGATCATGGGCAGGCGGCCCCAGGCGGTGGTGGGCTGCACTTGACCCTGGATCATTTTGAGCAAAGCCGATCCCGCGCGCATGCCGGTTTCGTACATGTCGACATGCGGGTAGGTTTGGTAGCCCGCCACAGCTTGCGCCAATTCGACCATGTCGGTGTGCATGTTGGCGTGCATGTCGTAGGCCACGCCGATCGGGGTTTTGGGGTCGATGGCGCGAATGCGGCGCAGCAACTCGCCTTCGCCGTCTTCGTGGCTTTGGCTCACCATGGCGCCGTGCAGGTCGAGCAAGATGCCGTCAAAACCGCCTTGCGCCACGGCTTGCAAAATCGCCTGGCACATGGCTTCGTAGGCGTCGTCGTGCACCAGTCCGCTGGGCGCGGCGTGGGCGGCCAGGGCCAGCTCGAATTCGGCCCCGGCCTGCTCGGCCAGGTCAATGAAGGCCCCGGTGGCTGTGCCCGTGCCGCGAAACGCTGCAATCGCCACCTCGCCACGGGGCGGTGCTTCACCCTGGGCCAGC
>CAIZSE010000182.1 GCA_903935585.1 uncultured Burkholderiales bacterium | reverse complement strand
TAGAAATCAATGAATTATTGGAGAAATCCATGAATCTCGCAAACTTGCTTGAAACCTGGGGAGACTCAAATGTACTGGCCATGGCGGGCGCGTTGGTGGGCTTCACCTTTGGCTTGGCCGCCCAGCGCAGCCGGTTTTGTGCCCGTGCGGCTGTGGTGGAGTGCTGCGAAGGCCAAACGGGTGACCGGTTCAGCGTGTGGTGGCTGGCGTTTGGTGCGGCACTGGTGGGTGTGCAGGCGCTGGTGTTCTTGGGCTGGCTCAAACCTGCAGACGCCCGCTACATTGGCCCAGCAGGCAGTATCTCAGGCGCGGTGCTGGGCGGCTTGTTGTTCGGGGCTGGCATGATTTTGACGCGCGGCTGCGCCAGCCGATTGCTGATTTTGTCGGCCAATGGCAATTTGCGTGCGTTGCTGGCGGGCCTGGTGTTTGCCGTGACGGTGCAGGCCAGCATTGCCGGTTGGCTGGCCCCTGCCCGCCAGGCCTTGGCCAGCTGGTGGCCCATCGACGGCGGAGCAGGACGTGATTTTCTACAGCTGTCGGGCATCGGCCCCACGGGTGGGCTGGTGTTGGCGCTTTTGGCTTTGGGTACCGGGTTTTACTTTTTCTTCAAGACGCACCAGCGCCGCTGGGGCTTGGCTTTGGGGGCCATCGCTGTGGGCCTGAGCATCGCGCTGGGCTGGGGCCTGACGCAGGCGATTGCCTCGCAGTCGTTTGAAGCGGTGCAGATTCAGGGGCTGAGCTTCAGCAGCGCGTCGGCCGAGATGCTGATGCGGGTGCTGTCCAGCGCCACATCACCCAGCCTGGGCTTTGATGCGGGTTTGCTGCCCGCCACATTTTTGGGGTCTTTGCTGGGCGCTCTGGTTGGGCGCGACTTCAAGTTCGAGGGCTTCAAGACCGAAAACAAACTGGGCCATTACCTGATTGGCGCAGTGCTCATGGGTTTTGGCGCGGTGCTGGCGGGCGGCTGCACCGTCGGTGCGGGCATGACCGGAGGCTCGGTGTTCTCGCTCACGGCCTGGCTGACCCTGATCGCGATCTGGTTGGGCGCAGGTCTGGCCTGGCGCATCAACCGCAGCATGGGCTGGCCGATCTGAATGCTTGATCCGCGTCAATTGCGCACTACCGGTTAAGGCGTACATTTCATATCAGCAATCACTGATATGAATGGAGAGAACCATGTCGATGGCGCAATGGTTGGAAACCTATGGACAAGGCACCGTGCTGGCTGCGGGAGGGGGCCTGCTGGGTTTGTCTTTTGGATTTTTAGCGCAGCGCTCTCGCTTTTGCCTGCGGGCGGCGGTCATCGAGTTTTGGCACCGCCGGTTTGGCGAAAAGCTTTCGGTGTGGCTGCTGGCTTTTGCCTCGGCCGTCATTGGCGTGCAGTTGATGGTGTTGATGGGTTGGCTGGACACAGGCAGTGCGCGCCAAATTTCGGCCAAGGGCAGCATCTCGGGGGCTTTGATCGGTGGCTTGTTGTTTGGCGTGGGCATGGTCATGACGCGGGGTTGCGCCAGCCGTTTGCTGGTGCTGTCGGCCAATGGCAATTTACGCGCCTTGCTATCGGGTCTGATTTTTGCGGTCACGGCCCAAGCGGCTTTGGGCGGCGCTTTGTCACCGCTGCGCACGCACATCAGCAGTTGGTGGACCGTTGAGGGGGGGGCGCCACGCGACTTGTTGGCCCTGACGGGCATGAACCACTGGGCGGGTTTGGCCATGGGTGGCGTCTGGTTGGCTGCTGCCTTGTTTTTTGCCCTGCGCAGCCCGCAGCGCAATGTGTGGATGTGGCTGGGCGGCATTGGCACAGGTTTGTCCGTGGCGGGCGCATGGGGCTTTAGCCAATGGGTGGCCGCTGAGTCTTTTGACCCGGTGCAGATTCAGGGTCTGACGTTCAGCGGCCCTTCGGCCGAGTGGCTGATGCGGGTGATGCACTGGCCGGCCCCGGCTGTGGGCTTTGACTTTGGCCTGATGCCGGGGGTGTTTATCGGTTCCTTGATCGGAGCACTGGTGGGCCGCGACTGGAAGCTGGAGGGTTTTTCAGACGGTTACAGCATGCGCCGCTACATCGGTGGCGCGATCTTGATGGGCTTTGGCTCCATGCTGGCAGGCGGCTGTGCCGTGGGCGCGGGCGTGACGGGTGGGGCCATTTTTGCGCTGACCGCTTGGCTGAGTTTGGTGGGCATGTGGACAGGCGCGGGCCTGACGGACCGCTGGCTGGACGGTGGCGCTTCGGCCAAACCGACCAGCCTGCCCGCCGAGGGTTTCAAGCGGCCATAAGTTGGCGCTTGGGCGCAGAGCAAGCTCATCGCACACAGGATGGGCGCTTGTACAAAGCTCGCTTATTTACCGCTCAGATATTCCGCCACAGCGGCCATTTCCAAAGGTGACATTTTGCTGGCAATCGCGTGCATCACAGCGTTGTCGTTGGTGCGCTCACGCTGATTGAACTGTTTGAGCTGAGTTTCGGTATAGCCCGAATACTGCCCGGCCAGACGCGGCAATGACGTGGTGCCTTTGGCCTCGGCACCGTGACAGCTGGCGCACGAGGCCAGGCCGCTGAACTTATTACCGTTGTGATAAATGTATTTGCCGACAGCCGCCAAGCCAGCATCTTTGGCGGGCTCTGTAGCCGCTGTTTGCTTTTCAAAGAACTTGCCCAGCGCCACCATTTCATCGGGGGTGAGCTTGGCCACCATGTCGGCCATGGCGGTGCTCTTGCGTTTGCCGGATTTGAAGTTCTCGAGTTGCTTGGCGGTGTATTCCCAGTGCTGGCCCGCTAAGCGCGGGAAGACTTCGCTGGACGATTCGCCCTCGGCACCATGGCACACAAAACAGGAGCCGCCCACGATCTTCTTGGCGCGGGCCTCATCGGCCTGGGCCATGGCCGATGGCGACAACCAGGCTGCGCAGAGCAACAAAACGGCAGGGGCCAAACGGCCAAGGGTAAAGCGTGTGTTCATGATCCACCTCGACATCGAACGCATGGGAGAAAAATTTCAGAAAAATTTGCCGTAAAAAAACGCCGCGAGTCGGGTGACTGCGGCGTTTTGGGCAAGCGCCATCAAGCCAGTGTGTCGGCCCAGATGTTGCGGGCCCAGGCGTGGGCATAGCGGCCTTCGAGCTCGTTGGCTGCGCTCGACACGCCACCCGAGCCGGGAACGGTCAGCATGGTCTTCTTCTCGGCGTCGTACTTGTGCACGCTGGCGACGTGGACCACATCTTCCGAGCTGACAAAGCTGTAGCAGGTGTTGTTGTAAATGGGCATGGGGTTGACTTGTTTGCCCATCAACAAGGCCACCACAGCAGCGGCGCAGGTTTTGCCATGCTGGTTGGCCATGTGGCCAGATTTGGGCATACCCGGCGCGATCTGGATCGAGTCACCCAAAACGTGCACGTTTTTAGCCGCCTTGGATTCAAAGGTGAGGAAGTCCACTTCGCACCAGCGCTTGTTGGCGGTGGCCAGACCAGCGTTGACGGCGATGTCGCCGGCACGCATATTGGGGATGACGTTGAGCACGTTAGCCTTGATGTCGTCGTTGAACTCGAACTTCAAAGTGTTGGTGGCGGCGTCCACATCGGTCACACTATGCTTACCACGGTACTCAACGATGCCTTTGTAGCGCTCGGCCCAGGCTTTTTTGAACAGCGGACCTTTGGAGGTCACGTCGTCGTTGGCGTCCAAAATCAGCACCTTGCTCTTGGGCTTGGCTTTGCTGAAGTACTCGGCCACCTGGCAGGCACGCTCGTAGGGGCCGGGAGGGCAGCGGTAGGGGGCCAGCGGGATGGACATGGCGAAGACGCCGCCGTCCGGCATGGCTTCGAGTTGTTTGCGAAGGGTGACAGTTTGTGCGCCAGCTTTCCAGGCGTGCATGACTTTGTCCTTGGCATCCCCCTTGTTCATACCAGGCAAGGTTTCCCACATGAAGTCGATACCAGCAGAGACGATCAGGCGGTCATAGGCCAACTCGGTACCACCAGCCAGCTTCACGATGCGCTTGTCAGCATCGATGCTGTTAACGCGGTCCTTGACCACCTTCACGCCATGACGCTTGGTCAGGTTGTCATACGGGGTGGTGATGTCGGCGATGGTCTTGCTGCCACCGATCACCAAGTTGGAGATGGGGCAAGAAATGAAGGCATCGTTGGGCTCGACCAGTGTGACTTGGATTTTGTGCTCAGACCACATGCGCAGGTATTTGGCGGCCGTGGCGCCGGAATAGCCCCCACCAATGACCACCACCTTGGGGCCGCTGCCGCCACCCACGGTGGCACAGCCCGAAACCAGTCCCATGGCACCCAAAGCGGAGCCAGTCTGCAAAAAATGACGACGTTGCATGGCGGTTTTCCTTATTTCTTTTGTGCAGCAAAGTAGCCTGCGATGGCGACGATTTGCTCGTCAGAATAGCCCTTGGCGAGCTGATGCATGATCGTGGCAGGCTTGCGGCCAGCCTTGAAGTCGAGCATTTTCTTGACCATGTCATCTTTATTGGCACCGGCCAAAGACTCCATGCCTGGCTGGGCACGGCCATCGGTGCCGTGGCAAGCCGCGCACGATGCGGCCCAGCTGCGCACATGCAGCGGATC
>CAIZSE010000181.1 GCA_903935585.1 uncultured Burkholderiales bacterium | reverse complement strand
TGAACGCCTGTTTGGTTTTTTGACCGGACAAGACAACACGCTGACCTCCCTGACCGCGCGGTCAACCGAACCTGCCGAACAAGCCGCCCCTTGGCTCACCCCCAAGCTCAAAGCGCAATACCGGCAAGTCTGGCAGCACGGCCTGCAAGGCGGGCTCAATTACTACCGCGCTTCGCCTTTGCGCCCGGCGACGGCAAGCGATGCGGGAGTCTCCACCGTGCAGATTCCGCCCGAAGCGCTGCGCATCGACGTGCCCACGCTGGTGCTCTGGGCACAAAACGATGTGGCCCTGCTGCCCTGCCTGACCGAGGGGCTGGACACGCACATTGCCGATTTGAAATGGGTGCCGATTGAAGGCGCCACGCACTGGGTGCTGCACGAGCAACCCGCACGCGTGATCACCGAAATAGCCGACTTTTTAAAGCCCCAGGCTCAGTAAAACCCGGCCTCGCCCTCGGGCCGGGTCTTCAAGCGCTTGTGCACCCAGTAATACTGTTCCGGCATGGTCCGCACCCAATCGGCCAGCAAGCGGTTCATGCGGCTGGTGTCCTGCACCAAGTCTTCACTGGGAAAGTCATCCAAAGGCGCATGGACCTCGATGTCGTAGCCCAGAGACGTCATGCGCGTGACGACAGGCACCACGCGCGCGCCAACGGCCTTGGACAAACGCGACAGCGAGGGCACAGTGGCGGCATTTTCGACCCCCATGAAGGGCACAAAAACCGATTCGGTCCGCCCAAAATCCATGTCGGGCGACAGGTGCAAGGGCTCGCCTTTTTTGATGCCCGACAGTATTTGGCGCATGCCCTGGTGCCGAAAATAAGGCCGCACATTGCCCGAACGCTCCCGCCCCTCGCGCACCCAGGTTTCGACTGCAGGCCGTGACTGTCCGACAAAAATGAACGCCACAGGCCCGGGCACATCCAGCGACACAGCCATGCCGCCTGCATCGAGGCCGACAAAGTGCGGGGCAAACATGACCAAGGGGCCCGGTTGCTTCAAAGCCTGCACATCCCCCACCCAGCGCAGACGCTGACGCACCAAGGCCTCGGGGGCATGCCAAAGCCAGGACCGGTCCATCACCGACTGGCCGAATGCGATGAAATGCCGATATGCCAAAGCCTTGCGCTCGGACTCGGGCAACTCGGGCATGCACTTTTGCAGATTGACCAGCACAATCTTGCGGCGCATGACCGCGAAATGCCACAGCAACCACCCCAGCCCATAACCTGCCGCCCGCACCCATGACAGGGGCAGACGGGCAAAAAGGCGCAACACACCGATCAACAAATTCACCATGGGGATTTTCAGGCTGGGGCCTGCCGTGGGTTTTTGTAGCGGGCATAACCCCAGATGTACTGCGATGGACACTGCAAGATCAGCGACTCCATGGCCTGGTTGATCTGCACCACGGCGATGTCCAGATCGGCCGGCAGTTCATGCCCCAAGGCTTGCGTGTGCAAGCGGTAACCGCGCCCCCAGGGCAAGCGCTCGCCCCAGATCAGGACGATCCGGGCACCGGTTTGCAAAGCCAAGCGGGCTGCCAAGGTCATGGTGTAGGCCGGTTTGCCAAAAAAAGGCGCCCACTGGCCCATGCCCTCGGGCGGCACCTGGTCGGGCAGCAAACCCACGGCACGGCCTGAGCGCAAAGCCTTGATCATCTGGCGAACGCCAGCCAAGGTGGTGGGCACAGCCTCCAGACCTGGACGCTGGCGCGCCAAGCTCATGACCTCACCCAAACCGTCATGGCGGGCGGGTCGATAAAGCACTGTCAAGGGCCCGTGCTGGGCAGAAAAGCGCAGGGCCAAGGCCTGGGCGGTGATTTCAAAACAGCCCATGTGGGGGGTCAAAAACAGCACGCCTTGGCCACTGGCATAAGCCTCAACCGCTGCGCGGTCGTCGGCCCACTCAAAGTGCGGCGTGGCACCCAGCCACAAACGCGGCAACTCGGCCGACATGCGCCCGGCATGCCCCACAGCACGCAAAACGGTGCCCCAGCCCAAGCCTGCCTGGCGCACATTGTCCAGAAACCGGCGCCTGTAACGCACCGAAAAACACCAGGCCAACCAGCCCCCCAAGGCCCCAAGAGCGTGCAGGGCCCACAAAGGCCAACGGGAAAAAAAACGGAACCAACTCAGCATGGGGGTGATTTTGCCTTGAACTGGCCAGCACTCAGCGCACTGTTCGGCGCGGCTGGCTTGCGCCATGTCTGAACAGGCCCAGACCGACTGCCCCCAGGCTCGGCTACCGGTTTTTTCCCTGGCTACTACCGGTTCATGCAAGCCCTGAACCACTTGCAGGGTCATAACATTCAAACAGACTAAAAACGTCAAACCGCATCTTTTGCAACACTCCAAAGGAATTCACCTTGAAAAACACCCAGATCAACCAAGCCTATTTCAGCACCAGCCAGGCCGCCAAAATGCTCGGCCTGTCGGTGGGGACCATCCAGCGGATGGTCGAAAACGGCGTTTTCAAAGCCTTCGTCACCCAAGGCGGTCATCGGCGAATCCTGTCTTCTTCCCTGAACCAGTATTGCAAACAACAAGGCTTTCCGACCCCGCTGGCCGCCTCTGACAAGCCCCTGATTTGCATCCTGCATGACTGCGAACACCTGCCGCCCGACTTTGAGCAAATGGGCCAATGGGAGCAGGTCAGGGTGATCGCCAACCCTCTGGATTTGATGGGCATTCATCAAACAGTGGGGTCTTTTTTCATTGACGCCCGGATTCCATGGTTGCACACAGCCCCCTTGCACCTGCAAGACAACTTGATGCAAAACGCCCACATCGTGGTTTACAACAGTGCTCACCTGCCCTCCAACAGCCCTTTGCGGCTGGCCAAAAAAATCAACCTGTTTGAAAGCGACATCAGCACCGGCCTGGTTTATGGCTACATGCTGGGCAGTGCGCATGCCGGCGAGACCGCAACTTACCGTCCGACGCACCAGTAAAAAAACAGTCAGGACTTGAAATAGGCCCAAATGCCCTTATCATTAGCACTCGATGGAGTTGAGTGCTAACAATACCTCTCCTCAGGTTTTAGCAGCACCCTCACCGGTGCTTTTGTTTTTCAACCCTTGTTTCTAATCTAGGAGATTCCATGAAACTGCGTCCTTTGGGCGATCGCGTGATCGTCAAACGAGTCGAAAGCGAAACCAAAACTGCTTCGGGCATCGTGATCCCCGATTCCGCTGCTGAAAAGCCCGACCAAGGTGAAGTCCTGGCCGTCGGCCCCGGCAAAACCAATGACAAAGGCGAGACCAAAGCCCTGACCGTCAAGGTCGGCGACCGCGTTTTGTTTGGCAAGTACAGCGGCCAGACCGTCAAGATCGACGGCGACGAGCTGTTGGACATGAAAGAAGAAGTCCTGTTTGCAGTCGTCGAGTGATTTGTGGGACAGACCGAATGACGCGCGAAGCGCCCGTTCGCTCTGTCCTCAACTGATTGAAATTAAACCGAATTAGGAGCTTAAAAATGGCAGCAAAAGACGTAATTTTCGGCGGCGAAGCCCGCGCACGCATGGTTGAAGGCGTGAACATTTTGGCCAATGCGGTCAAAGTGACTTTGGGCCCTAAAGGCCGCAACGTGGTTCTGGAGCGTTCTTTCGGCGCCCCTACCGTGACCAAGGACGGTGTGTCCGTGGCCAAGGAAATCGAACTCAAGGACAAGTTGCAAAACATGGGCGCCCAGATGGTCAAGGAAGTCGCTTCCAAGACTTCTGACAACGCTGGCGACGGCACCACCACAGCCACCGTGCTGGCGCAAGCCATCGTGCACGAAGGCATGAAGTACGTGGCCGCCGGCATGAACCCAATGGATCTGAAGCGCGGCATCGACAAGGCTGTGACGGCCCTGATCGAAGAGCTGAAGAAGGCCACCAAGGCCACCACCACGACCAAAGAAATCGCCCAAGTCGGTTCGATCTCTGCCAACAGCGACCACAGCATCGGCGACATCATCGCCAAAGCCATGGACAAAGTGGGCAAAGAAGGCGTGATCACTGTGGAAGACGGCAAGTCTTTGGACAACGAACTCGACATCGTCGAAGGCATGCAGTTTGACCGTGGCTACTTGTCACCCTACTTCATCAACAACCCAGAAAAGCAAGCCGCTTTGCTCGACAACCCATTCGTGTTGTTGTTCGACAAAAAAATCAGCAACATCCGTGACTTGTTGCCTACCTTGGAAGCCGTTGC
>CAIZSE010000180.1 GCA_903935585.1 uncultured Burkholderiales bacterium | reverse complement strand
GACCATGCCTGGCGCATTTACCAAAGTCTGGGGTCTTCTGCCTTGCGCTTGCCTTCGGCGTTCGTGACTGCTTTGCAAATCCGGCCTGAACACCACATTGCCATGGTGGCGGCTGTGCAGCCCTTTGTGGACGGCGCCATCTCCAAGACTTTGAACCTGCCCGCCCATACCAGTGCCGACGAGATCGGCGCACTGTTCATGCAGGCCTGGCGTGAGGGACTCAAAGGCTTGACGATCTTTCGGCCCAACCGGGTCCACAGGGCCGTGCTTCAGCCCCCTATTCACCCCTCTCATTCCTCTGGGGTTTGACATGCGCTGCGAGTTGATCGTTTCAGCGGCGAAGATTTCAAACGTGATGGACATCAACCTGAAGGCTTTTTTGTGAGGTGATGAACAGACGTTGCCGGCAAAAGAACAGACAGTGATCGCAGGGCTATTTTTAGAAATGGCCTTGGGGCGATGCGTAATTCCACCGCGCTCCACATTGTCTTGCAGCACTGTTGCTGCCCATTTTTTAAAACTGGAGAAAACACCATGAGCAACCTCACAAGATTCAACCCTTTCAATGAACTGCGTGATCCCTTCAGCGAAGATTTTTTCAAAGGCTTTGCCATGCGCCCCATGTACCGATTGATGGAGGGGGAGCCCCAAATGCGATTGGACTTGTCGGAAGATGACAAAAATTTCTTTGTCAAAGCCGAAATTCCAGGCGTTAAAAAAGAAGACATCAAAGTGTCTGTGGAGGGCAATCAGGTTTCACTGAGCGCTGAAGTGAAAAAAGAGAAAGAAGAGAAACAGGGCGCCAAGGTCATCCGCAGTGAGCGCTACTACGGCAGCGTGGCACGCAGCTTCACACTCGACGAAAGCGTGGACCAGTCTGCAGCTTCTGCCAAATACGAAAACGGGGTGTTGCAACTGACGCTGCCGAAAAAACCCAATGGGCAAAGCCATCTTTTGAAAATCGTCTGACAAATACCCTTGCTTGGGTTCAGGCCCAAGCAAGGGGTTGACACCTTTGGCAGGTCAACGCCTCAAGCTCAGACCAGGATGTGGTGCTTGCCGACCGGGTACACGCTGCTGGCCTGCGGCCCTTGATCGCCCGTGCCTTCAACATAGTAAACAGGCGTGCCGACCAGCAGTTTGTCCAGATCTTCACCGATCAGGCTGTTGCGGTGAAAGTACAGCCAACGTCCATCCACAGATTCAATGCGCCCAAAGGTTTTGTCAGGCGATATTTCGGTGATGTGACCGTGTGGCCTTTCTTCGTGGTGTTTGACATGGCCTTGCTGATGCCGGACAAGGTCTTCGAGTTGTCGTCGCATCGCATCGAAGGCATCTCGCAGAGCCACATACACATCCGAATAAGCATGGTTCTCGTCGGGCTCCCGGCCTGCGACCAGCTCGTGCCCTGGCACCTTCAGGTCAATGCGAACGTGAAAGTGGTTGCCCTGTTGGTGATGGCGATGAAGTTGTTCAATGGCCACGCGGCAGCTGTTGATGCTTGGGTAGAAATGCCCAAGCTTGTCGACTTTGTCGCGAACCCGAGCTTCCACGGCATCAGAGGTATTGAGCTTGCGAAAAATGACTTGCAGGGGAATGGGTTGGGTGGTGCTCATGGGGCGGGTCCTTGATGGCGAACATGAGAAAAGGGGTATGACCAAACCCATTTAATAAGGCTTAAGTGGGCTTGGGGTCGAACGATTGGTCATGTTGCTGTGTGCTGTGCCGCCCGTCTGTTTCCTGAATCACCCTGGCGATGACGAGCCGTGTGTTGTTGCACCGACACCCCGCAAATCAAAGAACATGATGGAAAAACTTTCTCTTGAGCTTCGTGGTCAGGCCATGGCTCTGACCGCCTTATTTTCAAGGGGCGTTGCCACTTTCCAAGGAGCCATGATGGGCAAACAACTGACAGCAGGCGATATTTGCAAACGCAAAGTCACCGTAGGCTACAAACAAACCAGTCTGGTGGCTGCAGCGCAGCTCATGCGCGAAGACCATGTGGGCTCTTTGGTGGTGGTCGACGATGAAAACGGCAGTCGGCAAGTGCGGGGCCTTGTCACCGATCGCGACATCGTGATGTCGGTCGTGGCCACAGGGCTGGACCCTGAGCCCCTGAGGCTGGAGGACATCATGTCCGAGCCCGTGGTGACGGCCAACGAAGCCGATTCCTTGCTGGACCTGATGCGCAGCATGCGTGAGAACGGTGTGCGCCGTGTTCCTGTGGTCGGCTTTCAGGATGAACTGATGGGCATTGTCACGATGGACGATGTGCTCAAAATTTTGGCCCAAGAGATGAACACCTTGGTCGGCTCCATCGATGTAGGCATCAAGCAAGAGCGTGCGCGTCATCAGTGACCAAAAATCACGTTTTGAGGGAGCCGTCAGATCGCTTGCAAGTGGCGGTGGTTGGCCCAGGAAAACTTGGCCGAGCCTGTGCACTGGCTTTGCTGGATGAGCCCGAGTTGGAGTTGGCCGGTGTGGTGGAGCGTCCTGGATTTCCGGGATTTTTGCGAGGCCGGTTGCAACACACTGTCCGCGTCACGCACATCCGTGATTTGCCCGATGTCGACCTGGCTTTGGTGTGCGTGCCGCCACTGGAGGTGGGCGCTGTGTCCCATGACCTGTTGCAATCGCGCATACCCATGGTCGAGTGCGCCCGTCTTGAGGGGGTGGCCTTGAAGGCCCATTACCAAGCACTTGAGGAACAAGCTCATCGTTACCGCGCGACCGCTGTTTACGGTGCTGGCTGGAACCCCGGGGTATTGCCCTTGATGAACAGCGCTTTCCATGTCCTGATACCGCGAGGCCGCAGCGTGGCGCACCGGCATCCGGCGGTTCAGATGCACCACAGCGTGTCGGTGAGCCATCTGCCAGGCGTCAAGCAGGCATTGGAGGGTGAGTTCAGTGGTCCGGATGGCCAGTCGGTGCGCTATGTTTATGTCGAGTTGATGCCAGGTGCTTTGTGGGAGACCGTTTGCGATCTCATTGAGTCCGACCCTTTGTTTGCCGGCGAGTCAAGCCGGATTTTCCAGATGGACGGTCTGAGCGCGTTGGCAGCGCAGGAGCACCAAGGCCTGGTGCTGGAACGTCTTGAAAGTGCAGATGCCGGCCACCATGCGGGTCTGTTGCTCGAAGCCCGGTTTGATGTGCACCAGTTTGCCGCACGGGCCATGGTCGATGCGGCCCGCAGGCTGAAATCCTTGAAAATCGGTGCGCACCCTTACACCCTGAGCCTGCATAACAACGGGCATGTTCACAGTGTCGTCAACGGGGGGTGAGGGCCGCTGTCCACGCAGGGCTGTCCGCATGCCCTTGGCGCTGCGCTCAAGCGTTTACCGTTGTCCCCTGCCGGGTTTGACTTTGACGCGCTGACCATCCGTGATGGTCCCCGGGTAGAGCAGCACGGCATCACCGGCCCGCACGCCATTCGTTTCATCGGGCTTGATCCAGGCCACATCGGCATTGCGCTCTTGGATGCTGACATTTCTGGCGCGCGCACGTCCGTTTTGGTGCACCAGCACCTGCCAGTGCATGCCTTCTCGCAACAGTGCCGCACTGGGTACCAAAAGCACGTTTTCGTGAGAGGACAGGGTGATGTGTGCATCGACCCGAAATCCTTCGCCCAGACGCTGGGCCCCTTCAGGCAAGCGGTCGAGTTCGATGATCACATTGACCCGTTGCTCCTCGATCCCGAGGGCCGATACCTTGGTGAAGGCCACCGGCTCAATGCGGGTGACCTGCCCAGACAAAAGGGGCGCACCCACACCTGGTGAAACGAACACCTTGGCGCCAGGCGCAAGCTGCCGGGCATCGGAGGACAAAACATCCACAACCGCTTCCATCACCTGGATGTCTCCGATCTCCAGCAAGGGCTGACCTGCCGCGACCGGCGCACCGCTGGTCAGGTGCAGCTTGACCACCTGGCCGTCTACCGGACTCTGAATGCTCCAGGCGTTTTGTGTGCCCTGGCTGGCGGGTTTCGAGCTTGCCAAAGCGGCATTCGATTCGGCCAGCGTGAATTCGGCGGCACGCAACTGCGCCTGGCCAGCCGCCAAGGCCTGCAATGCGGCGCGGTTGGCCAGTACCGCCTGGTCCAGTGCTGCGGGTGCGATGAAGTTGTCGCTGGCGAGTTTTTGGGCCCTTTGCAATTCCAGCTCGGTTTGCGCCAAGCTGGTTTGCAGTCGTTGCAATTGGGCGGCTGCAGCCATGCGTGCAGCATCGTCACGACCGACACGTTGTTGCAACACCAGCCGGTTGCGCTCGTCAATCATGCTGGGGGCCAGTGGTTTCAGTGTGGCCACCACATCCCCCGCCCGAACGCTGTCGCCCACTTTGAGCGCGGGCCTGATCAACTCGGCAGACATGGGCGCTGAAATGACGTAACGGTTTTTCAGTCGCAACTGTCCGTCTTCGTCGATGGCTTGTTCAAAGCGCCCCGTGGTGACCGTGCCGATTTCTACAGTCAGTGGGCGCGGCATCAGTGCCCAGAAAGCCAAGGCGGCCATGGTGAGCACAGCCAAGCCCCAAGGTGCCCAGCGCTTCAAATCAACATGTGAGGGATTCGGGTTCATTCGCGTACTTTCAATACAGCCACCAGGTCAAGCCGGTCAATTCTTCGGCGCACCAGCAGGGCACTGAGCAGACCTGCTGCCATCACGATGAGCACAGCCCATGCATAAGTAGACGGCGCGATGATGACGGGGAAGTCGATGTTGTCGGAGGACATCAAGTGCATCAGCACGCTCGCCAAGGCCCAACCTGTCGCCGCGCCAATGGGCAGGGCCAGCAAGAGTTCACTGCCCAGTTGGCCGAGCAGCAAGACCGAAACTTCGGCGCGTGTCATGCCCAGCACGCGCAGGCTGGCCAACTCCCACGCCCGCTCCGACAGGCTGATGCGTGCGGCGTTGTAGACAATGCCGACCGCCATGGCCACGGCAAACAGCGTGAGGATGGTGCTGAAAACGCCCATGCTGCGCGAGGTGGTTTCTTGAAAGCCGGCGAGTGAGGAGGCCTTGTCGAACACGGCAGTGATGACGGGCGCCTGCTTGACCGCTTCCCAAAATTTGGTCATCGCCAAAGGGTCGACCTGCATCGTGGCCTCACTGGCGGCCGTGCCATCGCGCGACAAAGTGTTCATGGTTTCAAAATCCATGAAGGCTTGCTTGCCCATCAGGGTGTGAACGATGTCCACCACCTCGACCGTGGCACGGGTCTGATGCCACATGCGAAATTCCACCTCGATCCGGTCACCCACTTGGAGCCCCAGCTTTTTGGCCAGTAACCACGAAACGGCAATCCCCTGAGGCGGGATTTGTATGGGGCCACGTTGCTCGTCCACAGGCCGCAACAGCCGCGTGTTACCCAACAGCCCCAGCAAGTTGCCGTCTTCGGTCACGCCACGCCAGTGCACGCGCACCGCCTCGCTTCGGTAGGGTTCTGCGTGGATCACGCCGGGCAGGCGTTTCAGGTCTTGCACCACCGAGGGGGGCACAGGCTGCTGAAAGTTCACCACCACATTGCCGCGCTGGGTTTGGCGAAACTGGATGTCCACGATGTGCGCAATCGCATCCAGCCAGAAGGCGCCCGAAATTTGCAGGGCGACAGCCAGTGCGATGCCCGTGACCGTGAACACCGAGCGCCAGGGGCGGCGCTCGAAATTGCGCACCACCATGAGGGTGCCGGCACTGAGGTGTTGGCCAAGTCCCAGCCGCTCGATCAGTGTCTGTCGGTAAGAGGGGGGTGACGGGGGTTGCATCGCAACGGCTGGTTTCAGCCGCACCACGGTGCGAATGGCGCCCCAGGTGCCCAGGATGGCCGCTGTCAGGGCCACGCCTGCCGCGACGATCACCAGCCAGGGCGTGGTGCCGTAGGCCAATTGGTTGAAGCGGAATATTTCGTCGTACATGTCCAAAACCATCAGGCCGATCCAGCGGCTGATCAGCAAACCGCTGACCAGACCCAAGCCCGTGATGGCCATGGCCAGCCCCAGGTAATGCCAGACGATGGCCCTGTCGTCATAGCCCAGGGCCTTGAGTGCAGCAATCTGACTGCGCTGTGTGGCCACCTGGCGGCTGACCACCACGTTCAGGATGAACATCGACACAGCCAGAAAAATCGAGGGCAGCACCGTCCCCATGACCTTCAGTTGCGACAGTTCGTCGCTCACAATCCGTGCAGAAATTTGCTTGTCCCGGCCCACGGCGCCCCGCGTGCCGTAGTGCGCCAGAACGCGGTCGGCCTGGTCAATCACGGGTTGCAGCCAAGAGGGGTCGTGCAGGCGCAGTGCGGCCTGGTTGAAGGCGCCCTGCATGTCATAGGCTTGCGCCATGCGTTCGTGGTCGATCCACCAAATGCCAAATGTCCTGTCGTCGGGTGCGCCACCGCGCGAGGCAAAAACATATTCGGGTGACACAACCGTTCCCACCAGGTGGATTTGCTGCAGCCGACCGTTCAGGATGGCGTTGACACGCTCACCAGGCTGCAAGTGCCGGGCGACAGCGAAACGGTCGCTGACCACCGCTTCCACCGTGTTGCCCCGCTCTGGCCATCGGCCGCTGCGCAATGTCAGGGCGTTCAGGCCTTGCCGTTGCCCATGCACCCGTGCCAGGTCAAGACCGATGAAGCGGCCCGTGACCGGGGCCTGTGCATCGGGCAGGGCGATTTGCGCGTCCATCACCACACTGAGCTGGACTTCGGCCACCCCTTCGATGGCGGCCAGTTGGTCGCGCAGGACCACTGGCGCACGTTTGACATGACTGAACACATCGGCCAGGCGGTTGTCGCGGTAAAAACTGTCGCGTGAACCCTTGAGCGATTCATGCACCGAAAACATGCCCACAAAACCCGCTACACCGATGGCCACCACCACGGCGATGGTGAGCACCTGCGCCCACAAGCGTTGCAGGTCGCGCCAGAGTTTGGTGTGCAGGGCTTTCATGGACAGATCACCAGCTCAGGGTGGCCGCTGCCACTTTGTGGGGGTTCACCTGGATGTCGACGATGCGGCCATCGGCCATGCGCATCACGCGGTCGGCCATGCCGGCAATGGGTGCGTTGTGGGTGATGACCACGGTGGTGGTGCCCAGCTCGCGGTTGACTTTTTCGATGGCTTGCAGCACCACGATGCCGGTGGCACAGTCGAGTGCGCCGGTCGGCTCGTCGCAAAGCAGCACTTGCGGGCGTTTCGCGATGGCGCGGGCAATCGCCACGCGTTGCTGTTCACCGCCCGAGAGTTGCGACACAAAATGGTTCATGCGGTCCGACAGACCGACCAGGGCCAAAGCGTCGTCAGGTCGCATGGGGTCTTGCGCAATGTCGGTGACCAGCGCCACGTTCTCCAGCGCCGTCAGGCTGGGGATCAGGTTGTAAAACTGGAACACAAAGCCCACATGCTCGCGTCGGTAGCGGGTGAGTTCGGCATCGCTGGCATCTGTTAGCGCGTGCGTTTCGCCTTGGTGAAACCATTGGGCTGTGCCTGCCGTGGCATTGTCCAGCCCGCCCAGAATGTTCAGCAAGGTGGATTTGCCGCTGCCTGAAGCACCCAGCAACACCACAAACTCACCTTGTGTGATGCGCAGGTTCACCCCGCGCAGTGCCTGAACCGCAGCAGCACCTTCGCCATAGACCTTGGTGAGGTTCTGGGCCATGAAAACGCATTCGGGCGACGCAGGGGTGTGGGACATCACGGTGGGCACAGTGGCGGTTTTTAAGATTCGGCGTGTGCGACCAGGTGAGTGTTTCAGGGGCGCTCTTTGACTGCCTTGCATTGACGCATTTCTGGTGCAAAAAAGGCTTGATGACGATCAACCTCGACGCATGTGCGCAAGCTTTGCGCCATACGGTCTACACCGACAGATCAATTGACCCCCGCACTGACTGACTCAAAAATTCAGGATCTGTTGACATTGAGAATAAGGATTCGGGCATGGCTCAAAAACATTGGATCTTGGTAGCCAACGCTTCGCAAGCGCGGGTTTTTGAGCGCACATCGTTCACCGAACCCTTG
>CAIZSE010000179.1 GCA_903935585.1 uncultured Burkholderiales bacterium | reverse complement strand
GCATCCTGATCGCCAAGCCAGTCCGAACCCTTGATGGTGTCGTAAAAGTGGTAATGCCAGTTGTCGTCGGACATGTTGCCCAGCGAAGCGCCGATGCCACCTTGGGCCGCCACGGTGTGCGAACGGGTGGGAAACACTTTGGACAGCACGGCCACATTCAGGCCGGCGCGGGCCAGTTGCAGCGATGCGCGCATGCCCGAACCACCGGCGCCGACGATCACGACATCGAACTTGCGGGTGGTGATTTTGTCTTTGGTATAGCTCATGGTTTATCTAAGTTGGGGTGAGTTCAATGCAATGACAAACGATCTCGGATGTTTCACAGGCGCCAGAGCGACTGAACGGCCCAGCCTGCACAGCTGACCAGCCAGACCAGGGTGAAAACGTGCAAAACGAGGCGCACGGCCAAGGGTTTGACGTAATCCATCCAGATGTCACGCATGCCCACCCAGACGTGGTACAGCAAGGAAAGAATGACGGAGAAAGTCAGGACCTTCATCCATTGGGAGGCAAAAATACCCGCCCATTCCTCGTAGCCGATGGGGCCGGCTGTGAAGATGACCTGAGCCAGCAGGATCAGGGTAAACAGAGCCATCAGGCTGGCGGTCACGCGTTGGGCGAGCCAGTCACGAAAGCCATAACCAGCACCGGTCACGATGCGTTTGGAGCCGTAATTCACGGACATAAGTCAGTTTCCTTGTTTCTTGTGGGGGGCTGATCAGTACAGACCAAACAGCTTGGCACCGAGCACTGCGGTCAGGCCGATGCTCAGAACCAGTGTGACGATGGCAGAAGATTTGCCGAATTCTTTGGTGACAGCGTGGCAAATGTCCATGTACAAATGGCGCAGACCCGCAATGAAATGGTGCAAATAGGCCCAGATCAGTGCCAATGCGACCAATTTCATGAACCAGCCAGGCACAAAGCCCAGGCCGACGTTGAAAGCGGCAGAGAGTTTGGCGTAAGAAATCTCGGAGGTGATGGAGCTGTCAAACAGCCAGATGATGAGTGGCATGAGCAAAAACATCAGGAAACCGCTGATGCGGTGCAAGATGGAGACGATGCCTGCCGCTGGCAAGCGGTAAGACGGCAAGTCTGTCAAGGCATTGATGTTGCGGAATTCAGGCCGCTTTCGGGCGAGTTCAGTCATGTGTGTACTTTCTGGGTGTAACGCGTTCGTCATCTGAATGGCAAGCCGGTGAATTCTATTGCAACGCAGCAAACTGACATGAGCATTGCACACGGGGGGTGCAGGGAGATTTTTCAATCCCCCTTGTCGGGTCAACTCAAAGCGTTGTGATAGTGGTGACTTTCGGTGCGGTACAAGCCGCGCCGCAGCTCCATGGGGGTGTCGTTGTAGGTATAGGCAACGCGCTCCACACTCAGCAAAGGGGTTCCTGCGGCGAGCTTTAGCAATTGGCTTTGGGTCTCATCAGGCAGCACGGCGCGGATTTTTTCGTCAGCGCGAACCATTCGCACGCCAAATTCGGTTTCAAAAAGAGCGTACATGGCGCCTTGGTAACCGGCCAGACGCTCGGAAGTCAGGCCTTTGAAGGGGGCGCCGGGCAACCACAAGTCTTCCAAAATAGTGGGCACACCCGCAAAGGACAGCACGCGCCTGACCTGTAAAACGGTATCGCCCGTCCTCAATGCCAATGTGCGGGCGATGTCGGCTGTGGCACGCAAGCGTTTGCAGTCCACGATGTCACGTTGGGCGGGCCCTTCCGTGTCCAAATTGCCATTGTCCGGTACCAATTTCAGAAATCTGTACTGCACATGGTGCTCGGCATGCGTGGCGACAAACGTGCCTTTGCCTTGTCTGCGCACAAGCAGGTGGTCGCTGGCCAGCTCGTCGATGGCTTTCCTGACCGTGCCCTGGCTGACCCGGTAGCGTGCAGCCAGCTCCATTTCGCTGGGGATGGACTCGCCGGGCTTCCATTCACCGGACTGCAGGTTTTGCAGAATCAGGCTTTTGATTTGCTGGTACAGCGGGCTGAAAGCAGGCGTAGGCACGGACGTGTTGGCTGCAGAAAAACTGTTGTCGGCCAATGGGGAGATGTTGTTCATGGGTTGAGTTTGACGAGCGGGTCAGTTGCGCGTCAGGGGGGAGATCTTATCTTATATAAGACATAAGACAAATTGACGGATCAGGGTTTTCGAGGGTACACTCGCCGACTGTTTGCCAGCGTTTCGTGCCCATCCGTGTGAGCGCGCAGCCTGGTCCGGTGCGCCGGACAGACCTGCTGACAAGTTGTCAGCCAAGGACTGCAACCCTTGTTTTCAATACTTCTGGAGTTTCCACCATGAGCAAAAAGCCCGTCCGCGTTGCCGTCACCGGCGCAGCAGGTCAAATCGGTTACGCATTGTTGTTTCGCATCGCCTCCGGCGAAATGCTGGGCAAAGACCAGCCCGTCATTCTGCAATTGCTCGAAGTGCCCGTCGAAGGCCCTCAAAAAGCGCTCAAGGGCGTGATGATGGAGCTTGAAGACTGCGCATTCCCATTGTTGGTCGGCATGGAAGCCCATGGCGACCCGATGACCGCTTTCAAGGACGCTGACTACGCCTTGCTGGTCGGTTCGCGCCCACGCGGCCCCGGCATGGAACGCGCTGAACTGCTGGCCATCAACGGTGCCATCTTCACGGCTCAGGGCAAAGCCCTGAACGCTGTGGCTTCGCGCAACGTCAAAGTGCTGGTTGTCGGCAACCCCGCCAACACCAATGCCTACATCGCCATGAAGGCTGCGCCGGATCTGAAACCCGGCAACTTCACCGCCATGCTGCGTCTGGACCACAACCGGGCTGCTTCGCAGATCGCTGCCAAAACCGGCAAAGCCGTGGCCGACATCGAAAAACTGTGCGTCTGGGGCAACCACTCGCCCACCATGTACGCCGACTACCGTTTCGCCACCATCAAGGGCGAGTCGGTCAAGGCCATGATCAACGACCAGGTTTGGAACGAAACCGTGTTTTTGCCCACCGTCGGCAAGCGCGGCGCGGCCATCATCGAAGCCCGTGGTCTGTCCTCGGCTGCATCGGCTGCCAACGCCGCCATTGACCACATGCGCGATTGGGCCCTGGGCACCAACGGCAAGTGGGTCACCATGGGAATTGCTTCACAAGGCTGGTACGGCATTCCCAAAGATGTCATGTTCGGTTTCCCCGTGACGTGCGAAAACGGCGAATACAAAGTCGTTGAAGGTCTGGACATCGACGCTTTCAGCCAGGCTTGCATCGACAAGACCCTGAAAGAACTGACAGACGAGCAAGCTGGCGTCGCTCACCTGATCTGATTCAGGCAGAGAAATCAAAGTGAGTCATCCTCGCAACGTCCTGTTGGGTGCACAAGCCGGTAGCGTCTCGCTGCCGGTGTGTGACCATTACAGCGGTGTCGAAGCGAGGATGCGCAAAAGCCTGCAACTGCAGGCCGAGATGGCGCAAGAATTCGGCACTTGCGTCTTTGATGTCACCCTGGACTGCGAAGACGGCGCTCCGGTCGGTGGCGAAGCCGAACACGCGGTATTGGTCACCGAGATGGCACTTGCCACAACCGCTAAAAGACCGGATGCGCGCATTGCGGTGCGCGTTCACCCTGTTGACCACCCCAGTTTTGAAGCCGACATGGCCTACATCGCAGGCCGTTGCGGCCGGGTTTTGACGCACATCATGGTGCCCAAAGTCGAAGCCGTGGCCGATGTCGACCGCGCCCAGGCCGCCCTGCTGGCCGCCGGTGTCCCGGATCTGCCTCTGCATGTGCTGATCGAGTCGCCCGCAGCCGTGCACCGTGCCTTTGACATCGCCGCCCACCCCCGCGTGCAGTCAATCAGCTTTGGCCTGATGGATTTTGTCTCTGCCCATGGCGGCGCGATACCGGCAGACGGCATGGGCATCGAGGGGCAGTTCACGCACCCGTTGGTGCTGCGTGCCAAGCTCGAAATCGCCAGCGCCTGCCACGCACACGGCAAAGTGCCGTCGCACTGTGTGGTCACCGAATTCAAAAACCCTGACGCCATCCGCATGGCTGCCCTGAAAGCGGCACGTGAGCTGGGCTACACCCGCATGTGGAGCATCCACCCCGACCAGATACGCCCGATTCTGGAGGCCATGGCCCCCAGCGAAGCGCAAATTGAGCAAGCCAGCGAGATCATTTTGGCCGCGCAGGCGGCCAACTGGGCGCCTATCAGCCAGGGTGGTCAGTTGCATGACCGGGCCAGTTACCGGTTTTTTTGGCAATTGATTGAGCGCGCGCACCAGACAGGTCGCTCTTTGCCTCAAGAAATTCAGTTATTTTTGACAGACTCTGGCAACAACGCGCGGCTTGTTTCATGATGAAGCCCATTCAACGGAACGGAACAACATGCAAAAGATGATCATCCTCTGGATGCTTGCTGGTCTGGCTGTGCCCGCCTGGTCGCAAAATCCCCCGGGTTCTTCCAAGACAACACAGGCAAAGTCCAAGCCGGCTGCGGCCAAGACTGGCAAAACAGCGAAAACCCAGGAAGCCCCCAAGGCCGAATCTGAAGCCACGATGGGCCCGGATGAACTGGCCATCGCTGATCGCGTGCACAAAGGCCACTTGCCCTGCGAGTTGGGCGCGAGTGTGCGCATGGAGGCAGATGCTTCTCAGCCAGGCTACTTTTATTTGCATGGCAAGGGATTCCGTTACCGCATGCACCCTGTGGCCACGACCACAGGCGCGATCCGTCTGGAAGACCGCAAAGCCGGTACCGTCTGGCTGCAATTGGCCAACAAGTCCATGTTGATG
>CAIZSE010000178.1 GCA_903935585.1 uncultured Burkholderiales bacterium | reverse complement strand
TGGATGAAAAGGTCAATCGGGGAATTGTCGCTGTTTGTGAGCACCGCTTTGCGGTAGTCTTGGCGCATGGACTACATCCTTTCAATCGACCAAGGCACGACCAGCTCACGGGCGGTGGTGTTTGACCGTGCCGGCCAGGTGTTGGCCATGGCGCAACGCGAGTTTGCCCAGCATTTCCCCCAACCCGGTTGGGTGGAGCATGACGCCCGCGAGATCTGGCAAAGCCAACTGGCTGTGATGCAGCAAGCCATGGCGCAAGCCAACATTCAGGCCAGCCAGTTGCGCGCCATGGGCATCACCAACCAGCGCGAAACCACGGTGCTGTGGGACCGGGCGACCGGTGAGCCTGTCGCGCCCGCCATCGTCTGGCAGGACAGGCGCACAGCCGTGTTTTGCGATGGCTTGCGTGCCGCAGGCCATGGCCCCAAGATCGCCCGCAAGACAGGTTTGGTGCTGGACGCTTATTTTTCAGGCACCAAACTGGCGTGGTTGCTGGACCATGTGCCGGGCGCTCGGGCGCGTGCCGAGCAAGGCGAGTTGGCCTTTGGCACCATCGACAGCTGGCTGGTCTGGCAACTCACCGGCGGGCGTGTGCATGCCACCGACGCCAGCAACGCTTCACGCACCCTGTTGTTCAATCTGAAAACGGGCGCCTGGGACCCTGAATTGCTGGCGCTGCTGAAGATCCCTGCCGCCGTGTTGCCTCAGGTGCTGCCTTCGTGCGGCATCGTGGCCGAGACCGATGCCCATTGGCTGGGGGCTTCTGTGCCGATAGCAGGCTGGGCGGGTGATCAGCAGGCGGCCTTGTTCGGGCAGGCCTGTTTTGCACCGGGCATGGCCAAAAACACGTATGGCACGGGGTGCTTCATGCTCATGAACACCGGCAATCAGCCTGTGGCGAGCCGCCACAAATTGCTCAGCACGGTGGCCTGGCAAGGACCCGCAAGCTCAAAACATCCCATGGCCTATGCGCTGGAGGGTTCGGTGTTCATGGCGGGCGCAACCGTGCAGTGGTTGCGCGACGGTTTGCAGATCATTGACCGTGCCGCCGATGTCGAAGCGCTGGCTGCCAGCGTGCCCGATACGGGCGATGTGTTTTTGGTGCCTGCTTTTGCGGGCCTGGGGGCCCCCGATTGGGACGGGCAAGCCCGAGGGACGCTGGTAGGCATGACCCGGGGCACAGGCCGTGCTCACATTGCGCGCGCGGCTTTGGAGGCGATCGCTTTGCAAACCGCCGATGTCTTTCACGCCATGGCCGCCGACAGCGGGCTGGCGCTGAGCGAGCTGCGGGTGGACGGGGGTGCCAGTCGCAACAATTTGCTGATGCAGATTCAGGCCAATGTGTTGGGGGTGCCTGTGGTGCGCAGCCGCGTGACTGAAACGACCGCCTTGGGTGCGGCGTCTTTGGCCGGCTTGGCCACCGGGTTTTGGTCTGGGGCAGAAGAAATATCGGCACTGTGGCAAGAGGAATGCCGCTTTGAGCCCGAATGGGGCGCGGCGCAACGGCAGCAATTCAGTGCCCGTTGGCGCGAGGCGGTGAGCCGATCACGGTCTTGGGCCAGGAACTGATGTGATGGACAAGCCTGTAGAAATGGGGCCTGCCCCTTTGCCCACTCGGCGAGAAGACCTGCTGGCGCAGCTGGTAGCGCCCAAAATTTGGGATTTGTTGGTGGTGGGCGGTGGCGCCACGGGCTTGGGGGTGGCTTTGCAGGCTGCCCGTGAAGGCTTGACGGTGGCGCTTTTGGAGGCCAATGACCTGGCCCAGGGAACGTCCTCACGGTCGACCAAGCTGGTGCATGGTGGCGTGCGTTATTTGGCGCAAGGCCATTGGCCTTTGGTACGAGAGGCGCTGCACGAACGCCGGGCGTTGTTGGAGCGTGCGCCCCATCTGGCCCAACCGCTGGCCTTTGTCATGCCCGCTTACCGATGGGGAGAGCAGGCTTTTTATGGGGCGGGGCTCAAACTGTATGAGTGGCTGGCGGCATCGGCCAGCCTGGGCAAAACCCGATTCTTGGATGTGCAGTCAACCCGTGAGGCAATTGCCGGCATCCGTACAGAGGGCTTGCGTGGCGGTGTCCAATATTGGGACGGTCAATTTGACGATGCCCGTCTGGCGGTGGCGCTGGCCCGAACGGCAGCCCGCGAAGGCGCTTGCGTGGTCAACCATGTGTCTGTTCAGGGCTTGATCTATGAGGGCAAGCGGGTGGCGGGGGTGCAGGCGCGGGATGCGGAGCGTGGCCTTGATTTCGAGCTGCGGGCGCAATGCGTGGTCAACGCCACGGGTGTCTGGGTGGATGGCTTGCGCCAGGCCGATGGCCGACAGCTGGGTCAGGACTTGCCTGCCTTGGTGTCGCCCAGCCAGGGCGTGCATTTGGTGGTCGATGCGTCTTTTTGGCCTGGTGACAAAGCGCTGCTGGTGCCTAAAACAGCCGATGGCCGCGTACTGTTTGCCGTGCCATGGCTGGGCAAGGTGTTGCTGGGCACCACAGATACCGGGCGCGAAGATGCGCCCACAGAACCCCGTCCGGCAAGCGAAGAGGTGGACTGGATCCTGCAAGAAGCAGGGCGCTATTTGGCAAGAACTCCAAGGCGCCAGGATGTCTTGAGCGCCTGGGCCGGGCTTCGTCCCTTGGCCAGGCCTGTGGCCTCATCTGCCGCTCAAAACGGCGCTACCCAAAAGGTCAGCCGAGAGCACCAAGTTGAAGTCTCGGCATCCGGCCTGGTGACTGTGACGGGCGGAAAGTGGACCACTTACAGTGCCATGGCTGAAGATGCATTGGGCCAGGCCAGAAGTTTGGCCGGGTTGAAACCGCCCATTCGGTCGCAGGCTAAAAATTACAAATTGGTGGGGGCGCCGCAAGCAGGTGCTGAGCTTGTCGGGCTAAATCAGCCAGCCGGCTTGCATTTGTACGGATCTGAGCAAAGCTGGCTCTGCGCGCTGCCGGGTGCAGATATTGAATTGGCCCCAGGTTTGACCGAGGCCATGGTGCGGTTTGCCGCCCGCCATGAATACGCCCGCAGCGTGGAGGATGTGTTGGCCCGCCGCTCCAGGTGCCTTTTTCTGGATGCGGCATTGGCCAAAACACTGGCCCCAAGGGTTGCCCGCATCCTGAATGAGGAGTTGGGGATTGACCCGGCTTTGGCGGCCTTCGAAGCTTTGGCCGATGGCTATGGGCGGTGCCCCTGACGCCGTCACGGCAAAATATTTCTCCAACTTGTTGCGCAGGCCCATTTTTTCAGACATAATCGAGGGCTTCGCTTTGCAAAAGGCGTAAGTATCTGCCCAATCTGAAGTGTTGCGAGTGGTTCGCAGCGTGAATGACGGGTCCAAGACTGATTTCTGCTTGTCGGCCAATAGGTTGGCAGGGAAGAAATACAAGTTGGGAATAAAGAAATGATCCAGACAGAATCTCGGTTGGATGTGGCCGACAACACCGGCGCCAAGTCCGTGCTGTGCATTAAGGTGCTCGGCGGGTCTAAGCGTCGCTATGCAAGTGTTGGCGACGTCATCAAGGTGAGCATCAAGGAAGCCGCTCCGCGTGGTCGCGTCAAAAAAGGCGAGATCTACAGTGCTGTGGTGGTCCGTACAGCCAAGGGCATCCGCCGTGGCGATGGCTCCCTCATCAAATTCGACGGCAATGCAGCTGTGTTGCTGAACGCCAAGTTGGAGCCTATCGGCACCCGCATCTTCGGCCCGGTCACGCGCGAACTGCGTACCGAGAAGTTCATGAAGATCGTGTCCCTGGCTCCTGAAGTACTGTAAGGACGCGCCATGAACAAGATTCGCAAAGGCGACGAAGTCATCGTCATCACAGGTCGTGACAAGGGCAAGCGCGGCAAAGTTTCGCTGCGCGCCAGCGATTCGCACCTGTTGATCGAAGGTGTGAACATCGTCAAAAAACACGCCAAGCCTAACCCCATGAAGGGCACAACTGGCGGCATCATCGAAAAGGCCATGCCGATTCACCAATCCAATGTGGCCATTTTCAATGCCGCAGCAGGCAAGGCTGATCGTGTGGGCATCAAGCTGCAAGCAGACGGTAAGCGCGTTCGCGTCTACAAGTCCAGCGGCGAAGAAATCAAGGTGGCATGAGCATGGCACGTTTGCAAAAACTTTTCCGCGAGAAAATCGCTGCTGACCTGGTGGCCAAATTCGGCTACAAGTCGGTCATGCAGGTCCCTCGCATCACCAAAATCACCTTGAACATGGGTGTCTCCGAGGCCGTGGCTGACAAGAAAGTCATGGACCACGCAGTCAGCGACTTGACCAAGATCGCAGGGCAAAAGCCTGTTGTGACCAAGGCCAAGAAAGCGATTGCCGGATTCAAGATTCGTGAGCAACAGCCTATTGGTTGCATGGTGACTTTGCGCGGTGTGCAGATGTATGAGTTCCTGGACCGTTTCGTGACCGTGGCCCTGCCCCGCGTTCGTGACTTCCGTGGTATCTCCGGCCGTGCATTTGATGGTCGCGGCAATTACAACATTGGCGTCAAAGAACAAATCATTTTCCCTGAGATTGAATATGACAAGGTAGATGCCTTGCGCGGACTCAATATCAGCATTACCACTACGGCCAAGTCTGACGAAGAGTGCAAAGCTCTTTTGGCGGCTTTCCGCTTCCCCTTCAAGAACTGAGGTGTCACGTGGCTAAAGTAGCTTTGATCGAGCGAGAGCTCAAGCGTGAAAAACTGGCAGCAAAGTACGCGAAAAAATACGCGGAATTTAAAGCCATCGCCAACGATGCCAAGCGCAGCGATGATGAGCGTGCTGCTGCCCGTATGGGTTTGCAAAAGCTCCCGCGCAACGCCAACCCGACCCGCCAACGCAACCGCTGTGCAATCACCGGTCGTCCACGTGGTACGTTCCGTCAATTTGGTCTGGGTCGCGCCAAGATCCGTGAATTAGCCTTCGCAGGCAACATTCCGGGCGTGACCAAGGCCAGCTGGTAATCGGCAGGAGATAACAACATGAGCATGAGTGATCCTATTGCCGATCTGTTGACCCGCATCCGTAACGCACAAATGGTTTCAAAAGCCAATGTGTTGGTTCCATCTTCCAAAGTGAAGGTGGCCATCGCTCAAGTGCTGAAAGATGAAGGCTACATTGACGGCTTCCAAGTCAAAACCGAGGACGGCAAGTCTGTTCTCGATATCGCCCTGAAGTACTATGCCGGTCGCCCAGTGATCGAGCGTATTGAGCGTGTGAGCCGTCCTGGCCTGCGCGTGTACAAAGGCCGTGACGCCATACCGCAAGTCCAAAACGGCTTGGGTGTCGCCATTGTCACCACACCCCAAGGTGTGATGACCGACCGCAAAGCGCGCGCAGCCGGTGTCGGCGGCGAAGTGCTTTGCTATGTCGCTTAAAGGCAGGAGAGACTGAATGTCCCGAGTAGGAAAAATGCCTGTGACCATCCCCGCTGGTGTGGATGTGTCGATCAAACAAGATCAAATCAGTGTGAAGGGTGCGGGTGGTCAATTGGCCATTTCATCCAACATGCTGGTCAATGTGAGCAATGAAGGTGGCAAGCTGAGCTTCGTCCCTGCCAATGACTCACGTGAAGCCAACGCCATGAGTGGTACCTTGCGTCAGCTGGTCAACAACATGGTGACTGGCGTGACCAAGGGCTTCGAAAAGAAGTTGAACCTGGTCGGTGTGGGTTACAAGGCGGCTGCGTCTGGTACCAAACTGAACCTGGCCGTTGGTTATTCACACCCTGTCAACATCGAGATGCCCGCTGGCATCACGGTGGCTACCCCGACCGCGACTGAAATCGTGATCAAAGGTGCCGACCGTCAA
The DNA here is from genome assembly GCA_903935585.1 of uncultured Burkholderiales bacterium. Taxonomy (GTDB): domain Bacteria; phylum Pseudomonadota; class Gammaproteobacteria; order Burkholderiales; family Burkholderiaceae_C; genus Limnohabitans_A. The sequence goes on along the minus strand of CAIZSE010000178.1, from coordinate 18,260 downwards.
CGTGTTGGCCAAATTGCTGCTGAGATCCGTGCTGTTCGTCCTCCTGAGCCTTACAAGGGCAAGGGCATCCGTTATTCGGATGAGAAGATCACGATCAAAGAGACCAAGAAGAAATAAGGAGCTGCATCATGTTGACCAAGAAAGAGCAGCGTCTCCGTCGTGCACGTCAAACGCGCATTCGCATTGCACAGCAAGGCGTGGCCCGTCTGACCGTGAACCGGACCAACCTGCATATCTACGCCAGCGTTATCTCTGGTTGCGGTACAAAAGTGCTGGCCACTGCTTCTACAGCAGAAGCCGAAGTGCGCACGGTTTTGGGCGCGACAGGCAAAGGTGGCAATGCCGCCGCAGCCGCAGTCATTGGCAAGCGGATTGCTGAAAAAGCAAAAGCTGCTGGCGTTGAGAAGGTCGCCTTCGACCGCGCAGGTTTCGCTTACCACGGTCGTGTCAAGGCTTTGGCCGAAGCAGCCCGTGAAGCAGGTCTGCAGTTCTAAACGGATCGGAGATACAAATGGCTAAATTTACAGCAAAACCGCAGAGTGACGGTCCTGAAGACGGTCTCCGCGAAAAGATGATCGCGGTCAACCGCGTGACCAAGGTGGTCAAGGGTGGCCGTATTCTCGGTTTCGCCGCATTGACAGTGGTCGGTGACGGTGATGGCAAAGTGGGCATGGGCAAGGGCAAGTCGAAAGAAGTGCCAGCAGCTGTGCAAAAGGCGATGGAAGAAGCCCGTCGCAACTTGGCCAAAGTCCACCTCAAGAACGGGACCATTCACCACGCAGTGCACGGGCACCACGGTGCTGCACGCGTCATGATGGCGCCAGCACCCAAGGGTACCGGCATCATCGCGGGTGGTCCAATGCGCGCTGTGTTTGAAGTAGTGGGTATCACCGATATCGTGGCCAAGAGCCATGGTTCGTCCAACCCCTACAACATGGTTCGTGCCACTCTGGACGCATTGTCCAATTGCACCACAGCCTCCAACGTTGCCGCCAAGCGTGGCAAGTCCGTTGAAGAGCTGTTCGGCTGAACCGGAGATCCAACATGACGACACAATCAACCGTGAAAGTCCAATTGGTTCGCAGCCCGATTGGCACCAAAGTTTCGCACCGCGCCACTGTTCGTGGTCTGGGTCTTCGCAAGGTTAACTCTGTGAGTGAACTGGAAGACACACCTGCAGTGCGCGGCATGATCAACAAGATCAGCTACCTGGTCAAAGTTCTCTAAGAGGCCGATGATGGAACTCAATAGCATCAAGCCCGCAGAAGGCTCCAAGCACGCACCCCGCCGAGTCGGTCGTGGAATCGGTTCAGGTTTGGGTAAAACCGCCGGCCGTGGTCACAAAGGCCAGAAATCCCGCTCAGGTGGTTACCACAAGGTGGGCTTCGAAGGCGGTCAAATGCCTTTGCAGCGCCGTCTCCCCAAGCGTGGCTTTAAATCACACTTGCTCAAGTACAACGCTGAAATCACGCTGACAAGCCTGGCACGCCTTGACTTGGCCGAAGTGGATGTTCTGACATTGAAGCAAGCCGGTCTGGTGTCGCAAAGGGCCAAAGTGGTCAAAGTGATCAAGTCTGGTGAACTTGCCAAAGCGGTCAAACTGACTGGCATAGTCGCGACTGCGGGTGCCAAAGCAGCGATTGAAGCTGCTGGTGGCTCCGTAGCCTGAATTCACAGATAGACGAGATACAACGTGGTAACCAGCGCACATCAGACAGCCAAAGGAGACAAGTTCGGTGACCTTCGTCGCCGGCTTATCTTTTTGTTGCTCGCGTTGGTGGTTTACCGCGTTGGTGCGCACATCCCGGTTCCAGGCATTGATCCGGAACAACTCAAGCAATTGTTCAATGGCCAGCAAGGCGGCATCCTGAGCTTGTTCAACATGTTCTCGGGTGGCGCCCTGTCGAGATTTACCGTGTTTGCCTTGGGCATCATGCCGTACATTTCTGCTTCCATCGTGATGCAACTCTTGACCTACGTCGTCCCCGCCTTCGAGCAGATGAAGAAAGAGGGCGAATCAGGTCGACGCAAAATTACACAGTACACACGCCTGGGTGCATTGGCTTTGGCCGTGTTTCAGTCGCTGGGTATTGCGGTTGCATTGGAAGCTTCGGCAGGGTTGGTGATCAACCCGGGCATGGGTTTTCGCATGACCGCTATGGTCAGCCTGACTGCGGGCACCATGTTCCTGATGTGGCTGGGTGAACAGATCACTGAGCGCGGTTTGGGCAATGGAATTTCTATACTGATCTTTGCCGGTATCGCTGCTGGCTTGCCAAGTGCTCTGGGGGGCTTGTTTGAACTTGTCCGTACAGGCGCCATGAACCCATTTATTTCAATTTTGATCATCGTGGTCGTGGCCCTTGTGACCTACTTCGTGGTCTTTGTTGAACGGGGTCAGCGCAAAATACTGGTCAATTACGCACGCCGTCAGGTGGGCAACAAAGTTTACGGTGGCCAATCCTCGCACTTGCCGCTAAAGCTGAACATGGCTGGCGTGATTCCGCCCATCTTTGCGTCTTCGATCATTCTTTTGCCGGCCACCTTGATTGGTTGGTTCAGTTCGGGCTCATCTGAAAGCTTTGTAGTTCGGTTTTTCAAGGATGTGGCCAACGCATTGGCACCTGGACAACCTGTGTATGTGATGTTTTACGCTGCGGCCATCATTTTCTTCTGCTTCTTTTACACAGCGCTGGTTTTCAACAGCCGTGAAACTGCAGACAACCTGAAGAAAAGCGGTGCTTTCATTCCTGGCATCCGTCCGGGTGATCAAACTGCCAAGTACATCGACAAGATTTTGTTGCGTTTGACCGCAGTGGGAGCCGCGTACATCACATTCGTGTGTTTGCTGCCTGAATTTTTGATTCTCAAATACAATGTTCCGTTTTACTTTGGCGGAACATCGCTGCTGATCATTGTGGTTGTGACCATGGATTTCATGGCACAGGTACAAAATTATTTGATGTCGCAACAATACGATTCTCTTTTGAAGAAGGCCAGTTTCAAGTCTTGAGCAAACAGATGGGGCTTGTTTCCCTCTGATGCAAAAAACATGATGCGGTGTTGTTGGGACGAAGTTGAGTTGGGTAGAGATCCTTGTTATTTGTGCAAGGCCAATAAATTTGATCCAGTCTGATAAGGGCTGGGTAAACGATGAGTTTTAGGAGAAAACCATGAGAGTTTCTGCTTCGGTGAAGAAAATTTGCCGCAACTGCAAAGTCATTCGCCGTAAAGGCGTTGTTCGTGTGATCTGCACAGATCCACGTCACAAGCAGCGTCAAGGCTGATTGAATTAGTATTAGAGGACGAAAATGGCACGTATCGCTGGCATCAACATTCCGCCGCATAAACATGCTGAAATTGGCTTGACAGCCATTTTCGGTATTGGACGCACTCGCGCACGACAAATTTGCGAGGCATCTGGCATCGCATATTCCAAAAAGATCAAAGATCTGACGGACGCGGATCTCGAAAAAATTCGCGACCAAATCGCAGTTTTCACCATTGAAGGTGACCTGCGCCGCGAAACAACCATGAACATCAAGCGTTTGATGGACATTGGTTGCTACCGTGGTTTCCGTCACCGTCGCGGTTTGCCCATGCGCGGTCAGCGTACCCGTACCAATGCACGCACTCGCAAGGGTCCGCGCAAAGGTGCAGCGGCTCTGAAGAAATAAGCAGGATTGAGAGACCACCATGGCTAAAGCACAATCAAACAGCGCATCACAACGTGTACGCAAAAAAGTCCGCAAGAACATTGCTGACGGAATTGCACACGTTCACGCGTCTTTCAACAACACCATCATCACGATCACCGACAGACAGGGCAATGCCTTGGCGTGGGCTTCTTCGGGTGGCCAGGGTTTCAAGGGTTCGCGTAAATCGACACCCTTTGCTGCCCAGGTTGCTTCAGAAGTTGCAGGTCGTGCGGCTCAAGAACAAGGCATCAAGAACCTCGACGTCGAAATCAAGGGCCCCGGCCCTGGTCGCGAGTCATCGGTTCGCGCTTTGGGTGCGTTGGGCATCCGCATCACATCCATTGCGGATGTGACGCCTGTTCCGCACAACGGCTGCCGCCCTCAAAAGCGTCGTCGTATCTAATTCAAACCAAGCCCACCGCCAGGCAATGCTTGCATCGCCTGGCTCCCGCATTTCTGATGCGGTAGTTGCATAAAGGAAAATCAAGTGGCACGCTATCTCGGCCCCAAGGCCAAACTCTCCCGCCGTGAAGGCACTGACTTGTTCCTCAAGAGCGCACGTCGCTCGATCGCGGACAAGTCCAAATTTGACACCAAGCCAGGCCAACACGGTCGTACATCAGGTCAGCGCACCTCTGATTACGGTCTGCAGTTGCGTGAAAAGCAGAAAGTCAAGCGCATGTACGGCGTGCTCGAAAAGCAGTTCCGACGCTATTTTGCTGAAGCAGATCGCCGCAAGGGCAATACAGGCTCCAATTTGTTGGGTTTGCTGGAATGCCGTCTCGACAATGTGGTTTACCGTATGGGCTTCGGCTCGACCCGCGCTGAAGCACGTCAGATGGTTTCTCACAAAGCCATCACGGTGAACGGTCAGTCTGTCAACATCCCTTCCTACCTGGTCAAGGCTGGTGACATGATCGCTGTTCGCGAAAAGTCCAAAAAGCAAAACCGTGTGGTCGAGGCTTTGCAATTGGCGCTTCAAGTGGGCATGCCTGCTTGGGTTGAAGTCAATGCCGACAAGGCAGAAGGAACCTTCAAGAAGGTGCCTGATCGCGATGAATTCGCTGCTGACATCAACGAATCGTTGATCGTCGAACTGTATTCACGTTAATTCGTTGTTTCAATCGTTCCCGGTACACAAGGCATTGTGTGTCGGGTGCTTCATCTGCCTTACCGGTGTAACGAACCGGGGGTATTGAGAGGAAGTCTGAATGCAAACCAATCTGTTGAAACCCAAAGCCATCCAAGTTGAACAACTTGCACCTAACCGTGCGAAAGTTACTTTGGAGCCGTTTGAGCGTGGTTATGGCCACACACTCGGCAATGCATTGCGTCGCGTTTTGTTGTCTTCCATGGTGGGTTACTCCGCCACAGAAGTGACCATTGCCGGTGTCGTGCATGAGTACTCTTCCATTGACGGTGTTCAAGAAGACGTCGTTAACATCTTGCTGAACCTCAAAGGCGTGGTTTTCAAGTTGCACAATCGCGACGAAGTTACCTTGAGTTTGCGCAAAGATGGCGAAGGCGCCGTGACTGCCGCTGACATCCAGACGCCGCACGACGTCGAAATCATCAACCCCGAGCACATCATTGCCAACTTGTCGCATGGCGGCAAACTGGACATGCAGATCAAGGTCGAAAAGGGCCGTGGTTATGTGCCAGGCAGCATGCGTCGTTTTGCCGACGAGCCAACCAAAGCCTTGGGTCGTATTGTTCTTGATGCTTCCTTTTCACCGGTCAAGCGCGTCAGCTACATCGTTGAAAGTGCGCGTGTTGAACAGCGTACCGATCTTGATAAGTTGGTCATCGAAATCGAAACCAACGGCGCGATCACGGCAGAAGACGCCGTCCGCTCCTCTGCCAAAATTCTGGTTGAGCAATTAGCTGTGTTTGCACAGCTTGAAGGCAGCGAGTTGTCTGCCTTCAACGAGCCTGCTCAACGTGGTGGCACGAGTAGTTTCGATCCGATTTTGTTGCGTCCTGTGGATGAGCTCGAACTCACTGTTCGTTCTGCCAATTGCCTCAAAGCAGAAAACATTTACTACATCGGCGATCTGATTCAGCGAACCGAAAACGAATTGCTCAAGACCCCTAACCTGGGTCGTAAATCTCTCAATGAGATCAAGGAAGTTCTCGCTTCCCGTGGTCTGACTTTGGGCATGAAGCTCGAAGCCTGGCCTCCAGCAGGTCTGGACAAGCGTTAAGATCAAGTTCCCGGATAACTCCGGTGTGTGCACGGGCAGTACCTGATACGGCTGCCTGTTTAATAAAGAAAGGTAAGCACCATGCGTCACGGACACGGCCTCCGTAAATTGAACCGCACCAGCGAGCACCGTCTCGCAATGTTGCGCAACATGATGAACTCGCTCATCGAGCACGAAGTCATCAAAACAACACTCCCCAAAGCCAAAGAGTTGCGTCGCGTCATTGAACCGATGATCACTTTGGCCAAAGAAGACAATCTGTCGAATAAACGTTTGGCCTTCAACCGCCTGCGTGACCGCGACAGCGTGGTCAAATTGTTTGCCGATCTGGGCCCACGTTTTGCCAAGCGCCCTGGTGGTTACACACGCATTTTGAAAATGGGTTACCGTGTTGGCGACAACGCACCCATGGCCTTGGTTGAATTGGTTGATCGTGCAGAAACTTCTGCCGAACAAGCTGCAGATTAAGATACAATGTAAAGATACCGCGGGGTGGAGCAGTCTGGTAGCTCGTTGGGCTCATAACCCAAAGGTCGTTGGTTCAAATCCGGCCCCCGCAACCAAAATTTCAACTTCGGTTGGAAAACAAAAAACCCTCTTCGGAGGGTTTTTTCGTTTGCAGTACCACCTGCCAATTCAAACGGACAGGCGAGCGATCAATCCCTTGAGTGCGCAGACTGTCGTGGCCTCTCTGATCTGCTGGCGATTGCCATCAAAGTGATGCAGCTCAGCCGTCACAAGTCCATTGATGCACCATGCCAACCAGACAGTCCCGACAGGCTTGTCAGGCGTTCCGCCACTGGGGCCCGCCACGCCTGTAACAGCCACTGAAACGAGTGACTTGGAGCGGTATACAGCCCCCAGCGCCATCGCTCGGGCTACAGACTCGCTGACAGCACCATTGGCCTCCAGCAATTCGTTGGTCACACCCAGCATTTGGGTTTTGGCCTCATTGGAGTAGGTCACAAATCCACGGTCAAACCACACACTGGAACCTGCCAAGTCGGTACATCGGGCCGCAATCAAGCCACCGGTGCAGCTTTCGGCTGTTGCGAGCATCCAATTCAAACGGGTTAATTGATGTGAAAGCTGCAAAGTCAAATCAGGGATCAAAGCCACCTCCACAAAGCAATGGTCATCAGTGTGCAAAAAGCCGCAACGAGATCATCCCAGATGATGCCCCAACCACCACGCCAGCCAAAGCCTTTGAAAAGTTGATCAGCCCACCCGACAGGCCTGGGTTTGGTGATGTCAAAAAAACGGAACAAGGCAAATGCGGTCAGTTGCCCCCAAAAACCTGTAGGCATGATCAGAAAAAAAATCAACCAAATGGCGATCACTTCGTCCCACACAATGGCGCCAGGATCGCTGACGCCCATGTGTTGCGCTGTGACGGTGCAGGCCCACCAGCCCAGCAAAAGTCCCAGGGCAATCAAAGCGGCTTGTGCCGGTAAAGAGAGGTAGCTTTGAATCACAAGCCAAGAAACCCAGCCCCACAAGCTACCGACGGTGCCAGGTGCTTTGCGTGCCAAACCGGAACCCAGTCCCAACGCGATGGCATGCGCAGGATGCGACAGCATGAATTTCGCAGTGGGTCTGATGGGCCGATTGACGGAATCGGCTTCAAAGGAGGCGGTCATCTTCAGGCAAAGTGGTCAAAGGAGCGAAATGCAGTCGTGACAGCTTGGCCCTTGGCATCCAGCAAAGACAATGTTCGGGATGGCGTGATGCGGCCGATGCGTGTGACGCGCGTGCCGCAAGCATGGGCAGCGGCGTGAACCTGCTCGGAAGATGCAACAGGTGCGGTAAAAACCAATTCGTAATCATCCCCGCCTGACATCACGCAAGTCATGGCCAAATCAAGGGGGCAAGACCACTGGTCAACGGTTTGCATGAGTGTTGCAGCGATGTGCGTATCAATTTCAGCACCGACTTGGCTGGCTTTGAGGATGTGACCCAAGTCACCGAGCAGGCCGTCGCTGACGTCAGCCATGGCATGGGCAATGCCGCGAAGCGCCTGGCCCAGCGCAACACGGGGTGTGGGGCATTCCATGCGGAGCCTCGCCGCATCAAACACGGCCTGTGGCAAGCTGACCGTGCCGCGAAAGGCTTCAAGGGCCAAGCGGGCGTCGCCCAAATGGCCACTGACATACAAGTCGTCCCCTGCGAGGGCACCGCTGCGCAATATGGATTGTCCACGGGGAACTTCCCCCATCACGGTGATGGCAATGTTCAAAGGACCTTGCGTGGTGTCACCACCGATCAGTTCGCAAGCATGGGCATCTGCCAACTGGAAAAGCCCTTTGGTGAAGCCGGACAGCCAATGGGTATCGGCATGGGGCAAAGACAAGGACAGAAGGAAGGCTTGGGGGACGGCACCGCATGCGGCCAAGTCACTCAAATTCACAGCCAGTGCTTTGTGACCCAGATGGTGAGGGTCAACTGTGGATAAAAAATGACGACCCTCAACCAGCATGTCGGCTGAAAAAGCCAACTGGTAGCCGGCCCGTGGTGACCATACGGCGCAGTCGTCGCCAATGCCAACGTCCGCCCGTTGTGGAGGTCGTTTGAAAAACCGTTCGATCAGGTCAAATTCACCCATGGTCATCAGCTTAACCGCAAGAAAGCGATGGCCTTAATGCAGTGTGCGGCCCGTCAGTCCGGAATTGGAGGATTCAAGCACAAAAGGTTCAATGGGCACATCAAATTTGTGGCCATCTTCAGCCACGAAAAAGTAGCTGCCGCGCATGGTTCCACTGGGCGCGCGAAGACGACAACCGCTGGTGTACTGAAACGACTCGCCTGGCCGCAGCAAGGGTTGCTGGCCCACCACGCCCAGGCCATTGACTTCGTCGGTGTGCCCGCGCTCATCCTGAATCACCCATTGGCGCGAGATCAACTGTGCGGGCACGGTTCCCGTGTTGGTCACCGTGACGGTATAAGCAAAAGCAAAAACCTCTTGCAGGGGGTTGCTCTGGTCTGCCACGTATTGGGGCAGCACTTCAATTTGAACGGCGTATGCAGACATTCCTATATGTTAACTGCGACAATTCGAGTATGACCACGACCTTTCGAATTGCCCCTTCCATCCTCTCGGCTGACTTCGCCCGCTTGGGCGAAGAAGTCAAAAGCGTCATCGACGCCGGTGCCGACTGGATTCACTTCGACGTGATGGACAACCATTACGTGCCCAACCTTACTTTTGGTCCGATGGTCTGCCAAGCCCTCAAACCGCATGCCAAAACCGCAGCGGGTGTGGCTGTACCGATCGATGTGCACCTGATGATTTCTCCTGTTGATGCATTGGCCGCAGCCTTTGCCGAAGCCGGCGCAGACCTCATCAGTTTTCACCCAGATGCCAGTGGGCATGTCCACCGCAGCATTCAGGTCATCAAAAGCAAGGGCGTGAAGGCCGGGCTCGTTTTCAACCCGGCGGAGCCTTTGGATGTTCTGGAGTGGACCATCGACGACATTGATTTGATCCTCATCATGAGCGTCAATCCCGGTTTTGGCGGCCAGAGTTTCATCGACTCGGCCCTGCGCAAAATCGAGCAAGCGCGCAAGTTGATTGACGCCAGTGGGCGTGATATTCGCCTTGAGGTTGATGGTGGCATCAAGGTCGACAACATTCGCCGTGTGGCCGATGCAGGCGCAGACACCTTCGTGGCCGGCAGTGCCATTTTTGGCAAACCCGATTACAAAAGCGTAATCGACCAGATGCGCTTGGCTTTGGGCTGAAAAAATGTCGGCCAGTGCCCAAGACCTGACCCGAATCGAGGCCGTCATTTTTGACCTGGACGGCACCATGGTGCACACACTGGGGGATTTCCAGGTGGCCTTGCACCGCACCATGGCCGACTTGGGCCTGCCGCCAGTGTCGGATGCCCTGATTGAAGAGACCATCGGCAAGGGCTCGGAGCACCTGATACGCACCCTGCTGGCTCATCAGCGCACCAGAGCCGAGGTTCGAAGGGTGGGGCAAGAATTAACGGCGTGGTCTGTAGAGGCTTTGTTCGAACAGGCGTGGCAGGCTTACCAAAGCCATTACCTTCAGGTCAACGGGCAGTTTTCCAGCGTTTACCCAGGGGTACTTCCGGCTTTGCAGGCATTGTCTGCACAAGGCATGCCCATGGCCTGCCTGACCAACAAACCGCTGTCGTTTGCCCGTGCGCTGCTGAAAGAAAAATCACTGGACCATTTTTTTGGCCCTGTATTTGGCGGTGACAGTTTTGAGCGCAAAAAACCTGACCCCTTGCCAATTCTTAAAACCTGTGAAGCCCTGGGTATTCCCGTGGCCAGAACCTTGATGGTCGGCGATTCCAGCAATGATGCCCAAGCCGCTCACGCGGCGGGTTGCCCCGTGGTGCTGGTGACATACGGCTACAACCACGGCCAGCCGGTACACGGCACGCCCGCTGCCGCGTGGCTGGATTCCCTGGCGGTTCTGCCGCACCGCTTGAGGGCCACACCCCATTGATGAAATGCGAGGCCGCTCCAGAAACAGCCCCTCGGCTTTGCTACACTCGCCACATCATGTTCATCGTCCACAGTCACTCCTGCGCAGCCTGCCTGCCGAGCCTCACCGGCCGGGGAGCCTGGCCCTGGCGTCAGCCAGCCTGACCCCTACGCTGTGCGGCATTGCCGCCACCCGCACCCAGCATTGGCTGGGCACCTGGATGAATGAAAAGCACCTCGCCTGAGGTCGCTGAGCTCTTTGGAGGCTCTTGCCCGTGATCACCGAACTTGAATTCAAAAGCCTGGCCAGCCAAGGCTACAACCGCATACCCCTCATGCTGGAGGCCTTTGCGGACCTGGAAACCCCCTTGTCACTTTATTTGAAGCTGGCACACACCAAAGACAATGGCAAGTTCAGCTTCTTGCTGGAGTCTGTGGTGGGTGGCGAGCGTTTTGGCCGCTACAGCTTTATCGGCTTGCCTGCGCGTACGCTGCTGAGGGCCAGCGGATTTGGTTCTGAAGCCAAGACTGAAGTGGTGTGTGATGGCTCGGTGATCGAGACCGCAACAGGCAATCCGCTGGACTTCATTGAACAGTATCAAAAGCGTTTCAAAGTTGCCCTGCGTCCAGGTTTGCCACGTTTTTGTGGCGGTCTGGCGGGCTATTTCGGTTACGACGCGGTGCGCTACATCGAGAAAAAACTCGAAAAATCCTGTCCACCGGACACTTTGGGCACCCCCGACATCCTGCTTTTGCAATGCGAAGAGTTGGCGGTGATCGACAACTTGTCGGGCAAGCTGTATTTGATTGTTTATGCCGACCCCGCCACGCCTGAAGCCTATGTGGGCGCCAAAAAACGCCTGCGAGACCTCAAGGAGCAGTTGAAGTATTCGGTCAGTGCCCCGGTGGTCAAACCCACCCAGTCATACCCAGCCGAACGGGACTTCGCAAAAGCCGATTACATCGCTGCTGTCGAGCGTGCCAAAGAGCTGATCGCGGGTGGTGATTTCATGCAGGTGCAGGTGGGCCAGCGCATCAAAAAGCGCTACACCGAGAGCCCCTTGTCTTTGTACCGTGCGCTGCGTTCGCTCAACCCCAGCCCCTACATGTATTTCTACAATTTCGGGGATTTCCATGTGGTGGGCGCCAGCCCGGAAATTCTGGTTCGTCAGGAGCAAACGGAACAGGGTGCCAAAGTCATCATTCGCCCCTTGGCTGGAACGCGACCCCGTGGCGCCACCCCCGAATTAGACAAAGCAGCAGAGCACGAACTGATCAATGACCCGAAAGAACGGGCTGAGCATGTGATGCTGATCGACTTGGCACGCAACGACATTGGGCGCATTGCAAAAATCGGTTCGGTGAAGGTGACCGAGGCTTTTGTGGTCGAGCGCTACAGCCATGTCATGCACATCGTGAGCAATGTCGAGGGCGTACTGAAAGAGGGCATGACCAACATGGATGTGCTCAAGGCCACTTTCCCTGCGGGCACTCTGACGGGCGCACCCAAGGTCCATGCCATGGAGTTGATCGACCAGTTCGAGCCCGTCAAGCGCGGTATTTATGGGGGGGCCTGCGGCTACATCAGCTATGCCGGTGACATGGATGTGGCCATTGCCATTCGCACGGCCGTCATCAAGGACCAGACCTTGTATGTTCAGGCGGCAGCCGGTGTCGTGGCCGATTCGGTGCCCGAGATGGAGTGGCGAGAAACCGAACACAAGGCGCGTGCCTTGTTGCGGGCAAGCGAGTTGGTCGAAGAAGGCCTGGAGTGAAGCCATGAAAAAAATCAAACTCCTCATGGTCGACAACTACGACTCCTTCACCTTCAACATCGTTCAGTACTTTGGCGAACTGGGCGCGGATGTAGAGGTTTTTCGCAACGATGAAATCACCCTCGAAGGCATCGCTGCACGCAAGCCTGACCGGCTGGTGATTTCACCGGGCCCTTGTTCGCCTGCTCAGGCGGGCATTTCGGTGGCCGCCATTCAGCATTTCGCAGGCAAGATGCCCATTTTGGGCATTTGTTTGGGGCATCAAAGCATAGGCGCCGCATTTGGCGGAAAGATCGTGCGCGCCAAAGAGCTGATGCATGGCAAGACCAGTGTGATCACGACCACACAGGAGGGGCTGTTTTCCGGCTTGCCGCCTCAATTTAACGTCAACCGGTACCATTCCCTGGCGATTGAGGCGGCCACTTGTCCGCCCTGTCTGAAAGTCACGGCTTGGACAGAAGATGGCGAGATCATGGGGGTTCGCCATAAGGAGCTTGACATTGAGGGGGTGCAGTTTCACCCAGAATCCATCCTGACCGAGCATGGACACGCCATGCTCAATAACTTTCTGATGCGACCATGACCATTGACCTGCGAAGCGATACCGTCACGCAGCCCACAGCGGCGATGCGTGAAGCCATGCTGAAAGCCCCGTTGGGCGATGATGTGTTTGGTGATGACCCCACGGTCAATGCCTTGCAAGAACGGATTGCCCAGATCACAGGCAAAGAGTCTGCGCTGTTCATGCCCTCCGGAACACAAAGCAATCTGTGCGCCCTGATGGCGCATTGCGAACGCGGAGACGAATACATCGTTGGGCAAAACGCGCACACCTACCGCTACGAAGGCGGGGGCGCCGCTGTGCTGGGCAGCATTCAGCCGCAACCGCTGGCACAAAACACTTCGGGCGAAATGGCGCTGGCCGACATCTCTGCCGCCATCAAACCGGTGGATTGTCACTTTGCACGCACCCGTTTGCTGGCTCTTGAAAACACCTGGAATGGTCACCCCATGTCGCAGGCCTATCTCGCGCAAGCGACAGGGTTGGCCAGACAACATGGCCTGGCCACGCACCTGGATGGCGCCCGTCTGTTCAACGCCGGCGTGGCACAAGCCCAAGGAGGCTCTGTGGGCGACAGCGTGCGCCGGATCGTGGACCACTTCGACAGCGTTTCCGTGTGTTTCAGCAAGGGTTTGGGCGCGCCCGTCGGTTCGGCCTTGTGCGGTAGCAATGAACTGATCGCGAAGGCGCTGCGCTGGCGCAAAGTATTGGGCGGTGGCTTGCGTCAGTCCGGCATCCTGGCTGCCGCTGCTTTGCATGCACTGGAGCACCATGTCGACCGTCTGGCGGACGATCACGCATTGGCCCAGCGCTTGGCCCAAGGGTTGCTCGGCATTGAGGGGCTGAGCGTGCGGTCGGTTCAAACCAATATTGTTTTTGTGGATGTGGCCGATGGCCGTGGCCCTGCGCTGCTGAGCGACTTGAAAGCCCACGGTGTTCTGGCCACTGGTTTGATCGGTCTGCGGTTTGTGACCCACTTGGGTGTGGATGCTGAAGGGATTGACCATGCACTGGCGTGCATTCGCCGACACATGGGCAGTCAATCCATTGAGGCTTCCCGTGCTCAGGGGGCTTCTGGTGTTTACTGATCGTTGCAAGCCATGCCAGAAGTCCAAGAAATCCTGATGTTCATGGTGGCCGGTGTGCTGCTGAACCTCACGCCCGGTCCTGACGTACTTTTCATCGTCAGCCAGTCATTGCGCGGGGGGGTACGTCCGGGCTTGGTGGCTGCATGGGGCATTACTGCGGGGTGCTTTGTGCATGTGGCGATTGCCGCTTGTGGCTTGGGCGCTTTGCTGGCCAGTTCTGCGTCAGCATTTAATTTGATCAAATGGCTGGGCGCTGCTTATCTGGTGTGGATGGGGCTGGGCCTGTTGTGGTCGACCATCAAGCCTGGCGGCCAGCCCTGGCTTGCAAAGCCTGAATTGATGACTGGCAACACCAGCGAAGAGCCGATCAGATTGGGGGCCATTTTTCTCAAGGCGTTTGCCACCAATGTGCTGAATCCAAAAGTTGCACTTTTTTTCCTGGCATTTGTGCCGCAATTCATACCTGCCAACTCCCCCGATCCTGCCTGGGCCTTTGTGCTGCTGGGTTGCCTGTTCAATTTCAATGGCTTGCTGATTTGCATGGCCTGGGCGCTGGCCGCGTCCTGGCTGTCCAAACGAGCAAGCGCGCTGCAGCTTGGACTGCGCAAGTTGGACCGGCTGGCAGGTCTTATGTTTGTCGGTTTTGGTCTCAAGCTGGCCATGACCGACGCGCCCGTGCATTGATACCCTGAACCAAAATTGTTTACTGCAAGGAACACACCCATGCCCATTACGCCCCAGGAAGCGCTGCAACGCACCATTGAGCACCGTGAAATCTTTCATGACGAGATGCTGAAGATCATGCGCATGATCATGAATGGCGAGCTGTCTCCCGTCATGACGGCCGCACTCATTACCGGCTTGCGCGTGAAAAAAGAAACCATCGGCGAGATCACCGCTGCAGCTCAGGTCATGCGAGAGTTTTCAACCAAGGTGCATGTGGCTGACCCCACCCATTTGGTGGACATTGTGGGCACGGGCGGGGATGGCTCCCACACCTTCAACATCTCGACCTGCGCCATGTTTGTGGCCGCTGCAGCGGGCGCCAAAACCGCCAAGCACGGAGGGCGCAGTGTCAGCAGCAAATCAGGCAGTGCCGATGTGGTGGAGGCGCTGGGGGGCAACATCCATCTTTCTCCAGAGCAAATTGCACGGTCCATAGAAGAAGTCGGGATCGGCTTCATGTTTGCGCCCAACCACCACCCGGCCATGAAAAACGTGGCACCAGTGCGCAAGGAGTTGGGCGTCAGGACCATCTTCAACATCTTGGGGCCGCTGACCAATCCGGCCAGCGCCCCCAATATCTTGATGGGGGTCTTCCACTCCGATTTGGTGGGTATTCAGGTGCGTGCTTTGCAGCGTTTGGGGGCCGAGCATGCCGTGGTCGTTTATGGCCGGGATGGCATGGATGAAATCAGTCTGGGGGCAGCCACTTTGGTGGGCGAACTCAAGAACGGCCAGATCACCGAATACGAAATTCATCCTGAAGATTTTGGCTTGCCCATGGCGAGCAACCGCACCTTGAAGGTGGATACGCCTGAGCAGTCGATGGCCATGCTGCGGGGGGTGCTGGACAATGAGCCCGGCGCTGCGCGAGACATTGTCATGATCAATGCCGGCGCCGCCTTGTACGCAGCCAATGTCGCCAGCAGCATGGTGGATGGTCTTGCGCGTGCGCGCTTGGCCATTGAATCAGGTGCCGCCAAAGCCAAGCTGGCGCAGTTTGTGGCCTTTGGTCGCGCGGCAGTTTGAGCCATGTGTTGTTGCGGTTGGGCGTGCGCGGCAAAGAAGCGTAGGTTGAGTGACTAAAAACGGGGCCATGGAGCCCAAACAGGAAAAATACATGAGTGACATCCTTGACAAAATTGTGGCCGTCAAACGTGAGGAGGTCGCGGCCGCCTTGGCCAAGAACTCCTTGGCTGCTGTGCGTGCCGATGCTGAGAGCCGCGTCTTGACCCGGGACTTTGAAGGTGCCTTGCGCGCCAAGATCGCAGCTGGGCAAGCCGCCGTGATCGCCGAGATCAAAAAGGCCAGCCCATCCAAAGGCGTTCTGCGCGCAGAATTCATTCCGGCGGACATCGCGCAAAGCTATGCCGAATACGGTGCTGCCTGCTTGTCTGTGTTGACGGACAAGCAGTTTTTTCAGGGCAGCATTGATTTCCTCAAGCAAGCACGCGCCAGTTGCGATTTGCCGGTGCTGCGCAAAGACTTCATGATCGACGTCTACCAAGTCTATGAATCCCGAGCGATGGGTGCAGATGCCATTTTGCTGATTGCCGCCTGCCTGGACGATGCACAGATGGCCGACATGGAGGCGGTGGCACGCAGTCTGGACATGGCGGTGCTGGTGGAGGTGCATGACCGCGAGGAGTTGTCGCGTGCCCTGAAATTAAAAACCCGCTTGGTTGGCATCAACAACCGGAATCTGAAAACCTTTGAGGTGTCCTTGCAGACCACCCTCGACATGCTGCCCGATGTGCCCGCCGACAGGCTTTTGGTGACAGAAAGTGGCATTCAGACGGCGGACGACGTCAAGCGCATGCGCGATGCCAAGGTCAACGCCTTTTTGGTGGGTGAGGCGTTCATGCGTGCAGCCGAGCCCGGTGAGGCCTTGGCCCAACTCTTTGCCTGATGAAGTCCCCCGCGGCCGCCCAGCAGACCTTGGGTTTTGAGGATGAGCCCACGGGCGCTGATTTTTTGAAGAGGTGGCCGCCAGATCTCCAAACCCTGGACGAGGGTTGGGCACCGTTGGTCCTCGATTTTCTGGCTTCGCCGGCGGGGCAGTCCTTGTCGGACCGTTTGGCCAATGCGCTGGCAGAAGGCCAAACCGTTTATCCGCCGGAGCCCTTCAGGGCGCTTGCCTTGACCCCGTTGAGTCAAGTGCGCGTGGTGATTCTTGGGCAAGACCCCTACCATGGCCCGGGCCAGGCAGAGGGGTTGGCTTTTTCAGTAGCACCTGGCGTGCGACTGCCCCCCAGCTTGCGCAATATTTTCAAGGAATTGCAGAGCAGTCTGGGCTTGGCGGTGCCGACCCAAGGATCTTTGGTGCATTGGGCCAAGCAGGGGGTGTTGCTTCTGAACACGTGTTTGACCGTGGAATCGGGGCAGCCTGCCAGCCATGCCCGTTGGGGCTGGGAGGTGTTGACCGATGCGCTGGTCACTGCTGTAGCCAAAAGGCCGCAGCCAGTGGTGTTCATGTTGTGGGGCGCCCATGCGCAAGCCAAAAAGAACTTGATTGAAGCGACTGATGGGCAAAAGCGGCATTTGATTTTGCAGGCCAATCACCCATCACCCCTGTCAGCCATGCGCCCACCACAGCCATTTCTGGGCTGCGGCCACTTTGTTCAGGCCGCAGATTTTTGGTCACGTCACGGAGAAAAAGCCATCAATTGGTGAAAAGTCGTGGCCAAACTTGCGGCGTGTCACAAAAGGATGGCATAATCTGAGACTCGCTTATGGAGGGGTGCCCGAGTGGCTAAAGGGGGCAGACTGTAAATCTGTTGGCTTACGCCTACACTGGTTCGAATCCAGTCTCCTCCACCAGCAAACTGACTTGTATCGTGTGATTTATGGAAATGGTTTCCAAGCATTGGCATTGCATCCACTCGTGCAAAGCAAGCAATGCGGGAGTAGTTTAATGGTAGAACCTTAGCCTTCCAAGCTAATGACACGGGTTCGATTCCCGTTTCCCGCTCCAGTCATTCGGTTGAGTTTGTAAGTAGATTTCGCCCTTGTGGCTCAGTGGTAGAGCACTCCCTTGGTAAGGGAGAGGTCGCGGGTCCGATTCCCGCCAAGGGCACCAGTTTCGGGACGCGCATCTGATTTGGCGCGCCCATTGTCTTGGTTGTTGACCCCTACTTTTCGGAGTTGAAGATATGGCAAAAGAAAAATTCGAACGGACCAAACCCCACGTCAACGTGGGCACCATCGGTCACGTTGACCACGGCAAAACCACACTGACAGCTGCCATCACCACCGTGTTGGCTGCCAAGTTCGGTGGTTCGGCCAAAGCGTACGACCAGATCGACGCTGCACCCGAAGAAAAAGCCCGTGGTATCACGATCAACACCGCGCACGTGGAGTACGAGACACAAAACCGTCACTACGCACACGTGGACTGCCCAGGCCACGCTGACTATGTGAAAAACATGATCACCGGTGCTGCCCAGATGGACGGCGCGATTTTGGTTTGCTCGGCTGCTGACGGCCCGATGCCCCAGACCCGTGAGCACATCTTGTTGGCTCGCCAGGTGGGCGTGCCTTACATCATCGTGTTTCTGAACAAGTGCGACATGGTGGACGATGCCGAGTTGCTGGAATTGGTCGAGATGGAAGTTCGCGAACTTTTGTCCAAGTACGATTTTCCTGGCGACGACACACCGATCATCCAGGGTTCAGCCAAGCTGGCCCTCGAAGGCGACAAAGGCCCATTGGGCGAAGAAGCCATCATGAAGCTGGCCGATGCGCTGGACAACTAC
>CAIZSE010000177.1 GCA_903935585.1 uncultured Burkholderiales bacterium | reverse complement strand
TTCAACAACTCATTCGGCCAGCCTTCGGTTTATGTTTACGCAGGCCAGCAGTTCAACGGGCTTTTGGGCGTGCCCCATCTGTATGCCAAAGTCACAGGCGGCCTGATGTATGGCTACGTCGCCCCCTATGAAAACAAAGTTCCTCTCAATTACAACGGTTTTTCACCGGCCATCATCCCTTCCCTCGGCTACAAATTGACCCCGCACGATTCGCTTCAATTGCAATTCCTAGGCAATGCTGCCTTGATGTTCTCCTACGGGCGTCAGTTTTAAAACGCCGTCATCACGGCCCCCTGCCAACTCATGAGAAAATGGCCGATTTACCGAATCGGACACATTCCCCATGGACGCAGAACACATCAACCAAATCGGCGCAACCCTCACTGACCTGACGGCGCGGACCCAGGCATTACGGGGGTATCTTTGACTACGATGCCAAATCTGAACGGCTGAGAACCGTCAACGCATCGCTCGAAGATCCATCGGTCTGGAACGACCCCAAGAAAGCCCAGGAACTGGGCAAAGAGAAAAAAACCCTCGACAGTGTGGTGATCACCATCACCAACCTGACCAGCGAGCTGGTGGACAACCTTGAACTCTTCGAGATGAGCAAGGAAGACGGCGACGACGACGGCCTTTTGACCATCGAGGCAGAAGCCGCCAAGCTGTCCAAACTGGTCGAGGACCTCGAATTCCGCCGCATGTTCCGCCATGAAGCCGATCCGCTGAACTGTTTCGTAGACATCCAGGCGGGCGCTGGCGGCACTGAAGCTTGCGACTGGGCCAGCATGCTGCTGCGCCAGTACATCAAATACGCCGAGCGCAAGGGCTTCAAGGCCACCGTGGAAGAGGAAACACCGGGTGACACCGCGGGCATCAAGGGTGCCACCATCAAGATCGAAGGTGACTACGCCTATGGCTTGCTGCGCACCGAAACCGGCGTTCACCGTCTGGTTCGCAAGAGCCCGTTTGACTCATCAGGTGGGCGCCACACCTCGTTCGCCTCTTTGTTTGTTTACCCGGATATCGACGACTCGATCCAGATCGACATCAACCCGTCTGACGTGCGGACCGACACCTTCCGCGCCAGTGGTGCGGGCGGTCAGCACATCAACAAAACCGACTCGGCCGTGCGGCTGACGCACATCCCCACGGGCATCGTGGTGCAGTGCCAGGATGGACGCAGCCAGCACAGCAACCGCGACGTGGCCTGGCAACGGCTGCGCTCGCGCCTGTACGACTTTGAAATGCGCAAACGCATGGAAGAGCAGCAAAAGCTGGAAGACACCAAAACCGATGTGGGCTGGGGTCACCAGATTCGAAGCTACGTGCTGGACAACAGCCGCATCAAGGATTTGCGCACCAATGTCGAGATTTCGGCCACCCAGAAAGTGCTCGATGGCGACCTCGATGCGTTCATCGAAGCCTCACTGAAACAAGGCCTCTGACCCGGTCAGACCTCAACCAAAACGGAGTTAGTGATGCGTGAAGGACAACCCACCGCGATTAACCGGGCGGCCTATGCCGCCCCGGCCTTCTGGATCGACACGGTCGATCTGACGTTCGACCTCGACCCGACCAAGACCCGCGTCTTGAACAAGATGCGCCTGCGTCGCAACAACGATATTCCAGCTCAGCCCCTGCGTCTGGACGGTGAAGACCTCAACCTGGCGCGCGTGCTGGTCAATGGCGCAGGCACTTCCTTCAAGATGGACGGCAACCAACTGGTGCTGGAAAACCTGCCCGAAGGTGCCGATGCCTTTGATCTGGAAATCTTCACCACCTGCAACCCCGAGAAGAACACCCAGTTGATGGGCCTGTACGTCAGCAACGACTCGTTCTTTACCCAGTGTGAAGCCGAAGGTTTTCGCCGCATCACCTACTTCCTGGACCGTCCTGATGTGATGGCCAGTTACACCGTGACCTTGCGCGCCGACAAGGCCAAGTACCCCGTGCTGCTGTCCAACGGCAACCTGGTCGAGCAGGGCACCCTGGAAGATGGCCGCCACTTTGCCAAATGGGTCGACCCGCACAAAAAGCCCTGCTACTTGTTTGCATTGGTCGCGGGCCAACTGGTCGCGCGCGAGCAACGCATCCTGAGCCGCTCCGGCAAAGAACACTTGCTGCAAGTGTTCGTGCGCCCCGGCGACCTGGACAAAACCGAACACGCCATGAACTCGCTGATGGCCAGCGTGGCATGGGACGAAGCCCGCTTTGGTCTGCCACTCGATCTTGAACGTTTCATGATCGTCGCCACCAGCGACTTCAACATGGGCGCGATGGAAAACAAAGGCCTGAACATCTTCAACACCAAATACGTGTTGGCGAACCCGGCCACAGCCACCGACATGGATTTCGGCAACATTGAAAGCGTGGTGGGTCACGAGTATTTCCACAACTGGACCGGCAACCGCATCACCTGCAGAGACTGGTTCCAGCTCTCCCTCAAAGAGGGCCTCACGGTCTTTCGCGACCAGGAATTCAGCCAGGACATGGCAGGCGACGTCAGCGCCCGCGCCGTCAAACGCATCGAAGATGTGCGCGTGCTGCGCACTGTGCAGTTCGCTGAAGACGCCGGCCCCATGGCCCACCCAGTGCGGCCTGACAGTTATGTCGAGATCAACAATTTCTACACCGTCACCATTTACGAGAAGGGTTCTGAAGTCGTTCGCATGATGCAGACCCTGGTGGCCACGCCCAGCGACAACCAAGGCCGCGAAGGCTTTGCCAAGGGCATGAAGCTGTACTTTGAACGCCATGATGGCCAAGCCGTGACCTGCGATGACTTTGCACAAGCCATTGCAGATGCCAACCCTGACTCAGCCCTGGCGCGCAACCTGGTCGAGTTCAAGCACTGGTACAGCCAGGCGGGCACACCCCGCCTGCAAGCGGCCGGTGACTACAACGCGCCTGAGCGAACCTACACACTCACGCTCAGCCAAAGCTGCCCCGCTACGCCTGACCAGGAACGCAAAGCACCCTTTGTGATCCCCGTCACGTTGGGCTTGCTCAGCCGCGAAGGCCAGGCGCTGCCGCTGCAACTGGCAGGTTCGGCAAGCAGCAACTTGCAGCAGACGCTGGTCCTGAAGGACAACAGCGCCAGCTACACCTTTGTCAACATTGACAGCGAACCCGTGCCCTCGATTTTGCGGGGTTTCAGTGCCCCTGTGGTGCTGGAAGACGGCTTGTCTGCCATCGACCTGCTGATCTTGCTGGCCCACGACAGTGACCCGTTCAACCAATGGGAAGCCGGTCAGCGCCTGATGCTGCAAAGCGCGCTGGACGCCATCCAGCAAAACAAGGACCTGACGGGCATTCCGGTGTTGTCTGATGCGCTGGTGAGTGCCTTGCGCAATGTGTTGCGCCACCCCGAACTGGATGCGGCCTTCAAGGACCTGGCCCTCACGCTGCCGTCTGAAAACTACATCGCCGACCAACTGGATGTGGTTGACCCGCAACGCGTTCACGCCTTGCGCGAAAACATGCGCCTGCAACTGGCCAACGCCTTGCAAGCCGACTGGCAATGGGCCTGGGACACCCACAAAAACAACGGCGCCTACACACCCGATGCCAAGTCGAGTGGACGCCGAGCTCTGGCCGGTCTGGCCATGAGCATGCTGTGCGTTGCCGCGGTTCACAGCGGCGACTCCGTCACGCCGGGCCGTGTTTACCAGCAGTTCAAGGACGCCAGCAACATGACCGATCGCTTCAATGCCTTGTCGGCGCTGGTGGTCAGTGGCCATGCCTTGGCACAAGACGCACTGGCCCTCTTTCACAAACTCTTCCAGCACGAAGCCCTCGTGATCGACAAATGGTTTGCACTGCAAGCAGGCGCGCCTGACCGCGCTGGCGATGTGCTGCCCCGTGTGCGCCAGCTCATGCAACATGCCGACTTCAGTTTGCGCAATCCCAACCGTGCCCGCAGCCTGATCTTCAGCTACTGCAGCGCCAACCCGGCAGGTTTTCACCGCGCCGATGCAGCAGGCTATGTGTACTGGAGCGAGCAGGTGCTGGCGCTCGATGCCATCAACCCGCAAGTAGCCGCCCGCCTGGCGCGCGCCATGGACCGCTGGAGCCGCTTGGCCGAGCCCTACCGCAGTGCCGCCCACGTCGCGATTGAGCGCGTGGCCGCCAAAGCCGATCTCAGCAACGATGTGCGCGAAGTCATCGGCCGCGCCCTGAGCGTGGCCTGATCACGCCGCCATAACGCAAGGAATCTCCATGAGCAGCAAAATTTCCCTTTCCCGCTACCTGGTAGAGCAACAGCGCGACAAAGGCCATATCCCGGCCGAGTTGCGCTTGCTGCTCGAAGTGGTGGCCCGTGCCTGCAAAAGCATCAGCCACGCTGTCAACAAAGGGGCTCTGGGCGGCGTGCTGGGCAGTGCCGAAAGCGAGAATGTGCAAGGCGAAGTCCAAAAAAAGCTGGACATCATCGCCAATGAAGTGCTGATAGAGGCCAACGAATGGGGTGGCCACCTGGCCGCCATGGCCTCTGAAGAGATGGACAGCATTTACCTGGTGCCCAACCGTTATCCACAAGGCGAATACCTGCTGCTGTTTGACCCGTTGGATGGCTCGTCCAACATCGACGTCAACGTCAGCATTGGCACCATCTTCAGCGTCCTCAAAAAGCCCGAGGAAACCCAGGGCGTGACCGAGAAAGATTTCTTGCAAGCGGGCAAAAACCAGGTGGCTGCTGGTTACTGTGTGTATGGCCCACAAACCACCCTGGTACTCACCGTGGGTGACGGTGTGGCCATGTTCACACTTGACCGAGAGCAAGGCTCTTTTGTACTCACGCAAGAGAATGTGCAGGTGCCCGCTGACACCCAAGAGTTCGCCATCAACATGAGCAACATGCGCCACTGGGATGAGCCTGTACGCCAATACATTGACGAATGCCTTCAGGGCAAGGATGGCTCACGCGGCAAGGACTTCAACATGCGCTGGATTGCCAGCATGGTGGCGGATGTGCACCGCATCCTGACCCGTGGCGGCGTGTTCATGTACCCCTGGGACAAGCGTGAACCGCACAAACCCGGCAAGTTGCGCCTGCTCTACGAAGCCAACCCCATGAGTTGGCTGATCGAGCAAGCTGGTGGTGCGGCCACCAACGGCAAAGATCGCATTCTGGATCTTCAGCCGAATCAGCTGCATGAGCGCGTGAGCGTGGTGCTGGGCTCCAAAAACGAAGTCGATCGCGTGACGGCCTACCACGCAAACGGATCGTCATCGAAAAGTTAACGGAAATCGCTCAACCGGTTGAGCTGCCCATAAGTCGTGACATGGGCAGCAACCGCACTCATTGTTCTTGTGGCAAGTCTTCACTTTGGCTTGTCGCTGCAGTGTCGGCCGGAGTTTGCGCAACCACCGCACGCAAAGTCTCACGCAGCATTTTCTTCTCGGGCAAACTCAAGGCACGCGCCAGGCGCTGGCGCATGCGCAGCAGCAACTGACGGTCCACTTCTTGTGGAATGCCCCGGCTCACCTGCAACGCATCCCTCAAATCCTCGCGCAAGTCTTCCGGCTCATCCGCCCACCAGGCCGTAATCACCTCGAGCATGGATTGGCGCAACTCTTCCACGTCTTCCACGGCCAGGCCCATGCCGATGGGCAACTTGCCCTGCAGCATGTCAGCGAGGGCCTGCGAATTGACCACCACCCGGCGATCGGCCTGCGAAAGCAGTCGCGCCCAGCCTGGATCGGTACGGACCATTTGCGTCATGTTGCGGGCAGACTCATCGGCCAGCAGATGAACACTCAAGCCACTCAACTGGGCATCGTCGATGGTGGCCAGAAAGCGCTCATCGTCGCTGGCCACCAGCACATGGTCACAGGCATGGTGATCGGCCAGCTGCTTGAGGTCATGGCCCAATGAACGCAGCAAGGACGAGCCGCCATCGGCATCGTGCGTTTGAACCAGGCGCACAACTTGGTCATCAATGATCAAGCCGTCGGACCGGTCGCTGTACCAATAAATGCGGCGCAAGTCGACATCGAGCCCTGCCTGCGACAGGGCTTGAGACAGCAAACCGATCAAGCCTTGGCGGTTCACCGATTCGCCCGTAGCACCCACGGCCCCTTGCTGCGCCATCCAGATCAGGAATCGGCCATCGATGAGCGCCATGCAGGTGCCAGAGCGGTGTTCGCCAAAACGGTGGTCAGATGGGGAGCCTTGAGAAAAATAGTCACGCTTCATGGTTTCAACCTAAATAAATAAGAAGTAGCGCTGCTAAAAAGTACAGCATCGGTCATTCTAAAGCTGCCTGACTGTCTGCCAGGCCCGTCTGTCGGGTATAAATACCGACTGTGTCCAAACCTTTGTCTTTTGATCCTCGCAATGTTCCTGTTTGGCGCATCGATCATGATTTGCCTGCTGTGCCGTCTGCACATTTGTTGCCTGACGCACTGAAAGCCCGCTTTGAACAACCCCCTCTCTGGCAACCAGCAGTCGAGCGGGAGACCTCCTTTTCCAGCAGGCCGCCTGCACACGCGGCGGTTTTGGTGCCTATCGTGATGCGCGGGGCGAACTTTTCGGAATGCACGGTTTTACTGACCCAACGGGCAGACCACATGTCGACACACTCCGGTCAGATTGCTTTTCCGGGAGGAAAGGTAGACCCGCAAGACGCCGACCGACCTGCCACCGCACTTCGCGAGACCCAAGAAGAAGTGGGCCTGCACCCCAGACATGTTCAGGTCATTGGCGAATTGCCTGTTTACGTGACTGGGTCCGCTTTTTGGGTGACGCCGGTCATTGCACTGGTATCGCCCGACTTTGATCTGACTCCTAACGCGGATGAGGTGCAGGACGTTTTCGAGGTGCCTTTGAATTTCTTGATGAATCCGGCGCACCACCGACGCCACGCTTTTGAGTGGCAAGGGGCCCAACGGCAATGGTTTTCAATGCCCTACCAGGAGCGACGGATTGCGGCTGATGGTCAAGATGTCCTTGTGGAGCGTTTCATTTGGGGCGCAACTGCCGCTATGCTTAGAAACTTCTACCATTTTTTAGTGGTCAACCCGCAGCCATGAGAACGCCATGAGTTTTTTTGCAATCCTGTTGGCTTTGGTCCTTGAGCAGGCTCGCCCGCTCAACCCCGTCAATGCGATTTACACCCGGGTCGAGCGCTGGGTCAGTTGGGTTTCCCGCACTTTTGATGCAGGTGTGCGGCACCAGGCCTGGGTTACCTGGGGCATCACGGTGTTGGGTCCGGCACTCCTGGCGATGCTGGTGCACTGGGGGCTTGAGCTTGGTTTGGGCTGGCTGTTTGCTGTCATCTGGAACGTGGCACTGCTTTATGTGACCTTGGGATTTCGGCAATTCAGCCACCACTTCACCGCCATCCGTGAAGCCCTGGAAGAAGGCAATGAAACCAAGGCCCGGGAACTGCTGGCCCAGTGGCAACAAGTGCAGGTCGGTCAGATACCGCGCAGTGAAATCGTTCGGCATGTGATCGAGTACTCCATGATCGCAGCACACAGGCATGTTTTTGGCGTGTTTTTTTGGTATGCAGCCCTGTCCATCATCGGCCTGGGCCCGGTCGGTGCGGTGGTTTACCGCCTCACTGAATTGGCCCAACGCCGCTGGCAAGAGCCGACTTCAGACGGCTCCGTAACGAGTGAAGCCTTGCGCTCAGTGGCCACAAGGGCCTGGGTGGCCATGGATTGGCTGCCCTCACGCATGACTGCTTTGGGATTCGCCATTGTGGGCAGCTTTGAAGACGCCATGGATGGCTGGCGCAACCATGCCCAAAATTTTCCCGATGACAACGATGGGGTGATCATGGCCGCCACGGCGGGCGCCATCAACATCCGCTTGGGTGGCGCCCCGTTGAAAGCGCCCGGCCAAGACGGAGAAGACGACGAAGCAAACGACACAATGGGCGGAAGCAGCACGCCAGGCCGTGTTCCCGAGGTGGCTCACTTTGCCCAAGTGGTCGGCTTGGTCTGGCGCACAGTGATCATGTGGTTGGTGCTGGTCGCCCTGCTCACCATGGCCAATCTGGTGGGCTGAAAAATCTGCATCAACCCTACCAGCGCTGCTGACTCAACTCTTCAAAAAGTTGCGCGTAAATGCGGTGGCGCCGGATGCTGATGGTGCCTTCGTGCTGTTCATTTTCCACCTGAGCCAGTACGGCGCAGCCTGGCTCGTGCAAATGCGTGCAGTTGTAGAACTTGCAGCCCCCCACATGGGCGCGCAAATCGGGCATGCAATCGGCCAGTCGGGTTGGCTCGATATGGTGCAGGCCAAACTCCTGGAATCCAGGTGAATCGATCAGCGCTCCTCTGCCTGAGCCGGACTCACTCAAGGCGTCAAGCGCAGGCACCCAATACCAGCGCGTGCTGGTCGTCGTGTGTTTGCCGGAGTTGAGTGCGAGTGAAATCTCACCCGTCTCCACCTGTGCATCGGGTACCAAGCGGTTGATCAGCGTACTTTTGCCGCTGCCCGAGGGGCCCAGCACCAGCGTCGTCAGGCCTTGCAATTGGGCACACAAGGCTGCCACGCCATCATCGGCCACGGGGCTGCGCGGACTCAGGCTGATGGGCATCACGCTGTAACCCATGGCCCGGTAGGGCGCCAAACGCTCCCAGGCTTGGGCAAAAGCTTGCGTGAGGTCGCTTTTGTTGAGCGCGATGACCGGGATGATGCGTTCGGCTTCGGCCGCCACCAATGCACGCGACAACTGGCTTTCTGAATATTCAGGGTCTGCCGCGATCAGGATCAGCACGCGGTCCAGATTCGCCGCGAAGGATTTGGTGCGAATTTCGTCTTGGCGGTAAAACAGGTTGCGGCGGTCCTGCAGCTTTTCGATGCTGCCTTCGTCACCGGCAATTTGCCAGAGCACCTGGTCACCCACCACGACCTGGTTTTTCTTGCCCCGGGGGTGGCATATCAGCCGCCGTCCTTCGGGCGTCTCCACCAGGCAGTGGCGACCGTAAGTGGCCACCACCAACCCGGGCGCCAAATCGACAGCCAGTGGGGCGGGTGGGCGTTGCTTGGGTTTACTCATGAAGGCTCATACGGGCAACAAGGCATCGGTTTGTTTGGCAGCATCGAAGTCGAGATGGCTCAGGCCTTTCACATCGTGCGTTTGCCAACGCACAACACAACGGCGGAAGTTCAAAACAAGTTCCGGGTGGTGGTTGATTTTTTCGGACAACCAGCCCACGCTGTTGACGAACAGGAGCGCATGGGTGTGCTTGTCAAATTTAAAAGTTTTTTCAATGGCGATTCGCTCACCATCGCCCGACAAGGTCCAGCCAGGAATCTGGCTCAGGGCCATGACCACTTCGGTGGGTTTCAAAGCGCGAATGTCAGGCTGGGTCATGCGGTTTTCATCCTCAGCAAACGCTCACTGGCTGGAGGATGCGAGTAATAGAACTTCACATACATCGGGTCAGGCGTCAGGGTGGCCGCATTGTCCTGGTAGAGCTTGAGCAAGGCAGACGACAGGTCTTTGCCTGGCGTTTGAGATACCGCATAGGCATCGGCTTCAAACTCTTGCTGGCGTGAGCGCCAGGACGACAAAGGGGCAGCGAACAAAGTGATTACAGGGGTGACCAACATGAACAAGACCAGCGCCAGGGCATCGTTGCCACCCTCCAGGTTGGGCATGACGCCCAAGCCCGTGTAAAACCAGACCTGCTGGGCCAGCCAACCCAGCAAGGCCAACCCGGCAAGCATCAAGGCAAAGCTGGTCGCCATCATTTTAAGGATGTGCTTGTGCTTGAAATGGCCCAGCTCGTGCGCCAGCACCGCCTCCATTTCAGCGGGGCTCAGTTGCTTGAGCAGCGTGTCAAAAAAGACCACGCGTTTGCTGGCCCCGAAACCGGTAAAAAACGCGTTGGAATGTGCAGAGCGGCGACTGCCATCCATCACGAAAAAGCCCTTGGCCGTAAAGCCTGAACGCTGCATCAGGGCCTGCACCCGGGCTTTGAGCGATTCATCGTCCAGCGGGCTGAACTTGTTGAACAGCGGCATGATCACGTTGGGCGCGATCGCCATCAAGAACAACTGCCACCCCACCAAAACGCCCCATGCCCAAAGCCACCACCATTCGCCTCCAGCTTGCATGAGCCACAGCAACACCCACAACAGTGGCATGCCCAGGACCAGGCCCAGCGCCAGCCCCTTGGCCATGTCGGCCAGCCACAAGGCCGGCGTGATTTTGTTAAAACCAAAACGCTGCTCTACCCCAAAGGTTTGCATCAGCGACAAGGGCAAGCCGATCACGCCGCCGACCAAACTGAAGCCCAGCACCAAGGCGATTTGCTGCGCCATGCCTGACCCCATCCAGTCCAGCAACAACTGGTTCAGCGCATCGAGCCCGCCCAGCAGCGTCCAGCCCATCAGCACCGCTGCATCGAGTGCGATGTCAATTTGAGACAAGCGGGCCTTGGCCAGGGTGTAGTCGGCCGCTTTTTGGTGATCGGCCAAAGTCACTGTTTCGGCATACGTCACCGGTACGGCAGCACGGTGGCGAGCCACATGCCTGACTTGCCGGGTGTTGAGCCAAAATTTAAGGGCCACATGCGCCAGCAAGGCGAGCACCAGGGTCAGGGTCAAAGTCAGGGATGCATTCATGCCGCCATTGTAGGAGCCGCACCCTGCACACAATGTCTTGTGGTGATTTCTGGCAGGTGATTGTCCGCTTGTGGCATCAGCGACAATCAATACATGTCTCAAGCCCACTCCCCCACTTCTGCCACCGATACAGTTGAACTGCAAAAATCCGACCAGAACCTGGTGTGGATCGACTGCGAGATGACTGGCCTGGACCCCGAAAAAGAGCGTTTGCTGGAAATCGCCGTCATCGTGACTGGCCCGCACCTC
>CAIZSE010000176.1 GCA_903935585.1 uncultured Burkholderiales bacterium | reverse complement strand
CGGGAACGAAATGCCAATGGGGAAACGGGTGTGCGAATCACCACCGGTGCCGACGGTGTCGGGCAACAACAGTCGGTTGAGCCAGGAGTGGATCACGCCGTCACCAGGACGCAGGGCGACGCCGCCACGGTTGCTGATGAAAGCAGGCAATTCGCGGTGGGTTTTCACGTCCACCGACTTGGGGTATGCCGCTGTGTGGCAGAACGATTGCATGACCATGTCGGCAGAAAAGCCCAGGCAGGCCAGGTCTTTCAGCTCGTCACGGGTCATGGGGCCAGTGGTGTCTTGTGAACCCACGGTGGTCATCTTGGGTTCGCAGTAAGTGCCGGGTCGAACGCCCTGACCTTCTGGCAAACCCACCGCACGACCGACCATCTTTTGGGCCAGTGTGAAGCCGGCCTTGGTCACCACAGGCGGGGTGGGCAAACGGAACACGGTGGACGCTGGCAGGCCCAGAAATTCGCGTGCCTTGGCGGTCAGGCTGCGGCCAATGATGAGGTTGATGCGGCCACCGGCACGGACTTCGTCAAACAAGACATCGCTCTTGAGCTGGAAGGTGGTCACGGTTTCGCCGTTGCGAACGATCTTGCCGTCGTAGGGCAAGACGTCGATCACGTCGCCCATCTCCAGCTTGGTCACATCCACTTCAATGGGCAAAGCACCCGAGTCTTCTTGTGTGTTGAAGAAAATGGGGGCGATCTTGCCGCCCAAAGTCACGCCACCAAAACGCTTGTTGGGCACGAAGGGGATGTCCTGGCCTGTGGCCCAGATCACGCTGTTGGTGGCCGACTTGCGGCTGGAGCCTGTGCCGACCACATCGCCCACGTAGGCGACCAGGTTGCCTTTTTTCTTCAGGTCTTCAACGAACTGCATCGGGCCACGCTTGCCGTCGTCTTCAGGCTTGAAGGCGGCACCTTCGCGGGTGTTTTTGAGCATCGCCAGATAGTGCAAGGGGATGTCAGGACGGCTCCAGGCGTCTGGCGCAGGGGACAGGTCATCGGTGTTGGTTTCACCGGGCACCTTGAACACGGTGACGGTGATTTTTTTCTCGACTTCAGGGCGTGCAGTGAACCACTCGGCATCGGCCCAGCTTTGCATGACTTCTTTGGCTTTGGCGTTGCCTGCCTTGGCTTTTTCTGCAACGTCATTGAAGAAGTCGAACATCAACAAGGTTTTCTTCAAGGCTGCAGCGGCCACGCCTGCGACTTCAGCGTCATCCAGCAACTCAATCAGGGGGTGCACGTTGTAGCCGCCCACCATGGTGCCCAGTAACTCGGTGGCTTTGGCTTTGGAGACCAGGCCGACCTTGATTTCGCCGTGGGCCACTGCGGCCAGAAAAGACGCTTTGACCTTGGCTGCATCGTCCACACCGGGTGGAACGCGGTGGGTCAACAAGTCCATCAGGAAGGCGTCTTCGCCTGCAGGCGGGTTTTTGATCAGCTCGATCAAGTCAGCCACTTGTTTGGCATCCAGCGGCAGGGGCGGGATACCCAGGGCAGCGCGTTCAGCGGCGTGTTCACGGTAGGCTTTCAACATGGTTTTCTCCTGTCAGTCAAAGTTCAAAAAATTACCGCCCCATGCCTGTCGTGTCGATCAGGCTGGGCGGGGGATTGGTTTTCATGTCCTCGGCAAAAGCGACTTGCTCGGCGTTGGCGCATTCATCGGCCAAGCGTCGGCCTTTGTTCTGGTCCATCAACATGGACTTGTTGGCCAATTGCAGCCAGACGGTACCGGCTTTGCGGTCTTCCAGACGGATCGCGCCTGTGGTCGTGGCCACAGGGTGCATGCGGTAACGGAATCCCTTGCCATGCAAATAAAAGTAGCCTGGCTG
>CAIZSE010000175.1 GCA_903935585.1 uncultured Burkholderiales bacterium | reverse complement strand
AGACCGGGCAAATCGTGCAGCCGGCTGACGTCCTGGCCGCTCGCAAATAAGCCGTACCGTATACAAATCAAAGGAAATCAAGATGAGTGCCGTTCTAGACCATCACGATCACGCCCATGACGACCACGGTCACGCGCCTGCAGGCTGGCGACGTTGGGTGTACGCCACGAACCACAAGGACATTGGCACCTTGTACCTGCTGTTCAGCTTTGCCATGCTCATGGTTGGCGGCGTGCTGGCTTTGGGCATTCGCGCCGAGTTGTTCCAGCCGGGCTTGCAAATTGTCAACCCTGAGTTGTTCAATCAGTTCACCACCATGCACGGCATCATCATGGTGTTCGGCGCGATCATGCCCGCCTTCGTGGGATTCGCTAACTGGATGGTGCCACTGCAAATCGGCGCTTCCGACATGGCCTTTGCCCGCATGAACAACTTCAGCTTCTGGCTGATGATTCCTGCAGCACTGACCCTCGTCGGTTCCTTTTTCATGCCGGGCGGCGCACCCGCTGCCGGCTGGACGCTGTACGCACCCCTGACCCTGCAAATGGGTCCTTCCATGGACGCTGGTATTTTTGCCATGCACATCCTGGGTGCTTCGTCCATCATGGGTTCGATCAACATCATCGTGACCATTCTGAACATGCGCGCACCTGGCATGACCTTGATGAAGATGCCCATGTTCGCCTGGACATGGTTGATCACCGCCTACCTGCTGATTGCTGTGATGCCTGTGTTGGCCGGCGCGATCACCATGACCCTGACCGATCGCCATTTCGGCACCAGCTTCTTCAACCCCGCC
This sequence comes from uncultured Burkholderiales bacterium, assembly GCA_903935585.1. Taxonomy (GTDB): domain Bacteria; phylum Pseudomonadota; class Gammaproteobacteria; order Burkholderiales; family Burkholderiaceae_C; genus Limnohabitans_A. Next base: position 10,591 of record CAIZSE010000175.1, on the reverse strand, counting down.
GGTGGCGGTGACCCGGTGATGTACCAGCACATCTTCTGGTTCTTCGGCCACCCCGAGGTCTACATCATGATCTTGCCGGCCTTCGGCATCATCAGCCAGATCGTGCCGGCGTTTGCCCGCAAGCGCCTGTTCGGCTATGCCTCCATGGTGTATGCCACCTCGTCGATCGCGATCCTGTCGTTCATCGTCTGGGCCCACCACATGTTCACCACCGGCATGCCGGTGACCGGCCAGCTGTTCTTCATGTACGCCACCATGCTGATTGCTGTACCGACTGCCGTGAAGATTTTCAACTGGATTGCCACCATGTGGCGCGGTTCCATGACCTTTGAAACCCCCATGCTGTTTGCCGTGGGGTTTATCTTTGTGTTCACCATGGGCGGCTTCACCGGCCTGATGCTGGCCATGGCGCCTATCGACACCCAATTGCAAGACACCTATTACGTGGTCGCCCACTTCCACTACGTGCTGGTGGCAGGTTCGCTGTTCGCTTTGTTCGCTGGCTTTTACTACTGGGTGCCCAAGTGGACGGGCGTGATGTACAACGAAACTCGCGGCAAGGTCCATTTTTGGTGGACGCTGATTTCTTTCAACGTCACTTTCTTTCCGATGCACTTCCTGGGTCTGGCCGGTATGCCACGCCGCTATGCCGACTACCCGATGCAGTTCACCGACTTCAACATGATCGCTTCGGTGGGCGCTTTCTTCTTCGGTTTTGCCCAGGTTTACTTTTTCTTGTTCGTGGTCTTGCCGACCATGCGCGGTCAAGGTGAAAAAGCCTCCCAGAAGCCCTGGGAAGGTGCTGAAGGCCTCGAGTGGGAAGTCCCCTCGCCAGCGCCTTTCCACACCTTTGAAAACCCACCCAAGCTGGACGCCACCGCGACCCGCGTGATCGGTTGAACAGCATGGCTGTAACTCCCGAGCAAAGAAAAAGCAATGTGCGCCTGGGCCTGATTTTGGCCTCGGTGGCATTGGCTGTGTTGGTCGGTTTTGTGGCCAAACTGCTGCTGTTGAACCGCTGAAAGACCCTCAATGAACCTGCGCGGTGAAAACCTGAAGATGGTGGGCAAGCTCGCAGTCGTGACTCTGGGCATGTTCTGTTTCGGGTATGCGCTGGTGCCGATCTACAAGGCCATCTGCGAGATCACAGGCATCAACATCCTGTCGATTTCCGAAACCCAGATTCCTGGCAATGCCAAGGCGGGCAAGGCGGCCGAAGTACTGCGAAACAGCCAGGTCGACACCACGCGCACCATCACCGTCGAGTTTGATGCCAACGTGCGGGGACCTTGGGAATTCAAGCCTGAAAAGCGCTCGATGCAGGTCCACCCGGGTGAGCTCAGCACCGTGATGTACGAGTTCCAGAATGTGCAAAACCGTCGCATGGCAGCCCAGGCCATTCCAAGCTATGCACCCAAGCAGGCTGCCAACCATTTCAACAAGCTCGAATGTTTCTGCTTCAACCAGTACACATTGGAGCCCGGTGAAAAGAAGTCCTGGCCAGTTGCTTTTGTGATTGACCCCAAGTTGTCCAAAGACGTCACCACCATCACCTTGTCCTACACTTTTTTTGAAGTGGGCGGCAAGACCCCTGTGGCACCGACAACGCCTTTGGCTGCTTCCGTGCAGCCCATGGCGGTCAAGACAGGCCTGGGTTCATGAGCGCGCCCAAATTGCCGACCATGACCAAGACACCCTGGTTGCGCACCATCCAGGCGGTGCTCTGGTCCTTCGTGGGTCTGCGCAAGAATTCCGAGTCCCAGAAAGACATTGAAAAGCTCAACCCTTTCCACATCATCGGTGTGGCCATTGGCGCAGTGCTTTTGTTTGTTCTGGGACTGATCGCCCTGGTCAATTGGGTGGTCGTTCAGCCAATTGGCCTTTAACCCGCAAGATTAGTTTTCGCAAGCAGACAGAGCAGGAGTTTCCATGAGTTCAGCAGCACACGGCACCACGCCTTATTATTTCGTCCCGGATGCGTCGCGCCATCCTGTCATGGCCGCCATCGGTTTGTTCTTCGTCATTGTGGGCGCAGGTCAATGGATCAATGGTGTCGAGTGGGGCATGTACCTGCTCTACTTCGGCCTGATCTGGTTGTTTATTGTGTTGTACCAATGGTTCAAACAAGCCATCAGTGAAAGCGAAGGTGGCATGTACGGTCGAAAGATCGACCTGTCCTTCCGCTGGAGCATGACCTGGTTCATTTTTTCCGAAGTGATGTTCTTCGGTGCTTTTTTCACCGCTTTGTGGTGGGCCCGTTCGCATTCAGTGCCTGAACTGGGCAGCCTTGAAAACGCCTTGCTGTGGCCTGATTTCAAAGCCGCCTGGCCCAGTCTGGTGGCTGGGGCCACCACATCGCCAGCGGGCATCGTCGAGCCCTTCCAGACCATGGGCCCTTTCTGGTTGCCCACCATCAACACAGCGCTGCTCTTGACGTCTGGGGTGACCTTGACCATTGCCCACCACGCCTTGCAAAGTGGTGACCGCAGCAAGACCATCAAGTTCATGTGGATGACGGTGCTGTTGGGTGTGACTTTCTTGTTTGTTCAGGGTTATGAATATGCCCACGCTTGGAATGATTTGAACCTGAAGTTGTCGTCCGGCATGTATGGTTCAACCTTCTACATGTTGACCGGTTTCCACGGCTTCCACGTTCTGGTGGGCATGTTGATGTTGCTGTTCATTACCCTGCGTTTGCAAAAGGGCCATTTCACCAAAGACCGCCATTTCGGTTTTGAAGGCGCAGCCTGGTACTGGCACTTTGTGGACGTGGTGTGGTTGGGCTTGTACATCCTGGTGTACTGGATGTAAGCTTCCCCCTAGATGTAGCAAAAAAGCGCCTTTGGGCGCTTTTTTCTTAAGTACATACAAGCTGCTGGTTGCACCCGATGGGCTGCAAGTGGTTCAGGCCGAAGGAATCACCCAAACATCAGGCACCCGGAGGTATGCCGGTCGGTTGGATCCAGCCCATCTTCCAGGAAATCAGCACGCAAATGAACAGGACAATGGAGAAGCCGACCCGAAAAGCCAGAGCCTTGACCATGTTGCCTGTTTTGGGCGCTTGGCCTTCCGCAGGTGGCGTGCCACCCCGCATCATGTAGATCAGGGCCGAGACCAGACTCACCAATATGGCAACAAACGCGATGGCAACCAAAATTTTCATGAGCACATTATCCAATGACTGAGAAAACCCCGGTGTGGCAAAGATGGCTGGTGCTCTGCACCGCTGCGCTGGCTGTTGGCCTCACAGGCTCTTTGGGGCTGTGGCAACTGGACCGAGCTGCGCAAAAAACCGACTTGCAAAACAACAAAACGAAGCAAGCGGCCATGCAGGCGCTCGATGGTCGCACCCTTGGCGAAGCCCATGATTCTGAACAGCAACGCGCCGGACTGATTTACCGTCGCATCACACTGGTGGGCCGCTGGTTGCCCCAGCACACGGTGTATCTGGAAAACCGGCAAATGAATGCCAAGCCCGGTTTTTTTGTGCTGACACCCTTTCAAATTCAGGGCTCGGGTGCGGTGCTGCTGGTGCAGCGCGGCTGGGTCCAGCGGTCTTTTACCGACCGCGAGGCATTGCCCGACATTCAAACGCCTGCAGGTCAGGTTGAGCTTCAGGGCCATTTGGCCCCATGGCCATCAAGGCTCTACGACTTTGGCGGGGCTGAGCAAGGCCCGATACGGCAAAATCTGGACTTGTCGTCATTCCGAAAAGAAACGGGTCTGGATTTGCTGGAAGTCACATTGCTGCAGTCGGGCGCAGCCTCTGAAGGTTTGCTGCGCGAATGGCCTGTGCTGGCCAGTGGTGTTGATAAACACTATGGCTACGCTTTTCAATGGTTTGGCCTCAGTGGCCTGATCGCTTTACTTTATGTCTGGTTCCAAATTGTCCAACCCCGCCGAAAAAAACGAACTGTCTGACAGTCCCTTGGCCATGACGGTGCACGACATGCCTCGCCCTGCTGATGTTGTGCAGGCCGATGCACAACGATCCCGCATGGGCCGCTGGAAAATGCTGGCCATGCTGCTGATCTGTGCCTCGCCGGTCATTGCCTCATATTTCACCTATTACGTCTTGCGCCCGGAGGGGCGCCGCAATTACGGCGAATTGATTCAGCCGCAAAAAGACATGCCGCAAGCCTCGGCTAAAAACCTGCAAGGCGAAGTGGTCGCCGTGGAAAGCCTGAAGGGGCAGTGGTTGCTGGTGAATGTGGCCTCGGGCGCGTGCGCCGAGCGTTGCCAGCAAAACCTGTATTTCCAGCGCCAGCTGCGTGAAATCCTGGGCCGTGAGAAAGACCGCCTCGACCGTGTCTGGCTGGTCACCGACGATGTACCGGTTGATGCCAGCCTATTGCCTGCCTTGAACACAGTGCATGTTTTGCGAATGGACCTGACCACCTTGCAAGCCTGGATCAGCCCTGCACAGGGCCAGCAATTGCAGGACCACTTGTATGTGATTGACCCGATGGGCAACTTCATGATGCGTTTTCCGGCCAACATGGATGTGCCCAGCGCCTCCAAAGCCAAGCGCGATCTGGATCGTTTGCTCAAGGCTTCATCGTCATGGGACGAGGCGGGGCGCTGATCCATGAGCGAAGTCGACCTGTACAACCTGGCGCCCGTCTTTCAGCTGATGGCCGTTGGCCTGGCTGTGGCCGCTTTGCCATTGGGCTGGTGGCTGTGGCAACAGCGCAGCGCCACACCATCCGGGCGTTTGAAAGCCCTGACCTTGATCACTTTGTTTTTGACGTTTGACCTGGTGCTCTTTGGGGCATTCACGCGGCTGACCGACTCCGGGCTGGGCTGCCCTGACTGGCCAGGTTGTTATGGCAGTGCGACGCCCATCGGCGCCAAAAGCGAAATCTCTGCGGCCCAGACCGCCATGCCCACCGGCCCGGTGACGCACGGCAAAGCCTGGATCGAGATGGTTCACCGTTACCTGGCCACCGGTGTGGGGGTATTGATTTTGACCCTCGCCAGCATGACCTGGTGGTTGCGCCGGGAAAGCCGCGGCGTCAGCCCCTGGTGGCCCACGTTCACACTGGTGTGGGTCTGCCTGCAAGGTGCTTTTGGCGCGCTCACTGTCACCATGAAGCTGTTCCCGGCCATCGTCACTTTGCACCTGATGTTCGGGATAGGCTTGCTGGCCCTCCTCATGGCGCAAGCTGTGCGTTATGACCGTGCGGGCTCCCGACCCTTGCCAGCGGCCTTGTACAGAGGCCTGTGGGCAGGCTTTGCTTTGTTGTGGCTGCAAATTGCCTTGGGCGGTTGGGTCAGCACCAACTACGCTGTGCTGGCCTGTCCTGACTTTCCGACCTGCAACGGCCAATGGGTGCCCGAGATGAGCTGGCAAGGTTTCAGTGTGTGGCGCGAGTTGGGGTACACACCCGATGGTCAGCTCCTGCCCTTTGTGGCCTTGTCGTCCATCCACTTTGTGCACCGTTCAGCCGCTTGGCTGGTGCTGGCGGTGCTGGTGTGGTGCGGTTGGCGTTTGCGCCTGCAGCCAGGTTTTCGATCAGCTGGTCAATGGTTGCTGGGCCTGTCGGCTTTGCAGTTCGCCACAGGCCTGAGCAATGTTGTGCTGGGCTGGCCTTTGTTGGCTGCTGTGCTGCACACAGGTGGTGCTGCCGCCATGGTGATCACCCTGACCTGGGCGCTCAGCATCAGTCGGGCTGAAGCTTTTTCTCGTTCACCCATCTCACCAAGGCCTGCCGCATGACCGCCGCCACTGCCAATTTGCCAAACTCTGCTTGGCGCCAGTATTACGCGCTGACCAAGCCACGTGTGGTGCAACTGATCGTATTTTGTGCCTTGATCGGCATGGTGCTGGCTGTTCCAGGTGTCCCAAGCCTGCTCGAACTCAAACTCGGCCTGTGGGCCTGCATCGGCATCTGGCTGGTGGCGGGTGCGGCTGCGGCCTTCAATTGCTTGGTCGAAAAAACCATCGACGCCAAGATGAAACGCACGGCCTGGCGCCCCACCGCCAAGGGCGAGTTGAGCGACCGCCAGGCACTGCTGTTTTCAGGCGTGTTGTGCGCCCTGGGCTCTGCGGTGCTTTATGTGATGGTCAACCCGCTGACCATGTGGCTCACATTCGCCACCTTTGTGGGCTACGCCATCGTTTACACCGTGATCTTGAAACCGCTCACGCCACAAAACATCGTCATTGGCGGGGCCAGTGGTGCCATGCCCCCGGTGCTGGGCTGGGCCGCCATGACGGGCCAAGTCGGGCCAGAGGCGCTGATCTTGTTCCTGATCATCTTCTTGTGGACGCCCCCTCACTTCTGGGCACTTGCGCTGTATCGGGTCGAGGATTACCGCAAGTCGGGTCTGCCCATGTTGCCTGTGACGCACGGCAACGAATTCACGCGGCTGCAAATCCTGCTGTACACCATTGTTTTGATGGCGTCCTGCCTCATGCCGTTTGTCTACGGCATGAGCTCATGGCTCTACCTGGTTGTCGCCCTTGTTTTGAGCGTCGGCTTCATCGGCTATGCCGTGGCTTTGTTCCGCAGTTATTCGGATGAACTGGCTCGCAAGACCTTCCGCTTTTCCCTCATCCACCTGAGCGTCTTGTTTGCCGCTTTGCTGCTTGACCATTACATTTTTTAAGGCCATGAGCATGGTGCAACGCAGTGTTTTTTCCAGATGGGCCTTGGCGATGGCATGGGTTGTTGCAGTGGGAGGGTTGCTGGGGTGCGCTGACGACAAACCCGCATTTCGCGGCGTGGACATCACCGGCGCCGACTATGCCCAAGGCTGGGTATTGAGCGATCAGGAGGGTCAGGTGCGCACTCTCAAAGACTTTGCAGGCAAGGTGGTGGTGGTATTTTTTGGTTTCACCCAATGTCCTGATGTCTGCCCCACCGCTTTGCAAGAGATGGCCGAAGCCAAACAATTACTGGGTGCAGATGGGCCCAGGCTGCAAGGCATTTTCATCACGGTGGACCCTGAGCGCGACACGCCCGAATTGCTGAAAGCCTATGTGGCCAATTTTGGGTCGGACTTTGTGGCCCTGCGTCCCACCCTTGAGCAACTGCCCAAGGTCACCAAGGACTTCAAGATTTATTACAAAAAGGTCGAAGGCAAAACGCCCACCAGTTACACCATGGACCACTCGGCGGGAAGCTTTACTTTCGACCCCCAGGGCAGGGTGAGACTCTATAACCGGCATGCCAGTGGTGCCGCAAGCTTGGCTGCCGATGTGAAGATTCTGCTCAACGGAAAGTAATGCCAGAGAGGAGGCCATGTGCCGAAAAGTCCCATGCTCAGAAGACGGCTTGGGTTTTTGGCCCCCTGCAAGGGCTTTGTTAGACTTTTTGGTTTTTGACGCAGGGCTTCAAGCGAATTCGACCAAGGCTTTTTTCATTTTTTTCATGGCCGCGACTTCGATCTGGCGGATCCGCTCGGCGCTCACGCCATACTCGTCTGCCAGGTCGTGCAAGGTCATGCCGCCCGAGCCGTTGTCGTTCACCTTGAGCCAGCGCTCTTCCACGATGCGGCGACTGCGCGCGTCCAGCACGTCCAGTGCAGTACTCAGGCCATCGCTGGCCATCACGTCACGCTGGTGCGCCTCGATCATGGCGGTCGGCTCGTGGTTCACATCGGCCAGGTAAGCGATGGGGCCAAAGGCCTGCTCGCCGTCGTCGGACGGTGCCGGGTCCAGCAGCACATCGCCGCCGGACATGCGCATTTCCATCTCCAGCACTTCTTCGCGCTTGACGTTCAGGCTGCGGGCCATCGAATCGACCTGGTCAGGCGTCAAGGTGTCGCGGTGTGTGCCTTCGTCGGCGTCTGCCTTGAAGCCCTGTTTCATGGAGCGCAGGTTGAAGAACAACTTGCGTTGGGCTTTGGTGGTGGCCACCTTGACCATGCGCCAGTTTTTCAGGATGTATTCGTGAATCTCGGCTTTGATCCAGTGCATCGCGTAGCTCACCAGGCGCACGCCCTGATCGGGGTCAAATCGCTTGACCGCTTTCATGAGGCCCACGTTGCCTTCCTGGATCAGGTCGCCATGCGGTAAGCCATAGCCCAGGTACTGGCGCGATATGGACACCACCAAGCGCAAGTGAGAGAGCACCAACTTGCGGGCGGCTTCGAGGTCTTCGTTGGCTTTGAGTTGACGGGCAGCTTCCTGCTCCTCATCAAGGGTCAGCATGGGCATGCGGTTGACCGCAGAAATATACGCGTCGAGGTGACCGAGCGAGGGCACCACAGCCCAAGGATTGCTCAGCGTGAGTGCCGTGGTGGGCGAACCAGTTTGAATGTTCATACCAGAACTCCTTTCAGAATGTGTAAATTTTAGCACTCTCTGCTGGAGAGTGCTAAAGGTGCACCGCCTGTGCCGAATCGGCCTAGGGTTTTCCATGATTTTGCTTTGACCCGAGAGTGGAGTCGGTGCCCTGGCTGACATTTCAGCGGGTCGGTCAACTCAACAAGGCTTGTGCAAACTCGCGGGCGTTGAAGGTTTCCAGGTCTTCGAGCTTCTCGCCCACGCCAATGAAATACACCGGAATGGGCTTTTCGCGGGCAATGGCGCACAAAACGCCCCCTTTGGCCGTGCCGTCCAGTTTGGTCACGATCAGGCCCGTCAGGCCCAGCGTGTCGTCAAAGGCGCGCACCTGGGCCAGCGCGTTCTGGCCGGTGTTGCCGTCAATGACAAGCAGCACCTCATGAGGGGCTGTGCCATCGGCCTTTTGCACCACACGCTTGATCTTTTTCAGCTCTTCCATCAGGTGCACTTGCGTGGGCAGGCGACCCGCGGTGTCCACCAGCACCACATCGCGTCCCCGCGCCCGACCTGCGCTGACCGCGTCAAAGCTCACGGCAGCCGGGTCGCCACCTTGCTGGCTGACGATTTCGACGGTGTTGCGGTCGGCCCAGACGGCCAGTTGTTCCTTGGCCGCAGCGCGGAAGGTGTCGGCCGCGGCCAGCAGCACGCTCAGGCCCTCATCGGCCAGGTGCTTGGTCAGTTTGCCGATCGAGGTGGTTTTGCCAGCCCCATTGACCCCCGCCACCATGATCACGGTGGGGTGGTGATCACCAATGGCCAGGGGTTTTTGAAGGGGCAGCAGCAAGTCGGTGATGGCATCGGCCAGCAGGTTTTTGACCTGAGAAGGCTCCGTGGCCTTGGCCTCTTTGACGCGGCGTTTAAGGTCTTGCAGCAAATGCTCGGTGGCTTTCACCCCGGTATCGGCCATCAACAAGGCGGTTTCCAGTTCTTCGTACAGATCGTTGTCGATCCGGGTGCCCGTGAACACGGTGGTGATACTGGCGCCGGTTTTGCGCAAACCCGTTTTCAGGCGGTCCAGCCAGCCTTGACGGGCAGCGGGGGCCGCCTGTTCCTTGTCCTCAAATGGCTGCCCATCTTTGGCTGGGGCAGCTGCAGAGGTCTGCTGAGCAGGCGGCGCCAAAGTTGCAGCAGGCGTCTCAACGGTCTCGGGGGTCGATATGACCTCGGCGGAAGGGGATTTTTTTTTGAAGAAACTGAACATGGCGTGGATTTGAAGGATCATGCATTCTATGAAACCGAATATTTTCTTGGGCATCTCTCTGGCGATCGCCTTGTCGACCGCAGCCTGGAGTGCCTCGGCACAGGCGCCTCAAGCCTCCCAGGCACCGATCGCCCCGGACCGCAAAGCAGGCACTGTCCCCTTGGCTCAGGTGCACACGTTCACCCTGGCCAACGGCATGACACTCTGGGTCAAACCCGACCGCCGCGCCCCCACGGCCGTGCACATGGTCTGGCTGCGGGTGGGTTCGATGGACGAGGTGGACGGCACCAGTGGGGTAGCGCATGTGCTCGAGCACATGCTGTTCAAAGGCACGCCCAGCTTGGCGGCGGGTGAGTTTTCGCGCCGTGTTGCCGCTTTGGGTGGTCGCGAAAACGCCTTCACCTCCAAGGATTACACCGGCTACTTTCAGCAAATTCCATCCAACCAGCTTGAAGCCGTGATGCGTCTTGAGGCCGACCGGTTTGCCAACAACCAGTGGCCCGACGCCGAATTTGCCAAAGAGCTGGAGGTGGTCAAGGAAGAACGCCGCTTGCGCACCGACGACAACCCGCGTGCGCAATTGCACGAAATGCTCTCCGCCACGGCCTTGTCGGCTTCGCCCTATCGCCGCCCCATCGTCGGCTGGATGAGCGACCTGGAGGCCATGACGGCGCAAGACGCCCGGGATTTTTACCGCAAGTGGTACTCGCCCGGCAATGCCATCGTGGTGGTGGCCGGTGATGTCGATCCGCTGCAAGTGCAGGCCTTGGCAGAAAAATATTACGGTGCCATTGCGGCAAGGCCTCTGGCAGAGCGAAAGCCCCAGCAAGAGCCGCTGCAGCAAGGCTTGCGCCGATTCGAGTTCAAAGCGCCTGCCGAGCAGTCTTATGTGGCTTTGGCCTTCAAGGTGCCACGTCTGGCCAGCCTGGATGTGACCCCCGAGCACGACGATGCCTTGGCCTTGACGGTGCTGGCGGCGGTGCTGGACGGTTACAGCGGTGCGCGCCTGGAGCGAACACTGACCCAGGGTGACAAGCGCTTGGCCGACAGTGTCGGGGCGCACAACGGTCTGATGGGCCGTGGCCCGCAGTTCTTTT
>CAIZSE010000174.1 GCA_903935585.1 uncultured Burkholderiales bacterium | reverse complement strand
TGCCTTGCAAACGCCTCGAAATCGCGCCAGGCACCAGGGTCGGTGGCAGTCACCTTGAGCAACTGGCCACTGGTCAGATCATTCAAAGCCTTCTTGGCCTTCAGGATGGGCAAGGGGCAATTCAGGCCGCTGGTGTCAATTTCCTTGTCGAAGTGCATCATGTTTCCTGATTCGGCTCTTGGCTTTGCGCTTCGCGGTCGGCCCAACTCATGAAAGTAGGCTCGATGCCAATGGTGCGCAGCCAGTCGCCCAAGGCGTAACCCGTGCCTGCGGGCCAGCAAATCAAGTCCTTGAAGTCGACCATCTGGTACTCGGCCAACTCGGGTGACAAGCGCACCTCGCCTTCAGCCACCGCATGGTAGGCAATGATCACCTGGTTCATGCGCTGGAAGTCGTAGACGCCGATCAACTTGAGGGCCGACACCTTCAGGTTGGTTTCTTCGGCAATCTCGCGGGTGATACCTTCTTCCGGTGTTTCGCCTGCCTCCATGAAGCCCGTGATCAGCGCAAAACGCCGCCCAGGCCAAGCCGCATTGCGCGCCAACAAAATCTGCTCGCCCACCTGCACAATGCCCGCCAACACGGGTGTGGGGTTGTTCCAGTGGGTAAAGTCGCACGCTGTGCAGCGCAGACGCAAGGTCTCGCCGCCATCTTCCATTTGCGAGAGCCAGGCCAGAGGGGTTGCGCATTGCGGACAAAAACGAAATTCAGCCATGAAGCCAGCTCCGGTCAGGCGGGGAAAACGCCAGTAGATAAATATCGGTCACCGCGATCGCACACGATGAACACAATGGTGGCGTTTTGCGCCGTCTTGGCCACCTGCTGGGCCACCCAGCAAGCGCCCGCAGCCGAGATGCCCGCAAAAATGCCTTCCGTGCGGGCCATCTGGCGGCACGTCTCCTCAGCCTCGTTCTGGCTCACATAGACCAGCTCGTCCACCTGACTCGGGTCGTAAATTTTGGGCAGGTATTCTTCGGGCCACTTGCGAATGCCAGGAATGCGCGAGCCCTCGCTTGGCTGAGCACCAATGATGCGAATCGCAGGATTTTTTTCTTTCAAGAATCGTGAGACACCCGTGATCGTGCCCGTCGTGCCCATGGCGCTCACAAAATGCGTGACCTGACCACCGGTCTGTTCCCAGATTTCCGGCCCGGTGGTTTCGTAATGAATGCGCGGGTTGTCGACGTTGGCGAACTGGTCCAGAATGCGGCCCTTGCCCTGCGCGGCCATGTTGTCAGCCAGGTCCCGGGCGTACTCCATGCCACCACTTTTGGGCGTCAGGATCAACTCGGCGCCAAACGCCTTCATGGTCTGAGCCCGCTCAATCGACAAGTCCTCAGGCATGATCAGCACCATCCGGTAACCCCTGATGGCAGCGGCCATGGCCAGCGCGATGCCGGTGTTGCCGGATGTGGCCTCAATGAGGGTGTCGCCCGGCTTGATCTCACCACGCTCTTCTGCCCGCCGAATCATCGACAAAGCCGGCCGGTCCTTGACGGATCCTGCAGGGTTGTTGCCCTCCAGCTTGCCCAAAATCACATTGTTCCGCGCCGCCATATCGGCTGCTCCCAAACGCTGCAAAGCCACCAGCGGTGTTTTGCCAATCGCATCTTCAATGGTTGGATAAATCATGGGCGTACTTTGCCATAACTTGCAGGCCCCCACCCAATGGAAGGCCGATTAAGGCGAGGTAGCCTGATTGATTGCGAGACCTGTGCTGACCGCTTTAGCGCATTGCAAATGCGAGGGCTTGATCCCAGTGGGTCCGGTCAAGCGTGCATTTCAGAACAACAAGCCCACATCTCGTCAAGAGATTTGACCAGGGCGCTGTCAAAGGCCAGGTAAATCCGCCAAATTTTGTGCCATAATTTGCGTCTTCACAAATACCGCCCGGGTGGTGAAATTGGTAGACTCAGGGGACTCAAAATCCCCCGCCGCAAGGCGTGCCGGTTCGAGTCCGGCCCCGGGCACCATCAGCGGAAACCCAGCATCCATGCGGGTCCCAAGCGAATTAAGGCCAATCCTAGCGGGTTGGCCTTTTTTCTTGTCTGAGCTCTTACAGACTGTTTACAGACTGCAGTGCCAAGTTTTGCTCTGATAAGCGCCCCAATTACAGGCTCCGCGCAGACAACGCCTTGGCGCAAAGCCGCCAGCACAAACCCCAAAAGAGTCATCTACACTGGCAAATGATCCAGGAGGGCATGATGGACACAGAGCAATACGAGGACGCTTGGAACGAGCATGACCTCAATGGTGATTTCATCGACTGGGATCACTGGCTGCGAAACATGAAGACCTTGAACTCAGAACAAGCGTGTCTGCTCATGAACGGACTCGACCCAAGTGTTTTTAAGGGGCACCGTCCGGGCACCAACCAAAACGCTGTCGACAAGGTACTCAACCTTGCCCACAAGTTGATGGCTATTGCCGATGCAAGCTCATCAAAACCCGATACGCCTTCTGAGTGGCAAAAATGGGCGGATGAACTCGGCTTCAAGATCAACAGCCAATTCCTTATCGAGACAACCTCACCTCCCAAGGAACCCGGTGACTGCTCCGAGCCGACAAACGGACACGTCCTTCCCGCCCCCCTGACGACAAGTCAAATTGCCGAGTGCTTTTGCGACTTCCGATGGAAGACAACTCAAGCTGGAAAAAAAGTACTTGGGAAAAAGCCTCCCTGGGCTTTGACTGCGATCTTGATACCTGGGATTCAAGGGAAACAAGAAATCAGATGGTCACCCGTCTGGATCGGTTTCAAGTTGATTACCAGCGGTTATGCCAAGGCTCCACAGATACGGGCAAGGTTCCGAAGCCAGCCTATTCTTCAGGAATGGTTTGAACTCTGGAAAGACTTTGAAGCCGACAACATCGCAGAACACTGATGCCACCGAAAACTCCAAGGACAAACTCCAGTTTTCAACCCCCAACAGCTTGAAATCGTTGACAGGTCAACATTTTCAAAACTCCGGAGTTCACCGCTAGAAAGAGGAGTTGGCAGTGTACGCGTACACCCGGCCAGTGCCTTGCTTGAACTTCCCGATGCTCAACGGCCGCTGTCGGATGCATGGAGGCAAGAGCCCTGGACGCCCTACAAAGCACGGCTTTTACACCCAGAATGCCATGGCTGATCGCCTAGAACTGAGCCAACTCACCCGCGAGGTGAATGAGCTTGCAAGCAGCCTCACTGCAGAACATGGCCAGAATAGCCAGGGGAAAGCTACACGAAGGAGAATGGCTATGGAGATAGGGGCTACTCAAATATCGCTTGCAGGCTAGCTACTACAGGTAAAAGGGATCACGCCAAATGGATGATCAATTCAAGTTCGCCGTCACGCCCAGTGAGCTGTTGCATCACCTGCAGGCGCAGGTTCTCTGAGTAGGAGAACAAAGACGCTTGATCACCCGAAGAAATGGCCCACTGAAAGGATTTAACCAAGGGCTCATTGAGCACCAACTCGAGCGAGCGCCGGTGGGTGAACAACGACAGCGCTTGTGCATTCCGAGACTGGATCTTGAAACGGTACTTGTCCACTCGCCGAATGCAGGCATCGGCTGGGCAAAACTCACACACGGCCGACAAGACAAAGGTGGGCACGTCACGCACGGACCATCCCCTCAAACGCCTGCTCCATCGCCCTTGTGTGCGCCACCACGTCCCAGCCACGCTGGGCCTTGAGCCGCTCGCGCAAACCACGTTTCAGCGTCAACAAGGCGGCCCGGTCTTGCGCCATCTGGCAGGCAATGCGCACATAGGCTGCGTCGTCCTCGGCCACCCACTCGGGCAGGCCGGCAGCGGTCATGAAGCTGGCTCCCATGCGCGAGACAAAGTTGTGGCCCGCCTGCGTCACCACCGGCACGCCCATCCACAGGGCTTGCAGGCTGGTGGTGCCGCCGTTGTAGGGCACCGGGTCTAAGGCAATGTCCACATCAGCGTACTCGGCCATCATGTCGGTCAAGCCCGTGGGGCCGCGAAAATCCACGCGGGCCAAGTCCACGCCCAGCGCTTGCAAGCGCTCGCCAAACAGGCGCACCGCGCCACTGTCTGAAAAACTCGGCGCTTTGAGCAACAAGCGTGCATCAGGCACCGCTTGCAGAATTTGCGCCCACAGCGCCAAGGTGCGCGGCGTGAGTTTGGGCACGTTGTTGAACGAGCCAAAGGTCAACGGTCGCTGTGCCACAGCGTCAGCGTAAACCGGATACGCATAGTCCACCTCTGGCGCGTAGCAAAACACCACACCCGGCAGCCGCGCAATGCGCTCCGAGCACAGCGACTCATCGCCCGGCGGTGTCACCACATCGTCGCCCAGCACCCAGTCCATATTGGGCACGCCGGTCGATCCGGGGTAACCCAGGTAAGTGGCCTGCACCGGCGCGGCGCGCTTGCCAAACAAGCTCATGCGCTGCTGACCGGTGTGGCCGGCCAGGTCGAGCAGCACGTCAATCTGGTCGGCATCGATGCGCTTGGCCAGTTGCGTGTCGTTCAACGTGGTGGACTCCACCCAGTGCTCTACCCGCTGTTGCGCCAGGCGGGTCTGGTCGTCGTAGCTCACACCCGTGAAATACAAAAACACCTCAAAACGGCTGCGGTCAATCTCACGCAGCAACGGCTGCATGAAGATGTTCACCGGATGCTGGTGGTGAAAATCTGCGCTCACAATGCCGAGCTTGATGCGACGCCCGTCCAGCGGTGCCCGTACAAAACTCTCACGCGCTCGCGCTCCCTGCCCCAGCGGCGCAAACAGCTCGCGGTGCAAGTCGGCCACTGCTTGCGCCGAAAGTTGGTCGCTGTAAAGCGATGACATGGCCGAGCTCGACGCCAAGTTGTTTGGCGAACCCGATTCAGACGCCAGCTCGCGGTACAAGCGCAGCGCCGTGTCGGCATCGCCCTGGCGCCCGGCAATCGAGGCACGCATGCTCTTGGCACCGGGCATGGGGCCCAGCCTCTCGGCTTCTTGCAGCACCTGCTCGGCCTCG
>CAIZSE010000173.1 GCA_903935585.1 uncultured Burkholderiales bacterium | reverse complement strand
TGCCGATAAATGTTTTCCAGCACCACGATCGCATCGTCCACCACCAGACCAATGGCCAGCACCAGCGCCAGCAAGGTCAGGGTGTTGATGGTGAAGCCCGCCAAAGCCATCATGGCAAAAGCGCCAATCAGGCTGACGGGGATGGTGATGATCGGAATGATCGAGGCACGAAAGGTGCGCAAAAAGACAAAAATCACCAGGGCCACCAGCGCCACAGCCTCAATGATGGTCAGAAACACGTTCTTGATGGAGCGGTCAATGAACACCGAGTTGTCATTGGCCACATTGATCTCCATGTCGCCCGGCAAATCGGCTTTCAGGCGCGGAATCATCTCCCGCACACCCTTGGACAACTCCAGCGGGTTGGCCGTGGCCTGACGGATCACGCCCGCAGAAATCGCGGGCTGCCCATTCAGACGCACCATGCTGCGGTCGTTGGCAGCATCTTCCTTGATTTGGGCCACATCGCGCAGCTTGAGGGGAAAACCATTCACCGTGCGAATCACGATCTCACCAAATTGCGACGGACGGGTCAGGTCGGTCTGCGATGAAACGCTGAACTCGCGGGTGCGGGATTCGATGCGGCCAGCAGGCAATTCCAGGTTGCTGCGCCGAATGGCGTCTTCAACGTCTTGCGGTGTGAGTTTGAAGGACGACAAGCGTGCGTGGTCCAGCGAGACCAACATGGCGTATTTGCGCTCACCAAAAATCCGCACATCGGCCACACCGGTCACAGTTTGAAGGCGGGGCTTGACCACCCGATTGACCAGGTCGTTGATCTGCAAGGGATTCAACGTATCGCTGGAAAAAGCCAGCCAGATCACCGGAAATGCATCGGCTTCGACCTTGGCAATGACCGGCTCTTCAATGGCCTGGGGAAGGCGGTTGCGCACGCGAGAGGTGCGGTCACGCACTTCTGCAGCCGCGGTATCGGCGTCTTTTTCAAGGCGAAACCGCACCGTGATCTGCGACTGCTCGGCACGGCTGATCGAGGTGATCACATCCACTGCGTCAATGCCCGCAATCGAGTCTTCCAGGGGTTTGGTCACCTGCGATTCGATCACCTCCGCTGACGCGCCCACATAGCGGGTTGTCACCGTGACGGTGGGCTCGTCGATTTTGGGGTATTCGCGCAGCGACAGGCTTTTGAAGCTGACTGCGCCAATGAGCAAAATCAGCAAGGACATGACGACGGCCAGGACTGGCCGGCGGATGGAAACTTCAGCGAGCTGCATCTGCGCCCCTCAGGCAAGGGTTGGGGCCCGACATGGCCACTTTGCCCGCGGGAGCGCCTTGTCCTGGTTTGGACTTCCCAGCGGCTTCTTTGGCACCCTGAGGCCCTGCGGCAGGCGTGGGCGCTGCCCCACCTGCGACAGCGGCACCTGATGCGGGTGCACCCGCAGCGCCTGCGCCTGGGCCGGCAGCAGGCTTACCGCCACCACCGGGCTGGGACAAGTCCACCACGCGCACGGCCGTCCCGTCTTTTTGCAAACGCTGGTGGCCTGCTGTGACCACGGTGTCCCCTGCGGCAAGACCTTCAATAATTTCCACCTTGCCGGGCTGGCGCAAGCCGACTTTCACGGCCACACGCTCGGAAACCAGGGTGTCGGGTTTGTCACCCGCAACCACCTTGACCACAAAGGCACGCCCACCCTGCGGGATGATGGCCTCTTCAGGAATCACCAAGGCGTTTTCGCGCGCGCCAAACACGGCATTCACACGGGCAAACATGCCCGGGCGCAGTTGTTGTTGGCGGTTGTCGATGCAACCACGCACCCCCACCGATCGGCCACTGGCCTCGATCAGGGGGTCTACCGCTTGCACGATGGCGGTGAACGGGCGACCTGGCAAAGCGTCGACTGTCAGCTGTGCTTTTTGTCCGGCACGGATCTTGGCCTGGAAACGCTCAGGCAAACGGAAATCCAGCAACACCGCGTCCATGTCTTCCACGTTGACCATGTCCGCACCGTCTTTGAGGTAGTCGCCCACGTTGACCTGCTTGAGACCCGTGATGCCATCGAAAGGCGCCAGCACTTTCAGGCGCTGCAAAGTGGCATCGGCCAGGGCCAGTTTGGCACGCGCGACTTCCAGGGCTGCGCCACTTTCATCCAGCGACCGCTTGCTGATGAAATTTTGCGTCACCAATTCCTGGTTGCGCTTGTGATTGGCCTCTGCAATCGACAGCTCGGCCTTGGCCTGAGACAACTGGGCCACCTGCAGCTGGTCTTCAAACTGGACCATCACCTGCCCTTTGCGCACCCGCTGTCCGTCGTTGAAGAAAATTTGCTTGACCCGCCCACCCACCTCAGGCCGAAGCATCACGCCCTGAAGGGACCGCAGGCTGCCCACGGCCTGGGTTTCATCCACCAGCGTCATGGTTTCCACTTTGGCCACCTCGACGGCGGCGGCCTTGGCTGGCCCGGCCCCGGTGGGCGCCGAAACAGCGGGTTTGGCAGCATCGCCCGATGCGCCGGTTTTGTTTTGAAGCCACCACGCCGCGCCGGATGCGACACAAATACCCACCAATGCCATCACGGCGTATTTTTTCTTGTAAGCCATTCAAAGATCTCTCGCAGGTTGAATTCACCAAGACTGAAGAATGTAACAGCGCTGCCCGATTTGCCCAATGGGTCAAATGAATGACATCTCAGCCATATCCGGGGGGTTTTACAGGTTTTGCAGCCAGTCTTCTGGGCCGGCGCAGGGCGATCAGCGGCCCAGGGCTTTGTCCACGCCTTGGTTGGCCAGCGCATCGGCCCGTTCATTGCCCGGATCGCCGTTGTGCCCCTTCACCCAGCGCCAATCGATCTGATGTCCGGAAGTGGACACCACGGCGTCGAGTTTTTGCCACAAATCGGCATTTTTGACGGGTTGTTTGGCGGCAGTGCGCCATCCCCGGGCTTTCCAGCCATGAATCCACTCGGTGATGCCTTTGCGCACGTACTCGCTGTCCAGGTACAAAGTCACCTGGCAGGGGCGCTTCAAGGCCATCAAGGCCTCGATCACAGCGGTCATCTCCATCCGGTTGTTGGTGGTGTTGAGCTCTCCACCAAACAGTTCCTGCACATGCTGGCCGGACTGCAGACGAACACCCCAGCCGCCAGGCCCGGGATTGCCTTTGCAGGCGCCGTCGGTATGGATTTCAACGTGGTTCAACAATGTCTTTTGCATCAGGCTTTTGGCCCATGAAGGTTTCGGAGCGGGCAGCAGGAACTGTCGCGGGAGCGGTCGATCGTACCGTGCGCCAGCGCCGGCCATCGATCAGGCGTCCAGCAGGCACCCTTTTGGTGGCCATCAAAAGGTAAACACCCCCCAGGATCGGCCACCAGCGTCCCCCCATTGCGTCCATCCAGCCCAGGCGTTGCATCCAGCGCTCACTGCCCAAGGCGGGGGTCCAGCCCGCGAACCGACTGACCTGGACCTCAAACCCCAGCAAGCGCAACCAGTCCCGCAAACGGCGATAGCCAATCAAGGCCGGAGAGGTGTTGTCCATCCGAACCTTGCTCTGCTGACCGCGCGCTTGTTGCCACCCCCACCAGCTCCAGGGATTCAGCCCGGTGATCAAGACCTGGCCCTCCGGAATCAGCACGCGCTCGACCTCTCGCAAACAGGCATGGGGATCGGCTGATCGCTCCAACGCGTGGGGCAAAACCACCAAGTCCAGGCTGTCTGCAGGCCAAGGCCAAGCCTGGCTGTCCAGACACACATCGGGCAGCCCCCCCAGCTTCAGGCCGGGCGTTGTGAAGCAGGGTTCAAATTCGGCTTGCGCCAGCCAGCGGTGAGGCATCCGGTTGCTGCGCAAGGCCTGCAGATCGGGCCAGCCCAATTGCACAGCATGGTAGCCAAACACGTCGGCCAGCAACGCATCGGCCTGCTGCTGCTCCCAGGCCAGCAAGCGTGAGGCCACCGGCTGGCCCAAATCTGCCAGCCAGTCATCGCCTGAACGCTTGCTTTCTATAATCTGACTCTCCATGAAACTCATTGCATTGCCCGCCTTCTCTGACAACTACATCTGGTTGTTGCACGATGACCACCACGCACTGGTGGTGGACCCTGGTGACAGTGCGCCTGTATTGACCTGGCTGCAGCAACACCCCAGCTTGCAACTGGACATGATTCTAGTCACGCACCACCACGCAGACCACACCGGTGGCCTGACCGAGCTGGTGGACCGCACCGGTGCGCGGGTGGCGGGGCCAGCGATGGAAAAAATGCCCGTCGAGGTACAAGGCCTGATGCAAGGCGACCGGCTGGACTGGCATGGCTTGGACTTTGAGGTGCACGAGGTGCCAGGTCACACCTTGGGGCACATCGCTTTTTGGGCACAACCTGTCAACCAAGCCCCGGTTCTTTTTTGTGGCGACACCCTTTTTTCAGCGGGTTGCGGTCGGCTCTTTGAAGGCACGCCAGCACAAATGCTCAGCTCACTGGACCGCTTGGCCGCCCTGCCGGATGACACCCGTGTTTGCTGCGCCCACGAATACACCCTGTCAAATTTGAAATTCGCCCTGGCGGTCGATCCGGACAACCAGCCCCTGCGCAGCTACGCCAAGATCTGTGCCGATCTTCGCCAGCACAATCAACCCACCCTGCCCGTGCCCTTGTCGACCGAGCGTGCGATCAACCCTTTTTTACGAAGCCGCAGCAGCGCCGTCAGCAAAGCCGTCCGTCAACGAGACCACGGTGCGGTCGACGACGTCACTACCTTTGCCGCGCTTCGCCAATGGAAGAACGAATTTTGATGAACGCATTTGTCCAGCCTGCCACCGATCAACCCGATCCCGGTCGAGTCGCCACCAGGCGTTTGACTGCTGCAGTTTGTTTGGGCCTGACCCTGTTGTTGGGCGCGTGTGCCACAGCGCCCTCTTCGACACCGGGCATGCCCCCCCAGTCAGCCCCTACAGCGGCTGTTACCGCCGCCGAACCGGACAGCAAGCCAGCGCCAGCGCCAGCGGCCGCCATTCTCCCTGCACAAACCGAGCAAAGCTTTGTTTTGCTCAAGCCGCGCGGCAACCTGGGCCTGGTACCACCCACCGATGTGTGGGAACGCATTCGCCGTGGCTTTGCCATGCCCGATCTGGACAACGACCTGGTGCGCAACCGCGAACAATGGTATTCCAGCCGCCCCGACTACATGCTGCGCATGACCGA
The DNA here is from genome assembly GCA_903935585.1 of uncultured Burkholderiales bacterium. GTDB lineage: Bacteria > Pseudomonadota > Gammaproteobacteria > Burkholderiales > Burkholderiaceae_C > Limnohabitans_A. The sequence continues at coordinate 18,647 of CAIZSE010000173.1, read as the reverse complement.
GCGCTCACGCCCTTATCTGTTTCATGTGGTGGAGGAATTGGAACGGCGCAACATGCCGACCGAGTTGGCCTTGCTGCCCTTCATCGAATCGGCCTTCAACCCCCAGGCGGTGTCCAGCGCCAAAGCGGCAGGCATGTGGCAGTTCATGCCGGCCACCGGCAAGTATTTCGATCTGAAGCAAAACCTGTTTCGCGACGACCGGCGGGATGTCCTGGAATCCACGCGCGCGGCGCTGGACTATCTGCAAAAACTCTACGGCATGTTTGGCGATTGGCACTTGGCTCTGGCGGCTTACAACTGGGGGGAAGGCAGCGTTGGCCGCGCCCTGGCTCGCAACAAAGCCCAGGGCAAACCATTGACCTACAGCGATCTGAACATGCCCAATGAGACCCGCTACTACGTGCCCAAGCTGCAAGCGGTCAAAAATATTGTGGCCCAGCCCGAGGCTTTCAACACCCAACTGCCCCTGATTCAAAACCACCCTTATTTCAAAAGCGTTCCGATTGAGCGAGACATTGACGTGGCCGTGGCGGTCAAATTGGCCGCAGTCAAACTGGAAGACTTCAAGGCCCTCAACCCGTCGATGAACCGCCCTGTGATTTTGGCGGCCGGTACACCCCAAATCTTGCTGCCTTGGGACAATGCCACTGTTTTCGAGCGGAACCTGCAAGCCCACGCCAACCGGCCTTTGGCCACATGGACGGCATGGCAGGCCCCTCGGACCATGAAGCCCGAAGATGTGGCGCAGCAACTGGACATGTCCGTCAACGAACTGCGTTCAGTCAATGGCATCCCCCCCCGAATGATGATCACGGCCGGCTCCACTTTGCTGGTGCACCGCAAAGGCCGACTGGACAGCGACGTCACCGAACACCTGGCAGACAACGGCCAGCTCGGACTCGCCCCCGAGGTGGTGCTCAAAAGAATTGCCGTCAAAGCGCGCAAGGGAGACTCTTTGGCCAGCCTGGCGGCACGACATGGGGTGTCGGAAGCCAATATGGCCGCCTGGAACCAGCTGAAAATCAATGCACGGGTGACCCCCGGTCAAAGCCTGACCATATTGGTGCCTTCACAAGCGTCTCGCCGGGTAAGTCGGTCGACACCCAACAAGTCAGCCAGCCAGAAAGCGCCATCTCAGCCAGCCAAAAAAGCAAAGCAAGCAAAGAAATCTACCGCCAACCGCTGAAACGCGCAGGCATGCGTGGCGCTGGGCATCCAAGCACACTCAAGCGGCAAAGCGGTTTTTGGATTTCATGGCAAACGTGTTGGTGTACGTCTGCCCGACAGACAGCCGGGCGCTGCTCAATCGGCCCGGTAAACGGGCATGGGCACGCCAGGCATTCATCACGGCATCACCCGCGATCAAGCCATCGAGCGCATACGACTCGCGCAACTTCTCGAAAGCGCCCAGGTAAATAGCCCGGTCACCCAACCAGTATTGCGCAGGAACAGTCTTCAAAATATCGGTCAGGCCAGCGGTTTGCAACCACTTCAGGGCATGCACCACCACATCGCTCAAAGCCTGCGCCACGTCGGGCTGGCGCTGCAAAAAATCAGCCCTCGCCAACAAGCAGGCCCCGGGCACTTGCCCCCCCATGAGCTTGCGGGTGGCCATCAAAGAGCGGGCTTCCCCCATCACCCGAATTTCATTTTTTTGCTCCAGCCAATGCATGACCGGATCGGGGTTGCACAAGGCATCGATCGCGCCACTGCGCAAGGCATCCACCACCCCAGTAGAGGACCCCACTTCGACAAAAACCACATCCTCCGGCAGCAAGCCGTTTTGCAAAAGCCATTGGCAAGCCATCCAGTGGGTGCTGGAATTCAGCGATGTGATCCCTAGCCGAGCACCTTTGAGCGCCATCACGGAACGCCGTTCAAGCCGCGAAGCCACGCCAAGGCTGACTTGGGGTGTTCGCCCCATCTGGACGAAGGCCTGGTAATTCAAGCCTTTGTGGTGCAAGCCGAACAAATGGTCAAACGCACCCGCCAACACATCGGCCTGCCCTTGCAAGACACTGGCCAATGCCTTGGCCCCTGACTCATGGGCCGACCACTCGACAGACAGGCCTGCCTGCCTGAAAAACCCCAATTGATCTGCCAAAGTCAGCGGCAAGTGGTACAGACTTTGCTTGGCCGCCAAAGCGAGCGTGACCCGGTGCGCGCCACGCAAAGGCTCCACGGCAGCCAGGGACGCTGATGGCCCCACCAAGGCGCCCATGGCAGACAACAAAATGGAACGTCGTTGCCAAGTGGCATCAGACACAAGCGGGCTCCCGTGGTCATCGGATATTCGATGCCATGAGCATAGGCAAAAGACAAAAATAGCGCATCGGGATTGATCCCGAGCGGGTTTCCACGTAATGGATGGCCAGGATTTCAGGCGACTGCAGAGCGGTTGCCGCCGGGCCCCAGCCCCTGGGCAAGCGTGGCCGAAGAAGGCCAAAGCAGAATTTCAGCGCCGGTCGACCAAGGCATGGGCGATGGTGCCCAGGTCCACGTATTCCAGTTCGCTGCCTGCCGGCACGCCCCGCGCCAGGCGCGTCACTTTCAAGCCTTGCTGCCGGATCATTTCAGAGATCACGTGGGCAGTCGCCTCACCCTCCGCCGTGAAGTTGGTCGCCAAAATCACCTCGGTCAGCACGCCATCGGCCACGCGCTTCTTGAGCTTGGCCAGGCCAATGTCGTGCGGACCGATCCCGTCGAGCGGGCTGAGCTTGCCCATCAACACAAAGTACAAGCCGCGGTAGGTTCCGGTGCGCTCAATGGCCGATTGATCCGCCGGGGTTTCGATCACGCAGAGCTGGGTGCGGTCGCGCATCAAGTCCAGGCAGGTGTCACACAGTTCGGCTTCGGTGAAGGTGTGGCAACACTCGCAATGCCGAATTTTCTCGACCGCGTTGTCCAGCGCAGCGGCCAGTTGCCGGGCCGTGGCCCGGTCGTTTTGCAACAACTGAAATGCCATGCGCTGAGCCGACTTGATGCCCACCCCCGGCAGACCTTTGAGGGCCTGGACCAAAGTGGCAAGAGCGTGGGTATCGGCCATGGCGGGTGTTTCAGTCGGTCAGAAAGGCATTTTCATGCCCGGGGGCAAGCCAGCCGTCAGCTTGCCCATTTTTTGCTGCGACACCTCTTCGGCCTGACGCACGGCGTCATTGAAAGCGGCCGCCACCAGGTCTTCCAGCATGTCCTTGTCATCGGCCAGCAAGCTGGGGTCGATGGTCACGCGGCGAACGCTGTGCTTGCAAGTCATCAGCACCTTGACCATGCCCGAACCGGCCTGACCTTCCACCTCGACAAAAGCCAGTTCGTCTTGCGCCTTTTTGAGGTTGTCCTGCATGGCTTGGGCCTGTTTCATCAAGCCGGCGAGTTGTCCTTTGTTGAACATGGGTGTTTCCTTTGAAAGGGTTTGAATAGGGGGAGGAAAAATCAAATCAACTGAATGCTGCCGGGCACAATTTTGGCGCCAAAGTCGCGCACCATGGCCTGCACCAGCGGGTCGCTTTGAATCAAGGCCTGCGCAGCCAGCATTTTCTCGGCGGCCTTCACGGCCAGGCGCTTGGCGGGGCTGTCGCTGACCGGGCCGACTTCAATGTGCAATTTCACATCGCCATGCCCTGCGGCAAGCAAAGCCGCCTGCAAACGTTCGCGGCTCGCCGCGTGGTTCAGTGTCTCGCGCTCCACGCGCAGCTGCCACTGGCCTTCATCTCGCGCCACCAATTGAGATTGCAAAGCCAATTCACGCACCAGGGCGGTGATGGCCTCTTGTGCCATCAGGCCTTGCACCATCTCCAGCCAGATGTCACCTTCCGGGGTGGCTTGCACCTCCGCAGGGATGGGCTGGCGAGGCACATCCACCCGGACCGAGGGCTCGGAGGCCTCTCGCACAGGCAAGGACCGCAAACTCGCCTGGGGCGCTGGGGAATCTGAGACGGCCTGCAGGGGCGCCTGCTGCGCAACATGGGTGTAGTCGGTCGTGTCAGGCCCGTCTTCCCAAGGTAGCGGTTCTGCAGGTGGCGGATTCGCAGCCTGAACCGGACTTGCCTGCTCGGTTTGGGCCTGCTTGGGGTCGGGCTTTGCATGCACTGGCGGAGAAATCACCAGCGCAGGCTGCTCAATCGGCGCAGGGGGCTCAGCTAAGGGCTGGGGGCTGATTCGCGCGCTTTTTTTTTCAGCCGATCCCGCTTGGGGTTTGAAGGCCAGCAAGCGCAGCAAGACCATGGTCAGGCCCACGTATTCATCAGGGGCCAGGCCCAACTCGCTTCGCCCGTGCAGGCACAAGCTGTAAAGCAGCTGTGTTTCTTCGGTGGGCATGGCCTGAGCCAGATCGGCCAGACCCTGCGTATCGGGGTCATCACCGTCTTGCGCCATGCCGGGCACCATCTGCATCACCGCCAAGCGCTGTAGCAGCATGGACATGTCTTCCAGGGTGGCTGCAGCCGAAACGCCTTGCAATCGCAGGGCATTGACCTGCGACACCACCGTGGCGCCATCGCCCAGGGCCAAAGCGCGAATCAGTTGCAGCACATGGCTGCGGTCCACGCTGCCCAGCATCTGGCGCACACCGGCTTCTTGCACCTGTCCGTTGCCAAAGGCAATCGCCTGGTCGGTCAGGCTCAGGCCATCGCGCATGGAGCCCCGCGCTGCACGGGCCAACAAGCGCAAGGCCATGGGCTCTGCCGGCAGTTTCTCTGCGGCCAGAACCTGGGTCAGGTGTTCAAACACTGTCTCGGGGGCCATGGGCCGCAAATTGAACTGCAGGCAACGCGACAGCACCGTGACCGGCACTTTTTGCGGGTCGGTCGTGGCCAGCACAAATTTCAGGTATTCAGGGGGCTCTTCCAGCGTCTTCAACATCGCATTGAAAGCGGTGTTGGTCAGCATGTGCACTTCGTCGATCATGAAGACCTTGAATCGGCCTTGCACTGGCTTGTAAACAGCCTGCTCCAGCAGGCTCTGGACCTCGTCCACACCCCGGTTGGATGCGGCATCGAGTTCGGTGTAGTCCACAAAGCGACCGGCATCAATGTCGCGGCACGCCTGGCAAACGCCACAAGGCTCGGCGGTGATGCCGCCCTGCCCGTCTGCACCCTGGCAGTTGAGCGACTTGGCCAAAATTCGGGAAACCGTGGTTTTACCTACGCCCCGGGTCCCTGTGAACAGATAGGCATGGTGCAAGCGTTGCTGCACCAGGGCATTGGTCAAAGCCTGAACCACGTGCTCCTGGCCCACCATTTCGGTGAAGTTGCGGGGGCGGTATTTGCGCGCGAGGACGAGGTAAGACATGGGTCCGATTCTATCGGGCTGGCGAAGCGGTATTTGATGTGGGCAGAGCAATCCGCCCCCCGAGAGATCGGCCTTGTCGAAATGAGGAAAAAACAGCTGCTGACTGAAAAGCCATGACCAGCTGACCTACAATCTGCTCTGACGGGCCTTCCCGCATGGTGAAGCGGCCAACCGGGTCAGGTGGGGAACCAAGCAGCCCTAACTGTGGAGCCAGTGCCGGGGTCAAGGCTCGTCAACTTACATTCCCAAAGATGCCCAAGATCGCTTGCAGCCCAGCAAGTCAGGCTTGGCGCATCGAAAATCCCCCGACCCGAATCAGGCCAGGTGCCGACGCAGCGCAGGAAAAGGCAAGGATTTGACTTTGCCCGAAGTCACCAACTGGGGGGCAGCCGGGGCAGCGCGCAGCAGTTCGGACACCAAGGCATTGGCATTTTTGTGGGCGCCATTGCGGTTGGTCTCAAACGCCAAACGCGTCTGGCCGGCCATCTGAGCCACAAAGTTTTGGGGGTAATCGCGGACATTGAAACCACGCAAAGCCATCACTTTCATGAAGGCATTGGCGGCCTCTTCAACGGCGCGCTGGTATTCCTGGGAAGCTTCTGGCGTCATGTCGACCTCGTTTGTAGGGATGAAGTTACTCACCCGATAACAACGCAGCACCTTGCTCTCAGGAATACACCATTTGTGTGAAATTGTTAGAAATTTGCCAAAATACCCTGACCAGCGCGCCAACCACTGGCCAAACAGGCCGTCAACAAGTAGCCGCCGGTCGGGGCTTCCCAGTCCAGCATTTCACCTGCGCAATACACGCCGGGTCGCCGAATCAGCATGCCCCCAGGGGTGAACTCGGTCAGCTCGACGCCACCTGCGGTGCTGATCGCCTCATCCACAGGTCTGGGGTTTTTAAGTGGCACGGCCAAATTCTTGATGCTGAACGCCAACGCTTCGGGGTTGGCGAGGGTCTCGGCAGAGCACAACTCGTAAACGAGTCCCATCTTGACGCCGTCCAGGCCCAAACGGCTTTTGAGATGGCTGGACAAACTTCGGCTGCCGCGCGGCCAGCGCACCGCTTCTCGCACTTGGTCGATTGATTTATCAGATATCAAATCGAGAATGAAATGAGAGCCCCCTCGGGTCAGGTCATCGCGCAACATGGCCGATGCGGCATAAATCAGACTGCCTTCCACACCGGTGTCGGTGATGACGAATTCGCCTTTGCGTTCGAACCTGGCCTCACCCATCGACCCATCATGGGTTCCAGCGGCAGCATCAACCCTCAGTGAAACCGACTTGAGCGGATGGCCCGCATAGCGTTGGCGAAAGTGTTCGGTCCAGCCTTGGCCATCCCTACCCAGAACATCAAAACCGCAATTGGCAGGCTGAAGGGGGGTGATGTTCACGCCTTGGTCTGCCAACAAAGGAACCCAGGCGCCGTCCGACCCCAAACGGGGCCAACTGGCCCCACCCAAAGCCAACAAGGTGGCGCGGGCACGCACCCTTGTCACGCCCGCATGGCCGGTGGGCTGGAAAACCAGACAATCACCCGCCCAGCCTTGCCATCGGTGGCGCATGTGAAACTGCACCGGCACCCCTGAAACCGGGTGCCTCAGGCGGTGCAACCAGGCCCTGAGCAAGGGTGCTGCCTTCATTTCTTCAGGGAAAACACGCCCGGAAGTCCCTACAAAGGTAGCCACGCCCAGGCCCTGAGCCCAATCGCGAACGGCTTGAGCGCCCATCTGATCGAGCCAATGCCCCACCGCGTCTTGCTGGGCACCATAACGGCTGCGAAACACTTCAGGCGCCTCAGCGTGCGTGAGGTTCAAGCCGCCCTTGCCTGCCAATAAGAATTTGCGGCCCACGGAAGGCATGGCATCGAAGAGATGAACGGACACGCCAGCCTGCGAAAGCACCTCTGCGGCCATCAGGCCGGCAGGACCGCCGCCCACAATGGCCACATCGACCTCCAATACGGGGGCATTGTCAGGAACAGAAGAAACGGAAGGAAAAGTCATGAAGGGATATGTTGGCAACGCCAGCGAGACCGGCGGGCGCAGTGGGATTCTGTCAAAATAGCTTTGACTTTAGCCGCATCTTCAATGTTCACAAGGAAAAGGCCATGGCCAGCGATCTGATCAAACACATTACCGACGCCACTTTCGAAGCCGAGGTGCTCCAATCGAGCCAACCGGTGGTGGTTGACTTCTGGGCCGAGTGGTGCGGCCCCTGCAAGATGATTGCCCCCATCCTGGACGAAGTGGCTGGCACTTACGAAGGCAAGTTGCAGATCACCAAGATGAATGTGGACGACAACCGCGACGTTCCTGCCAAGTTCGGCATTCGTGGCATCCCCACCCTCATGATCTTCAAGGACGGGCAATTGGCAGCCACCAAAGTGGGCGCCATGAGCAAATCACAATTGACCGCTTTCATCGACCAGCAACTGGCCTGATGCAGGGCTTGTGCCCGAGTACATGGGGCATTACCACCAAAACCGGGCCTGACTGCCCGGTTTTTTGTTTTTTGGACCGCTCTAAAACCTGTCATAATTTCGCCAAGGCAGCCCGAACAGGGATCAACGCCTTGAATGCCGGAAGCACCAGCCCCTAACCCCGGGCGGCGACCGGTTCTGAATATTTCCACTCGGTTATCTGAAAACGGCCCCCTTACGGTCCGTTTTGACACAGGCCAATTCCCATGCATTTGAATGAACTCAAGGCACTTCATGTGTCCGAACTCCTGAAGCAAGCCGACACGCTCGAAATCGAGAACACCGGTCGCATGCGCAAACAGGAGCTGATGTTTGCCATCATCAAAAAACGCGCCAAAGCGGGCGAACAGGTGTTTGCCGATGGTGTGCTTGAAATCCTGCCCGATGGTTTTGGTTTCTTGCGCAGCCCCGACTCCAGCTACACCGCCAGTACCGACGACATCTACATCAGCCCCAGCCAGGTGCGCCGCTTCAACCTGCACACCGGCGACATGATCGAAGGTGAAGTGCGCATCCCCAAAGACGGCGAGCGTTACTTTGCCCTGACCAAACTCGACCAGGTCAATGGCGATCTGCCTGAAAACAACAAACACAAAGTCATGTTCGAGAACTTGACGCCACTGTTCCCGACAGAGCAGATGCGTCTGGAGCGCGACATCAAAGGCGAAGAAAACATCACCTCCCGCGTGATCGACATCATTGCCCCGTTGGGCCGAGGCCAACGCGCCCTGATCGTTGCCCAACCCAAGTCGGGCAAGACAGTGATGATGCAGCAGATCGCGCATGCCATCACAGCGAACTACCCCGATGTGCATTTGATGGTGTTGCTGGTCGACGAGCGCCCTGAAGAAGTGACCGAAATGCAGCGCAGCGTGCGTGGCGAGGTCATTTCATCCACCTTTGACGAACCCGCATCGCGCCACGTCCACGTGGCCGAAATGGTCATTGAACGTGCCAAGCGCCTGGTTGAACTCAAAAAAGACGTGGTGATCCTGCTGGACTCGATCACCCGCCTGGCCCGTGCTTACAACAACGTGGTGCCCTCATCGGGCAAGGTGTTGTCAGGTGGTGTGGACGCCAATGCCTTGCAGCGCCCCAAGCGCTTTTTTGGTGCCGCCCGAAATGTGGAAGAGGGTGGCAGCCTGACCATCATCGCCACCGCCCTGGTCGACACTGGCAGCCGCATGGACGAGGTGATCTTTGAAGAATTCAAGGGCACCGGCAACTGCGAAATCCACCTGGAACGGCGTTTGTACGAAAAACGGGTGTTCCCGGCCATCAACCTCAACCGCAGCGGCACCCGCCGCGAAGAATTGCTGTTGCAGGCTGAAGTGCTGCAAAAAACCCGCATCTTGCGTCAGTTCATGTACAACATGGACGAAATCGAAGCCATGGAAATGGTCTTGAAGAGCATGAAGGCGACCAAGAACAATTCCGAGTTCTTCGACATGATGCGACGCGGCGGCTGATACTGCTTATAATCGACAGGTTTTGCGGAAAGTGCACTCAGATAGGCTGAAGTGTGGCTACCGTAGCGAAAATAAAAGGATTTTTCATGAAAAACGGCATTCACCCCAACTACCGTGATATTTGCTTCCAGGACATGTCCAATGGTTTCAAGTTCGTGACTCGCTCATGCGCCAACACCAAGGAAATGATCAAGATGGAAGACGGCCGCGAGTTGCCTTTGTACAAGCTGGACACCACCAGCGAATCGCACCCCTTCTACACCGGCACACAAAAGTCGGTCGACAACATGGGTGGCCGCGTGGAGAAATTCCGCAACCGTTTCGGCAAGACCACCGTCACCAAATAATCTGTTGATTGTTACCCCTCAAAGGGCAGCCCGGGTCACCGGCCTGCCCTTTTTGTATTGAGGGACGCCCAAGGGCTTGGCATTGAATATTGCACACATCCGTGGTTGAACGGTACCCTGGGTCCCAGCGACTCCAAACTGATATCTTCTGAACCTGTGAACCATCCGACCCCCGCCATCGTTGCCCAAAGCGCCGTACGCAGACTGCCGCGTCTGGTCTTGCTTTTGCTGTGCGTGGCCTATGTCATGCCGGGTTTTTGGGGCCGGACGCCCTGGAAAGCGCAAGACATCGAAGCCTTCGGCTACATGCTGCAATTGGCACAACCCGGCATGAGCGAGGCCATCAGCTGGCTCAAACCGACGCTACTGGGCAGCCCCGACAGCAACCTGGCCTTGTTGCCTTATTGGCTGGGCGCCCTGTTCATCCAATGGGCCCCAAAAGGCCTGGAAGACGTCTTTGCCCGGCTGCCATTCATCGCCATGTTGAGCACCACCTTGGCGGCCACCTGGTACGCGGTCTATTCACTGACTCGCCACCCTGCGGCTCAGCCAGTGGCCTTTGCATTTGGCGGCGAAGCCAAACCAGCGGACTATGCCCGCGCCATGGCCGATGGGGGTTTGTTGGCGCTGTTGGCCTGCCTGGGCTTGGCTCGGCTGTCACACGAAACGTCACCGGCACTCAGCCAATTGTGTTTTGCAGCCTTGCTGTTTTTTGGCTTGTCCACATGGGCCCGACACCGCATTCAAAGTGCAGTGGCAGTCGCCGTGGGCATGCTGGGCCTGACGTTGTCTGGCGCCCCCACTTTGGCGCTTTGGCTGGGCATTGGGGGCTCTGTCATTTGCGCTACAGCGCAAGCTGATCCTGCCCAACGCCGCTTGAGCATGCTCGATGTGGGCCTGCTGGCCCTGATATGCCTGCTGTGCATCACCACAGCAGGTGCGCTGGACTTGTGGCGCTGGCGTGTGGTGCCTCAAAGCATGGTCGACCTGCACTTGCTGGGCAAATTGATCGCCTGGTTCACCTGGCCTGCCTGGCCCCTGGCACTGTGGGCACTGTGGCGATGGCGCGGGCAACTGTCAAACGTCTGGCGCTACCCGCACTTGGGACTGCCACTGTGGTTTGCGCTGGTCACGATCGGTGCCACCTGGTTCACGGGTTTGTCTGACCGCGCGCTGTTGACGTCACTGCCCGCCATTGCCACTTTGGCGGCTTTGGCGCTGCCCACACTCAAACGCAGCCTCGGTGCACTGATCGACTGGTTCACCTTGCTGTTTTTCAGTTTCTGCGCGCTCGCCATGTGGGTGGTCTGGGTGGCCATGCAAACCGGCACGCCCGCCAAACCAGCTGGCAACGTCGCACGCTTGGCACCGGAGTTTGTCCCAGAATTTTCAATCGGCGCTTTTGCCTTGGCGCTCGCAGCCACCGTGGCCTGGGCGGCGCTGGTGAGGTGGCGCACTGGTTACCACCGCGCAGCCATCTGGAAAAGTCTGGTGCTGCCCGCAGGAGGGGCCGTGCTGTGCTGGCTGTTACTGACCACCTTGTGGCTGCCACTGCTCAACTACGCGCGAAGCTATGCGCCGCTTGTGCAAAAAATCACCCGCATCACAGGCCAGAATGTTTGCCTTCAATATGCAGGCATCAGCAAGGCGCAAGGTACGGCTTTGTTGCACCACGGGCATGCCAGGCTGATGCCCATGCAAGCGCCTCAAGCCGACTGCCAATGGCTGATCATCGACAGGGCCAACCTGTCCCTGCTGTCGGCCAAAATCCGATCGCTGGGCTGGGTTGAACAAGCCGCCATCAAACGGCCTACCGACAACGACGAAACCCTGGTGATTTTCCGCCCCGAAAACCCGCTAAACACGCCGCCGAAACGCTCCGAAGAGCCTGTGCGCTGAGCCATGTCCGAGCTGCGCATCATTGCCCGCCACGCAGGCACCGTGCTGGTGGGCCAACTGGCCGTGATGTCCTTTGGCATTGCCGACACCTTGATTGCTGGGCGCTTCAGCCCTCAAGCACTGGCGGTCCTGGCCTTGGCCTCGTCCATTTACATCAGCATTTATGTCGCACTGAACGGGCTGCTTCAGGCCCTGCTGCCCATTTGGGCCGAACTTCACGGCGGGGGCCGTCAGGCAGAAGTCGGTCGCTCGTTCCGGCAAGCGCTTTACATTGCTGGCGGTGCCGCGGTGATCGGCATCAGCGGGCTGTGGTTTCCGGACCTCTGGCTGTCAGCCACCGAAGTGCCTGAGGAACTGTGGCCCGATGTGCGGGCCTATTTGCGCATTCTGGCTGTGGCTTTGGTGCCGTCTTTGCTGTTTCGCCTGTATGGAACGCTCAACCAAAGTTTGGGCCATCCGCGCTTGGTCACCTGGTTGCAGGCGGGGGCCTTGCTGGTCAAAGTACCGCTGTCTTTTGCCTTGACGTTTGGCGTAGGCGGTTTTGCAGGTCTTGGCGTGGTGGGCTGCGCCTGGGCCACGCTGATGGTCAACTCGCTCATGATGCTGTCCGGGCTGTGGCTTTTGCGCACGCAAGACATCTACCAACCCTACCGCTTGTGGCAGCGCCCCGAACCACCGGACTGGCCCGTGATTCGGCGCTTTTTGGCGCTGGGTGTGCCCGCCGGTTTGTCCATCATGGTGGAAGTCACATCGTTCACCTTGATGGCCTTGTTCATTGCACGCCTGGGCGCGGTGGCCCTGGCCAGCCACCAAATTGCAGCCAGCTTGGCTGCCGTTTTGTACATGGTCCCATTGGCTTTGGGAATTGCCAGCAGCGCACGCACAGGCTACTGGCTTGGGGCCGGACAAGCCAGAAAAGCCCGTCGTGCTGCCGGGCTGGGCATTGTTCTGGCCATTGGTGCGGCCCTGTTGGGGGCGGCCCTTGTGTTCATGGGGCGCGAGGCCCTGGCCCACGCCTTCAGCACCGACCCGAGTGTGGTGCAGGCGGCCACGGTGTGGCTGGGCTGGGTGGCGCTGTACCACCTGGCCGATGCGGTGCAGGCTGTGTGTGCGTATTTGCTGCGCTGCTATCGCATCACCTTGATGCCCTTGCTGATCTACGCCGCATTGCTCTGGGGTGTGGGCTTGTATGGCGGTTACCTGTGGGCTTACCAGGGCATGGAATGGGCTGCAATGCCCATGCGAGCCAGCGTGGATACTTTCTGGATCACCAGCACAGCAGCACTGGCCCTGGTGTCGGTGCTTTTCACGGCCATGGTGTGGCACGCCTCTCGCCCCACCCAAGACAAGACAACGCCCGCCTGAATGACGCCGTGACAGGCGAAGCACAAAAGCCCAAAGGAGCCGAGCCCACGATGCGTTAAGGTGGAGGGTCAACTCACTTTGATCCTCATCACACCATGATCCTCGAACTCGCCGATATTCGCATTCATCCGGGCCAGCAAGCTGAATTTGAAAAAGCCATTGAACTGGGCTTGAACACCGTGGCTTGCAAAGCCAAAGGTTTTCAGGGCGGCAAAGTCAACCGTGGCATTGAAAGCCCCGAACGCTATGTGCTGCAAATCTTTTGGGACACCCTGGAAGACCACACCGTGGGTTTCCGTGAATCCGAGTTGTTCACGCAATGGCGTGCCATCGTCGGCCCGTTCTTTGCTGGACCACCGCATGTTGAGCACTTCGAGCTGACGACCAAATCGTCATAAAACAGAGCTCAAGCCTGCCCAACTCATTGGCCTCAAGGCACAGGATGGCCTGCCACCAAACGGCTGAGCAAGTGCATGAACTGCGCTTGCTCTTGAGGTTCAAGCGGCGACAAAATTTCTGCCTGTACATCTGCCACCGCAGACTTCATGCCCGCCAAAGCCTGCAAACCCTGCGGTGTCAGCACGAGCAGTTTGCGCCGGCGATCCACCTCGTCAGCGAACCGCTCGACCCAACCCTTGCTTTCCAGGCGCCCGATCACCGAGCCAGATGTCGCCGGATCGAAAGCCACTCGCTTGGCCAAGGTGATTTGATCCACACCAGGAGAGTCCAGCAAGGCGTTCAATATGGCGAACTGAACCGGTGTGACACCGACTGCAGCAAGGTGTTCATTGAACAGTGCCACAGAAATTTGATGCGCCCGCCTGATCAAGTGCCCAGGGGCGGCTGCAAAATCAAAGCCGTGGTTCATTTTGGGGTCTCTCCATCCAATGCAGGGTTATCACCAGTCTCTGTCCTGGCGCAGGCTTCTATAGTAAGCGCGCTTAGCAAGTTTTTTTGACGCTCACCGACACGCCCATCTCTGAAAGTGATTCATGAGTTTTGTTTTCCCGCCAATGCCCACCGTTTCAGTACCCGTCCTGGGCCAACCCAGCCAGTTTCCGGTGCACCGCATTTATTGCGTGGGCCGCAATTACGAGGAGCACGCCAAGGAAATGGGCTTCACAGGGCGTGAGCCACCGTTCTTTTTTCTCAAACCTGCCGACAGCTTGGTGGTCGTGGAAACCGGCCAAACCGGGCAAATGCCCTACCCCAGCCTCACGCAAAACCTGCACCACGAGATCGAATTGGTGGTCGCCATTGGCAAAGGCGGGCGCAACATTTTGGCAGCCGATGCGGCCCAACATATCTTCGGCTATGCCGTGGGACTGGACATGACGCGCCGTGACCTGCAAAACGAAATGAAAAAACAAGGTCGCCCTTGGTGCATTGGCAAGGCCTTTGACCATTCGGCCCCCATCGGCCCCATCACACCCATTGGGCAAGCGGGTGATGTGAACAACGCCGAAATCAGCCTGCAAGTCAACGGCGCCAAGCGCCAGCAAAGCAACGTGGCCAAACTGATCTGGAATGTGGCTGAGACCATCGCGCATTTGTCTGCCGCCTGGGAGCTCCAACCAGGCGACCTGATCTACACGGGCACGCCTGAAGGTGTGGCGGCTGTGGTCTCTGGCGATCTCCTGGAGGGTGAAGTGGCAGGCTTGGGCAGCCTCAAAATCCTCATTAAATAATGAATGAAAGTGCAAGAATCAATAAATACATCGCGTTTACCCTTATTTAAATCCAAATAACTTGCAATATAATTCATAAATAATTTGATTAGCCGACCATGTGGTTGGTTTATGATTCGTTTTTACCCACCCGAAGGAGACAAACCCGTGAAAAATATTCTCAAGCAAACGGCATTGGCTGCCGGCCTTCTGGCCGCAGCCTTTGGCGTGCACGCCCAAACCATCACCCTGAAAGTTCACCACTTTTTGGGACCACAAACCATTCAGCACACCACCATGCTGGGTGACTGGTGCAGAAACATCGCCAGGGACTCCAAAGACCGCCTGAAGTGCGAAATCTTCCCTTCAATGCAACTTGGCGGCACACCGGTTCAGTTGTATGAACAGGCCCGCGATGGCGTGGTCGACGTGGCCTGGACTTTGCAGGCTTACACCCCGAAACTGGCCAAGCTGGAAGTGTTCGAGTTGCCCTTCATGATGACCAACGCCGAAGCCACCAGCCGTGCCGCCTGGGACTACGCCCAAAAGTATGCCCAGGACGACTTCAAGGACGTCAAGATGCTGGCTGTCCATGTGCACGGCCCAGGCAACATTTACACCAAATCCAAGCCTGTTACCACCATGGCCGACCTCAAAGGCCTGAAAGTGCGCGCTCCGACACGCCAGGTCAACAAGATGATCGCCATGATGGGTGCCACACCGGTGGCCATGCCCGTGCCGCAAGTGCCCGAAGCCCTCTCCAAGGGTGTGATCGATGGTGCTGTGATTCCCTACGAAGTGGCGCCAGGCCTGAAGGTCAACGAACTGACCAACTTCACGGCTGAAACTGACCGCAGCTACAACGCGCTGTACACCACGGTGTTTGTTGTGCCCATGAACAAGGCCAAGTACGAATCGCTGCCAGCCGACCTGAAGGCCGTGATCGACAAAAACTCCGGCCGGGAACTCTCTGCTTTTATGGGCAAAACCCAAGCAGGGCATGACGCTGCGGGCAAAAAAATCTTTGAAGCTTCTGCCAACCAGAAAATCAGCATCATCCCCAAAGCTGAACTGGAAAAATGGAAAAAAGCGACCGATCCACTGGACGACGCCTGGGTTGCCGAGATGACCGGCAAAGGCATGGATGGAAAAGGCATGTTGCAGTCCGCCACCGACCTGATCAAGCAATACAGCAAATAAGCGCTGGTCATGCACACAAAAGAGCAGGGACGCCAAGCGCCCTGCTCTTTTTCTTGTGCGGTTTCCATGGTTTGAAATAGAAGCCGACTCCTGTTTTTTCACTGCCCACAAAAACCACCATGATGTTTTCTAATTCACTGGACCGCATTGCACGGTTCTGCAGCATTCTGGGGGGGATGGTCATGACAGCACTGATGCTCATGACCTGCTACAGCCTGATCAGCCGCAACCTGTTTGACTCAGCCCTCATCGGCGACTTTGAGCTGACAGGGGTTGGCGCAGGCGCAGCCATTGCCCTGTTCATGCCCTTGTGCCAACTCAAACACGAAAACATCATCGTGGACTTCTTCACTGCCAACCGCAGTGAGGCCTTCAATTTCAGGCTTGACCGATTGGGCGATGTGCTGATGGCGATCATTTTTGCCTTGCTCGCCTGGCGCTGCACGGCAGCGGCCATCAACGCCGTAGACACCATGGGCGCCTCCATGCTGCTGGGTTTCCCTGACTGGATCGTGTTCACCAGCATGGCGATTCCCTTTGCCATTACCGCCATCATTGCGGCTTCGCAAGCCGCCGCATCATTCAGCCCCACCGACAAGGCCTCGTCATGACCCCGATCACATTGGCTTTGTTGATTTTCTTGATCATGCTGGGCCTGATGGTGATCCGCGTTCCAATCGCTGGTGCCATGTTCCTTGCAGGCACTGTCGGGTTCATCCTTCAAACGGGTTTTCAGCCCTACCTGAACTTCCTGAACAACCTCGCTTTTGCCCGACTGGCCAACTACGACCTGTCGGTGATTCCGCTGTTCATCCTGATGGGCCACTTCGCCACGCAAGGCGGCATCAGCAAAGCACTGTTCAAGTTCGCTGCTGCAGTCATGGGCCGCTTCAAGGGCGGCCTGGCCATGGGTGCCGTGCTGGCTTGCGGTGCTTTTGGGGCCATTTGCGGCTCGTCTGTGGCCACCGCTGCCACCATCACCGGGGTGGCCTTGCCAGAGATGAAACGTCACGGCTACTCTGGCCGCCTGGCGACCGGTACACTGGCTGCCGGTGGCACTTTGGGCATTTTGATCCCGCCCTCCGTGCCCCTGGTGATCTACGCCATCCTGACCGAGCAAAACATTGCCAAACTGTTTGCGGCCGCCATGATGCCCGGTCTTATTGCCATGGTGGGTTACATGATCGCCATTGCCATTTATGTGCGCGTGGTGCCCGGGCAAGCACCCGACCAGGAAGACCGCGAAAGACTGACCCTTGAATCGCTCAAGGGCATTGTGCCCATCGCCACCATCTTCATCATCGTGTTTGGTGGCATTTACGCCGGCTTTTTCACACCGACCGAAGGCGCTGCTGTGGGGGCCACCTCGACCTTCCTGGCGGCCCTGCTCAAGCGCGAACTGACTTGGCAGAAATTCCTGCATTGCTTTCACGCCACAGCTCTGAGTGCCGCCATGATCTTCATGATCTTCATGGGTGCCGACGTGATGAACGCCGCACTGGCGCGCACCCAAGTGCCCGCCCAATTGGCTGAAATGGTGGTCGCCATGAACTTCGCCCCCCTGATGGTGGTGGCTGGTATCTTGTTGCTCTACGTGGTGCTGGGCGCTGTGATGGACGAGTTGTCCATGCTGCTGCTGACCATTCCGATCTTTTTCCCCATCATCATGAAACTCGACTTCGGCATGACGCCTGAGCACACCGCCATCTGGTTCGGCATCATGGTCCTGATGACCGTGGGTTTTGGCATGCTGGCCCCACCCGTGGGGCTGAACGTGTATGTGGTCAACGGCATGGCCAAGGACGTGCCTCTGAGCGAAAGCTACAAAGGCATCGTGCCCTTCCTGATCAGCGACACCATCCGCACCTTGCTGCTGCTCTTCTTCCCAGGCATTTCACTGTTCCTGATCAAGTACCTGACCTGATCCGGATAATTATTCTGCCAAGCCTCCCGAGTGCCCACTCCGGAGGCTTTTTTCTTGGCGAAATGGTTAGACTCTGTCTCTGACCTTCGTCAAGATATCCACACACTTCGAGCCCCTTACATGATGTTTGACCGCACCATCCGACATTGCCGCCAATGCGGTGCCCCTGTGGCACGCCGCTTGCCCGACGATGGCGACACCAAGGAACGGGCCATCTGCACGGCCTGCAACACCGTGCATTACGAAAACCCCTTGAACGTGGTGGGCACCGTGCCCCACTGGGGCGATCAGATCTTGCTGTGCAAGCGCAACATCGAGCCCCGCAAAGGCAAATGGACACTGCCTGCGGGCTTCATGGAACTGGGCGAGTCCGCCTCCGAGGGGGCTGCCCGCGAAACCACCGAAGAAGCCGGTGCCCAGTTCATCATGGAAGACCTGTTCACCGTGATGAGCGTGCCCCGGGTGGGCCAGGTACACCTCTACTACCGAGCAAGGCTGACAAGCGACGTGTTCGACCCCGGCCACGAAACCATGGAAGCGCGCCTGTTCACAGAAGCCGACATTCCCTGGGACGAACTGGCCTTCAGGACGGTGAAAGAAACGCTGGAACATTACTTTGCCGACCGACGAACCGGGCACTTTGGCACGCACGCCTTCGACATCGCCTGAGCGCCTCCCTCAAACGCTCAAACGTTTAACGCAAGACTTCACACATCAATGGCCTGTGCCGACCCGGCCTGCTTGCGCAACTCGAACTTCTGAATCTTGCCGGTGCTGGTCTTGGGCAACTCCCCAAACACCACCGCACGTGGCACCTTGAAACCCGCCAAATGCAGCTTGCAGTGCGCCACGATCTGCTCGGCCGTGACCTGGGCGTCGGCCTTCAGTTCCACAAAGGCGCAAGGCGTCTCGCCCCAGCGGGCATCGGGCTTGGCCACCACGGCCGCTGCCAGCACAGCGGGGTGGCGGTACAGCACATCTTCCACCTCGATCGATGAAATG
>CAIZSE010000172.1 GCA_903935585.1 uncultured Burkholderiales bacterium | reverse complement strand
TCCCTGGCCACCGTGCAGGACAGCTTGCGCTGGGGTGAGCGCCTGGGCACCTTGTTCACCGGGGCCAGTTTGGGGTCTATCTTGTTGCTGGTGGCGCTGGGCCTGGCCATCACCTACGGCTTGATGGGCGTGATCAACATGGCCCACGGAGAGCTGATGATGATCGGCGCTTACGCCACCTATGTGGTGCAGGCTTTTTTCCGCGACCACCTGCCAGGTGCGTTTGACGCTTACCTCGCCGTGGCCATTCCGTTTTCTTTTCTGGCCGCTGCGCTGGTGGGTGCGGTCATGGAGCGCACCGTCATCAAACACCTGTATGGCCGCCCTCTGGAAACCTTGCTGGCGACCTGGGGCATCAGTCTGGTGCTCATGCAAGCTGTGCGCAGTTTGTTTGGGGCGCAAAACGTGGGCGTTGAAAACCCCTCTTGGATGAGCGGTTCACTGCAACTGCTGCCCAATTTGCAACTGCCCTGGAACCGTGTGCTGATCATCGTGTTTGCCGCCGTGGTGTTGGTGGGCATGGCGCTGTTGATCGGCAAAACACGCTTGGGTCTGTTTGTGCGCGGGGTCACGCAAAACCGGCCCATGGCCTCGTGCATGGGCGTCAACACCGCCCGCATTGACACCTATGCTTTTGCCTTGGGTTCGGGCATTGCGGGCTTGGCGGGCTGTGCGCTCAGTCAGGTCGGCAACGTCGGCCCCGATCTGGGGCAAAGCTACATCGTGGACTCGTTCATGGTGGTGGTGCTGGGGGGTGTGGGCCAATTGGCCGGCACCGTGTACGCGGCGCTGGGCCTGGGTTTGGCCAACAAACTGCTGGAAGGTTGGACCGGCGCTGTGTTGGCCAAAATTTGTGTGCTGGTGTTCATCATCGTCTTCATCCAGAAGCGCCCTCAAGGCATCTTCGCGATGAAGGGTCGCAGTGCAGAGGCATGAGCATGAAAAATTTTGAGCTACCTTCTCACGCGCCTTTGTTGGGGCGCAAAGCCTGGACCCTATTTTTGCTGGCCTTGATCGCCGTGGGCTTTTTGGCACCGGTGCTCAACCTGTGGGTGCCGGAAGGCAACCCCTTGCATCTGAGCGACTTTGCGGTGTCGCTGGTCGGCAAGATCATGTGCTACGCCATCTGCGCGCTGGCCATGGACTTGATCTGGGGCTACACCGGCATTTTGTCGCTGGGCCATGGCCTGTTTTTTGCGCTGGGGGGCTACGTCATGGGCATGTACCTCATGCGCCAGATCGGGCAAGACGGCAACTACAAAAGCGAGCTGCCCGACTTCATGGTGTTCCTCGACTGGAAAGAACTGCCATGGCACTGGATACTGTCGGGCAGTTTTGTCGCCACGCTGCTGCTGGTGGTGCTGGTGCCGGGTGTGGTGGCGGGGGTGTTTGGTTATTTCGCATTTCGATCGCGCATCAAGGGCGTTTATTTTTCCATCATCACCCAGGCCTTGACCTTTGCGGCCATGTTGCTGTTCTTTCGCAATGAAACCGGCTTTGGTGGCAACAACGGCTTTACCGATTTCAAGCGCATCCTGGACTTGCCGATTGCCACCCCCAACATGCGCATGACGCTGTTTGTGATGACCGGTGTGACTTTGTTGGGCTTTTTCTTGTTCTCGCGCTGGCTGGTGGGCAGCAAATACGGCCGCGTCTTGATGGCGATTCGCGATGCTGAAACGCGGGTCATGTTTTCGGGCTACTCGCCGCTGCCCTACAAGCTGAGCATCTGGGTCATTTCGGCCGTGATGTGCGGCATTGCAGGGGCTTTGTATGTGCCGCAAGTGGGCATCATCAACCCAGGTGAGATGAGCGCCGCCAACTCGATCGAGATGGCGGTCTGGGCGGCAGTGGGTGGCCGTGGCACCTTGGTCGGCCCGATCTTGGGGGCTTTTTTGGTCAACGGCGCCAAGAGCTGGCTGACGGTCACAGCACCTGAATTTTGGCTTTACTTTTTGGGGGGCTTGTTCATTGTGGTGACCTTGTACCTGCCCAACGGTGTGATCGGTCTGTGGGCCAAATTGAAAAGCAAGTTAGGAGGTGCCGCATGACCCCCGATCTGCTCCGGCAAGGCGCGCAACGCCTTGCCCAGTCTGCCCAGAAACGTGTGGAAGACACAGCCTCTGGTGGGCGGGCTGCCGGTTATGGCCGGGTGCTGCAAGACGCCAACGAAGTGGATGTGACCCACGGCCGCATTCTGTATCTGGAAGACGTGAGTGTGAGCTTTGACGGTTTCAAGGCAATCAACAAACTGTCGCTCGACATTGCGCCGGGCGAGTTGCGCTGCATCATCGGGCCGAACGGCGCAGGCAAGACCACGATGATGGACATCATCACCGGCAAGACCCGGCCCGACGAGGGCAGTGTGTTTTTTGGCAGCACCATTGACCTGCTGCGCCACAACGAGCCGCAGATTGCCCAGTTGGGCATTGGCCGCAAGTTCCAAAAGCCCACGGTCTTCGAGAACCTCAGCGTTTTTGAAAACCTCGAACTCGCTTTGAAGACCCCCAAGGGCGTGAAGGCCTCGATGGTTTTCAAGCTCGATTCACGCCAAAGCGATCGCCTGGCAGAAGTGTTGCACACCATCCATCTGGCCGACAGTGTTCGGGTGCAGGCGGGCACGCTCAGCCATGGTCAAAAGCAATGGCTCGAGATCGGCATGCTGCTCATGCAAGACCCGAAATTGCTTTTGCTGGACGAACCCGTTGCAGGCATGACCGACTTTGAGACCGAACGCACGGCCGAGTTGTTTTTGAACCTCAAGGGCAAGCACTCGCTGATGGTGGTGGAGCACGACATGGGTTTTATTCGCGCCATCGCTGACACCGTCACCGTGCTGTGTGAGGGTTCTGTTTTGGCCCAGGGCACGCTCGACCAGGTGCAAGCCAACGAGCGTGTGATCGAAGTTTATTTGGGACGTTGAAAGACATGGACATGCTTGAAGTCAACAACATCCATCAGTATTACGGCGGCTCTCACATCCTGCGCGATGTCAGCCTGAGCGCCACACAAGGTCAGGTGACGGTCTTGCTGGGGCGCAATGGGGTGGGTAAAACCACCTTGCTGAAATCACTCATGGGCCTGGTGCCCATCAAGAGCGGTGGTGTGCGCCTGAACGGCCAAGACCTGACGCATGCCCAACCGTACGAGCGGGCAGCAGCCGGTATCGGCTATGTGCCCCAGGGCCGAGAAATATTTGCCCGCTTGACGGTCGAAGACAACCTGCGCATGGGTTTGGCTACGCAGCCCGGCGGCACGCCCATCCCGCCTGAGTTGTTCGAACTGTTCCCCGTGCTCAAGCAAATGCTGCAGCGTCGGGGTGGTGACCTGTCAGGGGGTCAGCAACAACAATTGGCCATTGCCCGCGCCCTGGCCGCCAAGCCGCGTTTGCTGATTCTGGACGAACCGACCGAAGGCATTCAGCCCAGCATCATCAAGGACATCGGCCGCGTGATTCGCCAACTGGCCGATGTGGGCCTGCAAGGCCAGCGCATGGGCATTTTGTTGTGCGAGCAGTACTACGACTTTGCGCAAGAACTCGCTGACCAGTATTTGGTCATGGAGCGCGGTGAAGTGATCGCCCAAGGGCCTGGCAGCGAGATGAAAGAAAAGAACATCCAGCAGCTGGTGGCGATTTGAGGGCGCAAGCTTTTTTACCTGGGTCTTCCGGCGGTGATCCATGCTTGCGTCATAACTCGTGCCAAGTTGTATCGGGCGCAGTTATAGGTTTCCAGGTGATTCAGCTCGGTGTTGGCGATCTCACGTAAGCCCGCCACATCGTTGGCATCCACGGGCACTGCCGACAAAGCGATTGCCAGTTGTTGGCCATGCACGACCACAAACTGCATGAGCTCGTTCAATGATTGCCTGTACTTGGCTCGAAGGGGGTCGGGCGCTGCCAGCGAGTCGCGCAGCACGCTGTACTTTTGAATTGAGCGACGGTAGATGAACTCAAACAGATCCACCGCCGCATCGACCCTGCGTTGTTCATACACGCCGAGAAGCGCGGTCGCATAGTCTGAGCGTTCTACGTCCAGAAACGACAGGGGCGCGCAGTTGTACAGCATCAAAGGCATGTTGGCGCAAAGGCGGCTGGTGCGCTTGTTGCCATCGGCAAACGGTTGCAGGTAAGCCAAATTGACCCAAAGAAAGAACGCCGCCTCGACGGGGTTTCGTATCTGCCGGGTTTTGCTTGCGACAGAGGCCAATTTTTCTTCCAGCAGCATGGGCATGTTGCTGGGGACGTAGACCGAGC
Organism: uncultured Burkholderiales bacterium; assembly: GCA_903935585.1. Lineage (GTDB taxonomy): Bacteria > Pseudomonadota > Gammaproteobacteria > Burkholderiales > Burkholderiaceae_C > Limnohabitans_A. The sequence continues at coordinate 18,018 of CAIZSE010000172.1, read as the reverse complement.
CGTCGATGTTCACCACGCGCCTGCGGATGCTGCCAATGTCCCGCGAATCCTTCAACAAGTCTTTCATCAATTTGGCTTGCAGGTCAACAATCACGGGCACGGTGATGCCCTCGCTGGGGACCGCGTTGACCATGAACTCGATGGCTTCCTTGTGGTTGAGCAGCATCAGGCTGTCCTTGTCCAAGGGCCCCGCTTGCTCACCCCGCTCAAAAAGGGTGCGGGTGTCGAGCAAGCTCTTGTTGTTGCCTTCCAAGTGCGATGAGGACCACGACAGGTCGATGAGCAGTTGCTCCAGCACTTCGCGGGCATAAGTGCCGGCCGGTTGTTGGTCAGGGCTGCGGCCAGCATGGAACAAATCTGCCGCCAAAGCCGGTGGCAGCAAGCTCGACTGGTTGGGGATGTAGTCGTCCACAAAACGGTTGTCGTACCCGACGGGGGTGCGGGTGCCCAAAGGCGCTTGCAGCAATTGGACCAGGGGCAGCGAGGCGGCCGACCACTGCAGTTGGCCAGTTCTTGACGGGGGGGATGTGGCAGAAAGTGGGTCCCCCAATGCCGCCTTGGCTGCGTCGGTGGCCGCATAACGCGTGGAGCGACCATCCCCGATTTTTTCCAGAAATCCTGCTCCCAGCAGTTCCCTCAGATCCCGGTTGAGGGTGGGGCGTGATATTTTGAGCGCCGCCTCCAGTTCGCCAGGCTGAATGGCTTGGGCAGCGGTGATGACCCAACGCAACAGGGCCGTGTGACGAGGTAGCAGACGAGTCGAGGTCATGGCTCAAAAAATAGGTGGATGGGGCCAGGTGCGGGGAAGGGCGGCAAGTTTCTTGTCTTGATGATAAGAAAAACCAAATCTTATCATTTTGCCGAGATTTTGATGAGATTGCGAGCTTGATGACAAGAAAGCCCCAATCAAGCAGCACCTTCACAACTGTTCCACAGCCGAGGCATAAGCCCCGGCAACGCCCACACCTTGGCGCTAAGCCGCCGTGTTCATCGCTCGTTCATGGCCCCGCCAAAGGCTTTGTAGATCGGCTTGGCCAGGTACTTGAGCACCGAGCGGCGCCCGGTTTGGATGTCGACTGTGGCGGTCATGCCAGGCTTGAACACCACCGCGGCCAGCATCGGGTTGGGGTGGCTGCGGGCCTTTTCGGCGTCGAGCTTGACCTGCGCGCGATAGTAGCTGCTGCTTTGGCCATTGGCGCCTTGCTCGACCAGCGTGTCCGAGCTCAGGTACACCAAGCTGCCGTCCAGGCTGCCGTAGACCGAATAGTCAAACGCATCCAGCTTGATGGTCACCGGCAAGCCCAACTGCAGCTGCCCGATGTCGACCGGGTTGATCTTGACCTCAAACACCATGCCGCCCTCGGTGGGCGAGATCTGCATCATCTCGTCACCCGCGCGCAGCACGCCGCCAATGGTGGTTACCTTCAGGTACTTCACCACGCCGGCGATCGGGGCGGTCAGTACCGTGTGGCCCAGCACGCTTTGGCGTTCGTCGAGTTTGAAGGAATTGGCCGCCAGGTCTTCGGCCAATTTGCTGGCCTCGGCGCGGGCATCTTGCAGGTATTTGTTGCGCGTGGCGTTGATCTTGCCTTCAATGTCCACGGTCTGGCGCTTGGCGCGCATCACCTCCAGGCGGCTGGTGTCACCGTTTTTGAGCAACGCCTCGTTCATGCGCAGTTCCTCGCGCGCCATGTCCAGCGCCTGTTGCTGGCTGGCCAATTCATCGTCCAGGCTGCGCTTGCGCTGCTCATAAAGCGCTTGCTGAACCGCCACAATTTTCGGGTAGGCCCGCAGCGATGGCGGGTACACCGGTGCCATCTCTTTGGCCTCGGCCTGTGCGCGTACCAAGGCAGTGGTCAGCGCCGCTTCTTTGGCGCGGCTTTCTTCAAAGCCGGCCACCGAGCGCTCGCGCTCCATCACCGCCAGTTCCTGGCCGGCCTTGACGCTTTGGCCTTCTTCGACCAACAGCTTTTCCAGCACGCCGCCGTCGGCCGACTGGATCACCTGGGTGCGGGCCGTCGGAATGATCTGGCCCTGGGCGCGCACAGTTTGCTCAATTTCAAACAAGGCGGCCCACAGCAAAAAGGCCACCATGGCGCACAGCAGAAGCATCGTCAGGGACATGAAGCCACGCTGCTCTGCGGGCTGCGGTGTGGGCTGTGGTTTGGGTTGCTGCCCGGCTTGGGGCGCTGGCGGTGTCTGCAGTTTTTGCAGCACCTGTGCCTTGGGCCCGTCCATCACCACTTGATGGTTGGCCACCACGATCAGGCGGTCCACCAGGTCAAACATCTCGGCCTTGTGTGTCACCAGCACCAGCGTGTCGGCGTTGCCAATGGCGGCCTTCAGCGCTTGCGTCACCTGTTGCTCCAGGCCCCTGTCCATGGAAGCGGTGGGTTCGTCCAGCAACCAGATGCGCGGCTGGCGCAAGAAGGCCCGTGTCAGGTTCACCAGTTGGCGCTGCCCACCCGACAAGCCGGTACCGCCCTCAAAAATCTCTTGCTGCAAGCCCTTGGGGTGGTTGGAGATGACGTTTTGCAGCAGACCGGTGTCGCGTGCGGCCTGCAAAATCGCCTCGTCGCCGGGGTCCAGTTGTCCCAAAATCAGGTTGTCGCGCAAGCTGCCAGAAAACAGGCGCCCGTCTTGCTGCACATAACCCAGGCTCTCGGCCAGCAGCGGCTTGGACAGGTGGGCAATGTCCACATCGTCCAACAAAATGCGCCCCTCTTGCGGTTTGTACATGCCCGACAGCAGGCGCAGCAGCGTGGTCTTGCCCGCGCCAACGGGGCCGAGCACCCCGATTTTTTCGCCTGGGCGAATCACCAGGTTGGGTACCGACAGCGCTTTTTTGCCGCCGTAATGGGCCACCACGCCCTCAAAGCGGTAGGCGCCCTTGATTTGAGCCAGCACAATCGGCGCCTCTTGGCCGTGGTGGTCGTCTTGCAAGGCCCACAAACGGTCCAGCCCTTGCAGTGCTGCTTTGGCGTGGGCCCATTGCACCAGTTGGCCCGGAATCATCGACACCGGGTTCAGCACCCGCCCCGACAGGATGGAGCAGGCGATCAGGCTGCCCAAGGTCAGCTCGCCGCGGCTGACCAGCAAGGCGCCTGCGGCCACCAGCAACGTGTACGACACCTGCTGCATCGCACCGGCCAGGTGCTGCGCATGTTCGCTGACGTTGCGCATTTGCAAGTCGCTGTCGCGGGCATCGTCGGTGGTTTTCATCCAGCGCGACAACATGCGCCAGCCGCCCTGGCCGGACTTGATGCTCTCGGCGCCCTCAATGGTCTCCACCAGCAGGCCGGTTTTTTTGTTGCTGGCGGTATTCGATTGGGTGGCCAAGGTGTCGACCTGCTTGCGGTAATAGATGCCCACCACCAGGCACGCTGCAAAAAATGCCAGCGGAATGGCAGCCAACCAACCCCCGATCAGCGCCATCACCCCCAGAAAAAGCAGCGCAAACGGCGCGTCCACCAACAAGCTGGAGGTGGCCGAAGTGAAGAAGCCGCGCACGGTCTCGTAGCCGCGCATTTGGGCAGACAGGGCGCCCACGCTTTGCGGCAACTGGTCAAGGCGCACCGCCAAAAACCGCAGGTACACCGTGCGCGCCAGACGCTGGTCCACCGCGTCAATCAGGCGGTCGTACAAGCGGCTGCGCACGCGCTTGGCCAGCCACTCAAACGCAATTGCGCCCAGCACCCCCAGCGTCAGCACCAGCAGGGTTTGAGATGCCGCCGTGGGGATCACCCGGTCATAGACTTGCATGCTGTAAAACGAGGTCACCAAGGCCAACACACTGATCATCATGCCCCCCACCAGTGCATCGCGCATGAGGCTGCCGTGGCTGAACAACTCATGGCGAATCAGTTGGTACAAGGGGCTGTTGCTGGCCGAGTAGGGCCGGGTCAGTCGCAGGGTGGCGATGGCGTGGCGGTCCAGTTGGGCATCGGCGCACTCGTTCCAGCGGTTGTTGGCCGCATCCCACCAATCGCTGATCCACTGGCCCTGCGCGTTTTGTCCGCGCAGTACACCCCACTGGCCCCGACCCTGGTCACCGTCTTGGGCGTGCACCAGCGCAGGCATCTTGGCCGCATCGGGCCCGTTCAGCCAGCGCGGTGCGGCCACCTGCAGGTGTTGGGTGACTGTTTTGAGCTGAAGCTGCGGCGCGCCCAAAGCCTTGGGCGACAGCATGGCGGCCTGGGCAGCTTCTTGCAGCGCCAGCCTGTCCACGCTCTCGTGCTGCAACTGCGCCAGGCGCGCCAGACAAGGCAACAAGTGGTTCATCTCGGGAGAATTCATGGGGTGCCCTGGGTCACGGCCTCAATGCCGCGGGTGTAAAAGCTCAAGCGCCAACTGGCCACCACCTGGGTGGAGAGCAAGTCGGCGATCAGGGTCTCGGTTTGCGCCAACTCGCGCGCGGCGTTCATCACGTCCAGCCAAGTTTTGCGGCCCGCCAAAAACTGGCGGTCGTAGGACTCGGACACCGATTGCGCCGAGCGCAAAGACGCCCGCACCGAAGCCAGGCGTTGCTCTGAAGACAAAGCCAAAGCATGGTCGGCGAGCACTTGTTCATTGATCACGCGCATTTGCACCTGCACCTCGGCCACAGCAGCCTCAAGCTGGCCGCGCGCCGCAGCCACATTGGAAAACCCCGAAAGGCCTGCACCAAAGCGGCTGCTCACCCCTACAAACAAACGGTTTTCTGGTGCGCCATTGGCAAAATTGAAATTGCCGTACTGGCGCTCGGCACGCAAATAAACCTCGGGCGACAAGTCGGCCTGCCGCTCGGCCACGGTGGCCTCTTGCACCCGAACCAGCGACTGTGCTTTTTGCACGGCAGCACTCAGTTGCAGGGCTTGCGCCAGCAGCGCTGCGGCCTGCGCTTGCACTGGGCGGGGGATGGCCAAGGTGGGCACCAGTGAGGCCTGTGCAACGGGGCGGCCCAGCAACTGGCCAAGCCGGGCCAGGGCCATGTCGCCCTGGGCGCGCGCTGCTGTCACATCGGCGCGGATGGCATCCAGGCGTGCCAGCGCCAACACCAGGTCGCTGTCGGCCGATACCCCTTCGTCAATGCGTCTTTGCACCTGGTCGCGCAGCCGGGCATGGGTCAGTTCGCTTTTTTGGTTGGCCTGTGTTTTGAGGTGTGCGGCGAGCCAGTCGCCATAGGCCTGCACCACGCGCAAGCCCAATTGCAGGCGCGTCTCATCAAGGGCGGCCTGGCTTTGGTCCAGACTGGCCTGGGCCTTGTCGGCGCCCGCACTCAGGCGCCCGCCGGTGTAGAGCGGCTGCTGCAGGCGCAAGGTGGTCACCCGCTTGTCGCCCTGGTAAAGCGGGTCGGACGAGCGGGTGTTGGCGTTTTCCAAAGCCACCGAGGGCGTGGGGTAGAACTGCCAGCGCGCACTGTCCACCCCGGCCGTGGCCGAGGCCACCTGCGCACGCTGGCTTTGGGTGGCCGGGTGGGTGGCCAGTGTGTCCTGGATCAGCGCCTCCAGGGTCTGGGCTTGCGCCTGGGCCAGGCCCCACCAAGGGGCGCAGGCCATGCAGCCCCATAGCAGTTGGCGGCAGGCAACTTGCAGTCTTGCGGTCATTTACAAAACTTGCTGCTGGGTCGGGTTAATAATGAAACTGAATTCAAACAACGGGGTGGAAATATCGCTCGTATTGAAATAGATATCCTCGATGGGAGCATCAACAACAAGGGTATAAATAGCATCTTCCTTAAATTGATAATTATTTACGTAATCAGCATATGCGTATTGATCTCCCCAACTGGACACAGCTTGATGTAAGTTCAACCACATGCCATTTTCAAGCCCACTGTAGTCAACCCATGGTAAACCCCCCACAACTTCCGAATCAGTGGTTTTAACATTCAAGAGTCCCGTAGGATATCTAAAAGGCGCACCCCATTGATTGGGGTCGTGTATTACGTCGTCGAAATTAACGTCAAATTCAAGAATCGCAACACCATTTTCCTTCAGATAAACACCATCAAAAACATCGTTATGTTTGGCAGCCCAACCCTGATTCCAACCCCCAGTGGACGATCGAATCTTTTCATCAAATTGGATCCACAATAAATCCGGCACATCGTCAAGGATATAAGGTTCAGAATAAGTATTGAATGAAGCATCATTCAATTTTAAATTTCCCCAAGCTAGGTCAATGGGAAAAAAAGTATCGCTGCTAAATACGTTCATAATAACGCCACCAGAAATCGCCTTCGGACCCGCTACATCATCCGTAGTGTGGTAAATGGTAGATTCATAGTAATCGTTGGTTAGACCATTCGCGCCTGTGATTGCGCCTCTTGGAACCACATAGACGTAATCAGTATCACTTGAAAGGTCTTGCATAACATGACTTTGAACGGTTGGCCCATCCCATACGAAAATATTCTGCGAACGCATACCCTCTTGATCGCCATTGTGTTTAAATTCCTGCCCACTTGCAATATCCACTAGCAAGCTTCTGTTTGCTGAGTCTGTCCAAGATGGCAGATCTTCAGTATCCCAGTATGGATAACCATCGGAATTAAGTCCTGTCGACGGCGAATCAACGATCAAATAAAATTCTGCTCCTGTGCCCCTATTTGGTATGAATTTCCACTGTATGTCGGGACTATAAGGTATTGGTATACGCGACGGTGTTGGGGCATTGTTATCTGAAACGCTCAAGACATAATCACCACTGGTTTCAATTCCACCATTCGCCTGTAAATAATAAGTGCCTGTCTCTGGAGCCACATAAGTAATACGGGAATTATTATTTAAATAGAAGGCGTTGTCGTTCGTCAGCAAAAGACTTTCACTCGAGGTAGATCTCGTTGCAAATAGATTTAATCCTGCATCCAGCCCTGGTGAATCGGCCTCAAGCGTGAAGACGTATTTTTTACCTTCAGTCAGCTGAATTGAATACAGATCGGCCTCGCCAACATCAGAGATATTCCCATCCGTACGGGAATTAATGTTGACAGAGGTTCCATGAGATTCCAACTTGTCTTCGATGGTGCCGGTGGCCACCAAGTTTGCGCCCAACTCGTAGCCTTGACCCGCAAGCACCGTGACGGTCACTGTTTCGTCGTCCTCGGGGAGTTGGTCTTCCATGGCCTGAACAGCCAGGGTCGCAGTAGATGACCCCGCAGCAAAGGTGACTTGCGTTGTGCTTGCAACCAAATTGTTGGTGAAGTCCGAATCCGTCGCCGAGCCGCTCACGCTCATCATGACAGTCAGTTCACCATCGGTATCGCCACTGCGGGTCAAGGTATAGACCATGTTGGCGGCATCACCCTCGGCCACTTTAGTCAGTGATACGGTCACATTGACAGCAACCAAATTGGTCACTGCGATCGCCACCGCCTGCGCGACCGAGGTTTTCACCCCGTTACTGGCCGTGACGGTGATGTTGTAGACGTTATTGGTGCCGGTATCCAGCGGCACCTCAAAGTCGGGCGCGGCCTTGAAGCTCACCGCGCCGGTGCTGGCGTCGATGCTGAACAGGTCTGCATCAGTGCCGTCCAAGGCATAGGCCAGGGTGCTGTCAACATTGGCATCTGTGGCGGTGGCGGTGTAGACCGTGCCGGAGCTGTTTTCTTCCACGCTGGCGGAGTCGTCACTGGTGATGGCCGGGATGTCTTCGATGGTGCCGGTGGCCACCAAGGCCGTGCCCACATCGTAGCCTCGGCCCGCAAGCACTGTGACGGTCACTGTTTCATCGCCCTCGTTCAGTTGGTCTGGCGTGGCGCGGACGGCGAGCGTTGCGGTGGATGACCCGGCAGCAAAGGTGATTTGCGTTGTGTTGGCGTCAAACTTGGTGATGAAGGCATCACGGGAGCCATCGATATCATGGCCGTCGATGGCGCCGGTGGTAAGTCCGCCCAAATAAATAGATCCATCCGCAGCGGTGGTGACTGAATTTGCCTGATCGTAGTCGGTCCCTCCGGTCAACCGGGTCCACTGCTTGGTGCCATCTGCGTTGTATTTGGTGACAAAGCCGTCAGTGCCACCATTGCTGGTCTGCCCGTCGATAGACCCGTCGGTATACCCTGTGACATAGACTGAACCATCGGCGGCGGTGGCGACTGTCTTGGCATAGTCGCCCCCTTCGCCCCCGGTCAGCCGCGTCCACTGCTTGGTGCCATTGGCATCGTATTTGGTCACAAAGCCGTCAGCGTGACCACCAAGGTAGGCTTGATCATCGATGGACCTGTGGACATGTCCAGCCAAATAGACCGAGCCGTCTGCATCGGTGGCCACAGATGAGACATAGTCGTTGTCCGTACTGCCGATCAGTCGGACCCACTGCAGGGTCCCCACGGCATCGTATTTGGTGACAAACCCTTCATAGCTGCCATTGCTTTTCTCACCGTCAATAGAACCACCGGTGTGTCCAGCCACATAGACCGATCCATCGGATGCAGTGGCGATCGAATAGCCGTAATCGTCTGTAACACCCCACTGATTCGAGCCACCGAGCAAGCGGGTCCACTGTGTGTTGCCGTTGTCGTCTAATTTGGTGATGAAAACGTCATTGGCGCCATTGTTTTCTTGGTTATCGATGGAGCCGTTGGAGTAGCCAGTGACATAGACCGATCCATCCGCACTGGTGACGACAGAGCTGCCCTCATCTTCTCCTGTCCCACCAACCAAGCGGGTCCAAAGCAGGGAGCCGTCTGCGGCATATTTGGCAACAAAACCGTCATTGCTTCCAAGGCTATCCAGACCGGTGATGGACTCGGTGGTGACTCCGGTCAGGTAAACCGATCCATCCGCAGCAGTGGTGACTGACCTGACCATATCCCATCCCGCCCCACCGATCAGTCGGGTCCACTGCATTGTGCCGTTGGCATCATATTGGGTGACAAAACCATCAAATTGACCCCCACTGTATGCATGGCCGTCGATAGAGGTATTGGTGTAGCCAGCCACATAGACTGCACCATTCAAGCCAATGGCGACGGACTCGCCAAAAGCGTCATCCGTGCTTCCGACCATCCGGGTCCATGCGCGCAGTGGCGGGAGGTTCGTGGCATAGTCTGCAGCCGTCGCCGCGCCGTCCATGCCAATGTTGACGGTCAGCGCACTGCCGATATCACCACTGCGGGTGAACGTATAGACCAAAGAAGCGGCCTCGCCCTCGGCCACTGTGTCCGCTGACACAGTCACGTTAACGGCCGATGGCTCAACCACATTGGTCACTGCGATCAGCACGGTTAGAGTCTCTGATGTGGCGGTGCCATCGTCGGCCGTAACCGTCAGCTCATACAGGTTGTCCCCACCATCATCAAGTGGGTCTTCGTAGTTGGGTGCAGCCAAAAAGGCCACCGCGCCGCTGCTTTCATTGATGCTGAACAGGGCTGCATCGACGCCGCCCAAGGCGTAGGTGAGCGTGCTGCCGGCCTCGGCCGTGGCGTGCGCGGTGTAAACCGTGCCGGTGGTGTTTTCTGCCACGCTCACTGGCGCTGTGATGGCGAAATCATCAAACGACACACCGGCAGCATCGCGCCGCGTCTTGTAGACCAGGCCCACCCGTGAGTCATTGCCTTGAGAGGTGTAGGTGCTGGCGTCACCCACGGCGATCCATGGGTCTGCGAGCAGGCCTTTGTAGAAAAACTGGTAGTCGTCGCTGAGGCCGCGCTCGGTGACTTGCACTTTCAAATACACATCAGAGGTCTCAGGCGCCAGTAATGTGTAGGTCTGGCCACTGATGCCATAGCCACCACAGCTTTGGGTGGCCACACTGGCCTGGCCCCCTTGAAGCCATTCGGTCAGAGCAAAATAGAAATTGGGCACGCCACCCTCGACATTGTAAAAAACAATGCCGGCAATCTGCTCGTAATCAAAGAAGCCATCGTTGATGTGCACATGGGATTGCACCGACCAGGACTGGCCCATCTGAACCACAGGGGAATCCGCCCAGACGATGGGGGCACCGTTGCGTCCGTAATACATATCCAGGCCATTGGGGTCCAGCGCAAAGAAGTCCAGTTGCTGGTTCTCGGTGTCCAGCACCACGCTGGCCCGGCTGGGTTCGGGCAGGTCAATGTTCAACTTGCTTGAAAGCTCACCTTCATCGAATGAGGTGGCCCATGAATCACCCGCCACCAACACCGGTGCCTCGTACACATTACCCACCGTCACTGCAAGTTGTTGGCTCGCTGACAGGTTGTAGGTGTTGGCGACCACCGCCACGTCGTACACATTGTCCTGCCCTGCGTCGAGCGGGTTCTCAAAGTTGGGGGTGTTCAGAAAGCGCAATTCACCCGTGCCCGCGTCTATTGCAAAGAGAGCGGCATCGGCGCCGGCCAAGGTGTAAGACAAGTGGCTACCTGCGGCCTGAGCGGTGTAGACCGCGCCAGTCGCGTTTTCTGCAAAGTTTGCAGAGGCTGTTGGCGTAATGCTTGGCGGCACCAGCACCTCAATGGACACCGCGAGTGCTGTGGGGGTGTTGACCCCGTCGCTCGCAGTGACGGTGATGTTGTAAATGTTGTCCCCCCCATCGTCCAGGGGATCGGCCATCTCGGGCGCCACTTTGAAGCGCACCGCGCCGGTGGCGGTATCGATGGTGAACAAGGCCGCGTCGGTGCTGTCCAGTAGCCCATAGGTGAACACTGTGCCCGCATTGGCGTCGGTGGCTACAGCTTGGTAGGCGACGCCTTCGCCCAGGTCTGGGAATGCCACCACATCAGCTTGCGGCACACCGGCTTGCATCAAAGTGCTGATTTGCGAAGGACTCAAGGCATGGTCGTAAATAGCCACTTCGTCAAGTTGGCCGTCCATTTCGTTGCCACGGTCATTATTTGGGTTTTGGCGCCCGATGTTGAGTTCGCCCGCATTGAAGTTCAACGCTTGAATGTCTGAAAAGGTGTCCGTAAGGACGCCATCTTTATAGAGCCTGATGGTGTTGCTGTCTGGGTCCCAACTCACGGCCACATGGACCCAAGCACCAACATCTATGGAGGTGCTGCTGTAGAGCCAACCCGTGGTGTCGTTATAAAAACCCAAGCCTGGTTGGTTATTTGCGCCAATCTGGAACAAGAAGTTGTAGTTGGCCCGGTCTATGACGGTGTTGTTGCCGCTGTCGGTAGGCTTGGCCCAGGCGCTGATGGTGAAGCCGCTGCTCAGGTTGAACAGTTCACTGTCCGCCACTTGCAGGTAGCCATGGTCCAAACTGACCGACTTGTCAGTGCCAAAACCCGGAGCGCCGTTGTCGGCCCAGCTGGCGTTTTGCGCAAAGTTGGCATTCAGCTTGTGGGGACCACTGTCATAGGCCACCATGCCCGTGCCTTCGTCCATCTTCCAATAGGCCACCAAGCCGGATGAACCAGACGTGTCCGGGTTGACCAAATCAAAGGCGGGGGCATAGTTGGGCTGCACCACCATGCTCACATCTTGGTAAGAAACATTGCCCGCAGCATCGGTGGCCACCACAATCAGTTGGTAGGGCGAGTTTTCAGGCAAGGGGTCCACCAGCAGGCGCACTTCGCCAGTGACGGGGTCGATGGCGAAGCCATCCATGGTCAAGGCTGTGTCATATTTTTGGATGATCTCCGAGCGCTCGTAGCTCACCGCACCGCCACCGCCTTCTTGCCATTCGGTGACGTCGATCTTGTAATAGCGGCCGCTCAGCAGGTCGCGCATGACGAATTCGGCGTCGGTCCAATCGTCATGGCGTGCATCACTTAAAGTGGTGTAGAAATCACGCGATGCGACGACTTCTAAGTCTTCCCAGCCGTCACCATTCCACTCGACACCGCTGCTGTTAAGAGGGCTCCGGCGCTGCATGCCCCGTGAAATCACGACGCCAGTATCGACTAAATCGAAAGGCGTATCTGCCGACTTGGTGAATTCGATGGTGTTCAACAATGCACCAGTCTGGGTATCGATCTGGCTGCGCGTATAAGCAAAATCACCGCCGTTGGCGTTATGCTGCCAGCCCTGAAACTGAACCTTGTAGTAGGTGTCGTTTAACAGGTCGTGCATCAGCCACTCCCGGTCCAGCACCACATCGCCCAGACTGTCGTAGTTGTCCGGGTCTGGCATTACCGCCAGTGCCATGTTGGTGGTGTAGTTTCGAGTGGCGACATCCGTCAAATCATCGCCCCAGCCGTCGGCATTCCACTCGACGGTCTGTACACCTTGTAAGGGCTGCGCCCAGAAACGGGTGAGTTCAACGCCACTGTCCAAACGGTCTACAGGGGCGTTCATGCCGTCAGGCACATACACCGCTTCGGCTTCACCTAAAACCGGGTCCTTGCCGGACAGATCAATCAGCTGCCGGTCATAGGCAAAACCACCGCCGCCACCAACTCTTCCATTCCCCCCCATCGACCATTTGCTGAAGTCCACCGTGTAGTAGGTGTCGTTTACCGTGTCGTGCATGACCCAGTTGGTGGTGGTGGCGGTCTCACCATTGACTTCGGCGTCAAAAACTCGGGTTTTGACATCTTTCAAATCGGACAAATCGGCCCAACCGTCATCGTTCCATTCCACTGTGGGTCTGACGTGTATGGAATTGGGATCAGAGCCGAACAAGGTAAAGGTGTCGCCGGGTGTCGCCTCATCCGCAATGGCTTTGAGGTTCGAGGACGACCAGGGTGCTACCCATTGCCCAGACGAACCAACGTCCACAGCGAAAGTGTCGTATTGCAGTGCGCCGGCCCATAGTGCATTGGCGGGTAAACCAACGTATAAATTGGCAGCCCCTGTATTCTCCTGGTACCAGATATCGACCAGATAGGTCTGTCCGGCGGTCAGCGTCGCGGTGTTGGTGTAGTTGGACCCGTCCAGGGGTGAGCCCAAATACTGGCCGTTGGCATTTGAAAACTGTATGTAAAGTCTGTCGTCATGGTCAAGCTGGAAAGCAAGCGCTTGCGCCAGACCCGTGCCATCAGGGTCGTCAATGGTCAGTTGGCCTTGAAAGTGGACCATCACCCGATCGTCTACGTTTGAGTCGAGAACGTTGCCTTCGCCCCAAACGAATTCCAATGCTTCAGTGCTGCCTGAAGACTGGTAGGTGTAGGTGTTCGAATAGGTCTCCAAATGCAGCTTCAGACCTGCAGAAATGTCATCGCCGGAAGTGCTCAATGTTTCCGAATAGACGGCAACGGGGTTGCCGAGATTGCCATTGGCCAAAATCTCGGTGCGAATGTAACCTCCGTCTTGCGCATTGAAGTCGAGCTTGTAGTAGCGGTCCGCAAAAATATCGTGCATGACCAATGCATCGAAGTTATTGGGTATGTCGATGTCATAAGCGCGCTGCGCCACCTGGCCCAGGTTGTCCCAACCGTCAGAATTCCACTCAGCAGTTACCGCGAAACCTTCATGAACAATACCGCGGCTGAAACCCACCCCCTCAGCGATCACATCGGTGTAGTCCATGCCCCGGTAAAAGGATTTGCTGGGCAGGCTGATTTCGACGGCTTCGCCCAGCACGGCCTGGGGTGGCGCGGCCAGGCTGTAGGTCACCGAGCCGGTGCTGATGTCACCCGAATCGTCGGCAGTGACGGTGTAGACCAACTGGTCTGCGCCGGTGTCAACCACCAGTGTGCGTGCTTGTCTGCCGGAGGTGATGACGGGCGCTGTGTCGTCCAGGTTGTTGATGGCCAGGCTGACCGTTTTTTGGACCGTATTTCCCTGCCCATCAGAAGCAACCACAGTGAACTCATAGGCTCTGCGGGTCTCGTAATCGGGGCTGACCGTTAGGACGACTTCGCCTTGGTCGTTGATGTCAAAGTTGTTTTCAGCGCTGAGCGTGATCTGGCTGCGTTGGTAAGAAAACCCGCCGCCAACCCCGCCGCCTTGGTACTGCGTGAAATCGACTTTGTAGTAGGTGTCGTTCACCCGGTCGTGGATCACCAGCTCGGATGGGAGGATGTAATCCCCCACTTTATTGTTCAGTGCATTGGCGAAACTGGTGTAAGTCCGCCCAGCCACGTTGCCCAAGTAGGCCCAGCCGTCGCTGTTCCATTCAATGGTGGGTGTGATGCCGTCTTCCATCAGATTGGAGACCATGGGCCCGGTGGTGTTGCGGGTGAGTGTGACGCCTTCGCCCAAAGTGTCGGTCACGCGGATTGCGCTGGTTTGGGTGATGGTGCGTGAATCACCCAGCGCGGCAGCGGCTTGGTTCAGGCTAAAAGTAACCCCCCGCTGGGCAGAGGTGGCGGTATAGACCAGGGCCCCTGAAGCGACGTTTTCATTGGTGGCCTGCGCCTGGCTGCTTGAAGATATTGCCAGAGCAGTTTCGGTGCCGACCCCTTGGCTGTCCAGACTGGCCAAGTTGGCACTTGCCACGGCGTTGCCTGCAGCGTCGGTCAGCCCAGTGCCCACCAGACTCAGGGCGACGCTGCCACTCACGATGTTTTCTGTTGGCACTACCACCACGGTGTACACATTGGAGCTGCCTATGCGCTCGACTGATGTGACCGTGCCGTTGGTTGCAGTAAAGCTGCTTAGGCCTACAACGCCCACTACCGCCTCGTCCAAGGTGACGCTAAAGCTGATGGGGCTGGTGGTGAGGTCGGCGACCGTGGCGTCGGTCACGCTGGAAACACTGGGTGCCCTGGTATCTATGGCAATTGTCGGCGTAGTACCTGCGGCACCGCTGAGGCCGAAATCGCTGGTGTAGCTTCCCGCTGCGACGGTGATGCTTGCTTGGCCGGCATTAAGACCGGGGGTGGGCGTGAACGTGGCAGTGCGGGTGAGACCTGTACCGCTGATGGCGCCCAGGGTGCCGCCACTTACGAGCACGTCACCGCTGGTGCCGTTCCAGGTAAAGCTGTTGCCTGGGTCATCGCTGAAGCTAAAGGTGATGGAGGCAGTCTCTGCGGCCTTGAGCGTGGTTTTGTTGCTGGTGATGTCGACGGTGGGGGTGGCGTGCTCATTGAAGAGGTCGGTGCGGCGGTGCCCGGGGGCGTCGAGCTGGGACGCCAGGTCGCCCAGACCGTGGGCAGCAAAGGACGTATTGATCGCGTTCTTGGTGGCGCTGGTGATGCTCAGAACGTCCACGCCACTGTCGGCCAAGGTGTTGAAGAAATACGCCAGGTTCTTGGCCTGGACCTCACTCAAGCTGCGCCAGCTGCCCCCGGCAGCCGTCGTGGGCGCCATGCTCCCATCAATCTTCAGGGTGACGTCCAGGTTGCTGTCAAACGTCAGGCCGTGTGCAAAGCCCGACGCCCCGGCCACCAGGGGGTTGTCAAACAGGGTGTCAAACTTGCCCAGGTTGATGTTGACTTTGAAGTTTTTGCCATTGAATTGGGCACCCTGGGCGTCGATGGAGTCGATGTGCGCCTGTTCGAGGTTGAACAGGCTGGGGCGGATGTTGATAACGCCGTCGGCACCGTCTGCTCTGTCGTCGCGCGCGTCCACCATGACCACCACATTGAGGTTTTCGTCAAAGACCGGAATCTTCTTCATCTTGGGTCCGACCGCTCCTGGGGCATTGACCGAGACCAGAGAGACGTCACCCGCCAAAGCGCCAAAACCGCCAATATCCACCTCAATGACTTTGTCCGTGCCCGTGGGCGCGGCCCCCAGGGTCTTGATGTTGACTTTGGCGGCTCCGGTGGGCGTGTCCGAAGCAAAGTCGGCCTGGTATTTCACAAAGTCCAGGCCTGAGTCCATGTACTTGGACAGCGAGTACTTGGTTAGGGATATGCCCCTGGCGCCGTTGGTCAGGTCGTTTGCGGACAGCACCATGGTGATGTCGTCGCCAATGATCAGGCCCTTGCCGCTGGCGATGTCCTCCATGTCGCGCCGGGTAATGGCCTGCTTTGGGTTGGCAATTTCCTGACCAAACAGCAAGCCAGTGGTCTGGCTCGCCCCCGAAATAGGCGTGGCTTTGGCAATGGCCGTGTTGATGTCTTGCTCACTTGCGCCAGGGTGGGCATTGGCGTAATCCGTGCGAAATTGCACCAGGGTCTGCAAGGCCTGCTTTAAGTTCAGGCTTGAGCCCAGCGTGGGCATGGTGTCGCTCGAGTAGGTGGCGGTCAGGTTGCTCACCAGGGTCGCCTTTGCGCTGTCGGTGCTGGCGGCAAAGTAGGCAGCGATAAAGGTGGCCAAGTCGGTGGCCAGCGCGTCCGATCCGGTTTGCTGCACGGCCGCGTTGCCGCCGGTTTTTAGGGTGGCCAAGTTGTCGCCATTGGCAAACTGCATCAGCGAGGCACTGACCGAGGCGATTGCGGTGGCCGCCGCCGTGTAAGCGGCGCTGTACTGGGCGGCGTTTTCCACATGGAAGGCCGTGAGCACTTTGTCAAACACCGTCTGAATGCCCACCGCTGCGTCTGCCACGGTGGTGGAGAACATTTTTCCAGCCGTTGTAGCGTCCGACAGTGTCAAGGCCGCGATTTCCTTGCTGGTCTGGTCTTTGATCTGCACAGCGGTGGCGCTGACGTGGAGTTGCTCCAGGAACAAAGGAATGATGGAGTTGATGTTTTTGGTGACGGCCAGCATGGCCTGGTTTTTGACCAACAGCTCTTGCGCAACGGCTGCGGTGGCAGCATCGGTGCTGCTGAGGTTGGCGTAAGGGTCGGTGTCGCTGTAACTGCTCAAGCCGTATTGGCTGAGCAAGGCGGCCCGGGCCAGGTCGGTGGTGGCAGCTGCGTACAGCGTGGACATGGCCGAGACCACGGTGTTGCCAAAGCTGCTTGACATGGTGTCAACCGAGCCGTCGGACACAGTGTCGTAGCCCCCGGAGGTGACGATCTTGGCGTTGCTGGTGTCGGTGCCCTGGGGCACCACAAAGGTGTACTGCCCCGACGTTGCGCCTGCCGTGCCCAGAATGTCGGTACCTTCCGTGTACGAGCCGTCGCCACCCAGGTCCAAATAAGTCGTGGCACCGGTGACGTAGGCGTCCGACACGGTCACGCTGTAACTCAGACTGATGCTGGGGCTGCTGGATGCTGCGGTGTTGCTATTGCCCGCCACGTCGGCAATGGCGCCAATGGCGGCCGAGATCGAGATGGCCTCGGTGCCGTCGGCCGTGAAGGTGGCGGTATAGACTGCGGTGTTGGCGCTGACGGCCAGGCCCGAGAGGGCACCGCCCGAGGTGGTGATGTCGGAGGAGCTAAAGCCGCTGGGCGCTTCGCTGAACGTAAAAGTGATGGTCGCCGTGCCACCGGAGAGGAGGGTTTCGACATTGCTGGTGATGGCCAGGGTGGGCGCTGCGGTATCAAAGGTCAGCGTAGGCGTGGAGCCTGCGCCCCCGGAGTTGCCTGCGGCATCGGCGTACAGGCCACTGGTGACGGTGATGCTGGCGGTGCCCGAGGCCAGGCTGGCCGTGGGCGTGAAGGTGGCGGTGCGGGTCAGGCCGCTGCCGCTGATTTCGCTCAGCGTACCGCCGGTGACCACCACATCGCCTTCAGAGCCAGTCCAAGCAAAGCTGATGCCTGGGTCTTCGCTGAAAGAAAAAGTAATGGTGGCCGTATCGCCCACCTTGAGTGCTTCTTTGTCGCTGGTTATGGAAAGGGTGGGGGCAAGGTTGTCCAGGGTCCGTCCAACGACCTCAGCTGCTTGGAAGTTTTGCAATCCACTGTTCAAGCTCAGATTGGTGTTGTTGCGTGCCAAATCCATGATGAGGCTGCCATCGGGCAGTTGGATGGACGTGCCAAGGGCCACACCCAAAAGCGTGTCGCCATCTTTCACTCTGTAGGTGAAAACCAGTTTGTCACCACCGGACAAGCCAGGGTCGTAGGTTGCAATGGCCTCGCTGGTAGCTGTGTTTTGAATGGCGATGGTGGGTTTGTTCTGCCCAGTGGCTTGAACAAATACGCCTTCTGATAACTTAACAACAAATTGCGCCAGATCACCTGCCTTGACCGGTTTGACTGTGACCGCGGTCACAGTGCCGTGTGAGTTGTCTTCTTCAATCACCGGCGCTGTGACAGCTTGGGTGCCCAGCTTCAAGCCAGCGGTGTTTTCGGCACTTTGCGATGCAGTGAATACAGCGGCGACATCGGTGAAAGTATTGAGGACGGAAACGTCGTTGTCTTGCAGTTCGTCCAGCTGGCTAAGAACGGCTTTTTGG
>CAIZSE010000171.1 GCA_903935585.1 uncultured Burkholderiales bacterium | reverse complement strand
GGGCAAGCACGCATGGCCTTGACCAGATCGCCCGTCATGCGTGTGAAGCTCAAGAGGCCCGGCATGTCCAATTGGGTCAGTGGGCCAATGATTTCATGCACATCGCCACCCGAACAAAAATTGCCACCTGCACCCGTGATGACCACGGCATGAACATCGGTCGCATAGACCAAGGCACGAAAGAAGTCACGCAGCTCGGCATAAGAGTCAAACGACAAGGGGTTTTTACGATCAGGGCGGTTCAGGGTGACTGTCGCCACCCCCGCTTTGACGTCCAGCAAAAAGTGCTCGGGCTGGAAGCCCGACATGGCTTGGTTGTGACGCGGCAGCTGCTGCGGCTGGCCTGGCAAATAGCGTGGGGTCATGGGGTCTCCTTCGGGGATTTCGGGTGGCCGGACTTCAGTGTGCCCAGCAAGTTGTGCAGGCTCTCCTGCTCGGATTCATTCATGGGTGCCAGCAGTTCCACCACCCAACCCTCATGGGCCCGGGCCATGGCTGAGAACACGGTACGCCCATCGTCGGTCAGGCTCACGGTGAAAGAGCGGCGGTCTGTCACTTGCATCTGCCGACGCACCAGTTGTTCTTTTTCGAGCTGGTCCACGATGCTGGTCACGTTGCCACCGGTCACCATCATGCGGCGCGATAACTCGCTCATGGAAAGGCCTTGTGGCTCGCGTTCGAGTTGGGCCATCAGGTCAAAGCGTGGCAGCGTGATACCAAACTGCTCGCGCAAGCGTTGGCGAATCGTGTCTTCAATGCGTGTGGTGGCTGACAGCAGACGCAGCCACAAACGCAAGGAGGCATGGTGATCGGCACGTGCGCGCACTTCCATGTCGGTCATGCTCTGGCCCGTGATTTGCAATGCGCTCATCCAGCCAACTCTCCGCCATCGATGCCGATGGTTTGTCCGTTCAAGGCGTCACTGCCGGGGGCGCACAGCCACAGCACACTTTGCGCAACTTCATGTGCTTGCACCAGTCGCTGCTGAGGGTTGCCAGCGGCCAACGCCTGAACTGCCTGGGCTTCGCTTTTGCCTGTTTTGGCCATGATGTTTTGCACGGCCTCGCGCACGATGTCGGTCTCGGTATAGCCTGGACAAATCGCGTTCACCGTGACGCCCTTGCGGGCCAGCTCCAGCGCCAGTGCTTTCGTCAGCCCGACCACACCGTGCTTGGCTGCGACATATGCGCTGACATAGGCATAGCCCTTGAGACCCGCCGTGCTGGCGATGTTGATGATGCGCCCGGGTGTGCCGCTGCTGGCTGCTTCAAGCATGCCTGACAGCACGGCCTGGATGCAGTGGTAGGTGCCCGTCAGGTTCACGTTGATCATCTGGTGCCAAAGCGCTGCATCGGTCTTTGCAAAAGGTTGGCTTTGCGCCTGCCCGGCGTTGTTCACCAGAATGTTCACTGGCCCAAAGCATGCCTGCGCTTGCTGCACAGCGGCCTGCACCGACTGTTCGTCACCCACATCCATGGGGGCAATGAACACAGCCACATCAGGCACCTGTTTTCGCAAGACCTCGGCCTGAGCCTGTAGCTTGTCTTGTGAACGACCGCACAAGGTGAGACGGCAACCCGCCTGCGCCAATGTCAGGGCAATGGCCGCACCAATGCCAGCGCCCGCGCCAGTGATGAGGGCGTGACGGTTATTCAGCATGACAACCTTTGGGCAGCGCCGCTGCACCTGATATGGAAGCTTCCACCCCGTGATGGTGCTTGTGAGGCGGCAAGGGCAGTACGTGCCATGTCAATCACCTTTGGTGGCGCTTTGCAAGGCTCGTTCTCGTGCAAAGCCTGCTTCAAGTTGCGGCTTCCCAGAAACATAGGCCTGCGGCCAAGTCAAGTCAGTGAAGCCGATGCGTGCCGCTTCGGTCAGCGTCCAGGCCGGGTTGGCCAAGTGTGGGCGCGCTACAGCGCACAGGTCGGCACGGCCCGCGGCCAGAATGCTGTTGACATGGTCGGCTTCTGAGATCGCCCCCACAGCAATCGTGGCGATGCCCGCTTCCTGGCGGATGCGGTCGGCAAATGGCGTTTGGTACATGCGGCCATAGGTGGGTTTTTGTAGCGCACTGACTTGACCTGATGAGCAATCGATCATGTCAGCACCTGCGGCCTTGAAGGCTCGTGCGATATCAACCGCATCGGACGGGGTGATGCCCCCTTCGACCCAGTCGTTAGCGGAAATACGCACCGACATGGGCAAGTGTTCGGGCCAGACTTTGCGCACAGCAGCAAAGACTTCGAGCGGGTAGCGCAGACGATTTTCCATGGAGCCGCCGTATTCGTCAGACCGCAAATTGGTCAACGGGCTGATGAAGCTTGACAACAGATAGCCGTGGGCGCAATGCAACTCCAGCCAGTCAAACCCAGCAGTGGCTGCACGCTGCGTGGCATTCACAAAATCGGCTGTCACAAGGTCCATGTCTGACCTGTTCATGGCGCGCGGCACATCGCCGTTTTGAAGGTAAGGCAGTGGCGATGCGGCGATCAAGGGCCAGTTGCCTTCTGCGTCGTCTGCGGCCATGGGCTGGTCCATGCCCAAACCTTGCCAGGGGCGGCAGGTGGAGCCTTTGGGCCCGGCGTGGCCGATCTGCAAGCCAATTTTGGCATCGCTTTGGGTGTGCACCCAATGGGTGATGCGCTGGAAGTCTTGTGTTTGCTGGTCATTCCACAAGCCCGGGCAGCCGTGTGTGATGCGACCCTCTGCACTGGGGGCTGTCATCTCGACCATCACCAGGCCTGCCCCTCCCATGGCACGCGCACCCAAATGAACCATGTGGTAATCGGCTACACGGCCATCCACTGCGGCGTATTGCGCCATGGGCGAAACCACAATACGGTTTTTGAGAGTGACCGAGCGTTGCGTGTAGGTTGTGAACATGGGCGGACGTATGCCGGGCGTAGCGGTGCGTCCGGCAAACCAGGCCTCATAGCCCTCCAACCATTTTTTGTCACGCAGCCGCAAATTTTCGTGGCTGATGCGCTGGCTGCGAGTGAGCATCGAATACATGAGTTGCTCGGGTGCCAACTGGTCGCAATAACGCTCGCCACATACCTCGAACCACTCCATGGCATTCCAGGCCGCGTTTTGTAAGCGGATCACATCGATTTCACGAACCTTTTGGTAGTGCTGCAGCACTTGCGGGATGCGATCCGGGGTGTCTCCCAATGACTTGAATTGACGAACCAGTTCAATGGCGTCTTCAAGTGCCAGCTTGGTGCCTGATCCAATAGCGAAGTGTGCCGTGTGCACCGCATCACCCATCAGCACCACGTGGCTGTTGCCGTTGAAGCTTGACCATTGGGCGCACTTGACGCGCTGGAAATTCAACCAAGCCGAGCCTCGCAAGTGGCGGGCATTGGTCATCAGCTTTTCGCCTTGCAGGTTCTTTGCAAAGAGTTGCTCGCAAAACGCGATCGAATCGTCCTGATCGGCTTTGTCCAGACCATGAGCGAGCCAGACGTGCTCAGGGCACTCGACAATGAATGTCGATGTCTGGTTGTCAAACTTGTAGACGTGCGCCTGAAACCATCCATGCTCTGTCTTTTCGAACAAGAAGGTAAATGCGTCATATTGGCGGTTGGTGCCTAACCAGATGAATCGATTGGGACGCGTCACAATGTCAGGCTTGAAGACATCGGACAAGCGGCTGCGAACGCGAGAATTGACGCCGTCACTTGCGATGATCAGGTCGGCATCGGGAAAGTCCAGATCAGAATCCACATCCTGCTCGAACAGCAACTTGACCCCCAACTCTTCACATCGCACCTGCAGGATATTCAGCAGTTTCTTGCGTCCGATGCCCACAAAACCATGGCCTCCCGATCGGATCACCTGATCTTTGAAGTGCAGTTCTATGTCGTCCCAGTGGTTGAAGGCTTGCTGAACTTCATTAGCCGTTTCAATGTCCCAATGGCGCATGTTGTCCAATGTCTGGTCTGAAAAAACCACGCCCCAACCAAACGTGTCATAGGGCTTGTTGCGCTCAACTACAGTGATGTCGTGGTGTGGTCCTAACTTTTTCATGAGCAAGGCGAAATACAGGCCCGAAGGACCACCACCGATGGAAACGATTTTCATGTCTTCTCTCTTGGCTGTCGGCCACACAACAACTGGTTAAGGCCTATAAAGTTGAAGCCTGAAGTATTTGCGCAAAACCAAACCCTGTCAATCACGTAGTAACCCGTAGTTGAATCAGTAGAGAGGGGGCGGGTGAGGGGTGCGAATTATGCTTCGCACAAAGCAAAACGCCCCACCGACTGGTGGGGCGTTCAGGGCTGTTAAAAGCCTGACGATGACCTACTTTCACACGGGAACCCGCACTATCATCGGCGCTAAGTCGTTTCACGGTCCTGTTCGAGATGGGAAGGAGTGGTACCAACTTG
>CAIZSE010000170.1 GCA_903935585.1 uncultured Burkholderiales bacterium | reverse complement strand
CTGGCCAGCGCCAGCAGGCACAAGCCGCTCAGCATGCTCCGCTTGAGGCCCATGCCATCGGCCCACAAGCCCATGAACACCGCCAGGCTCAAACCGGCCAATTGCACGATGGACAATAGGAAACCGGACTGCACCAGCGTCAGGCCCAGATCGGCCTGCAAAGCGGGCAGAGCCGGGGGCAGCTTGCCCACCTGCAAGGCAGCGACCACGCCCGCCAACACCACCAGCCAGGCGGTGTGGTCAGCGCGTGACGGACTCACAGCAGTTTTCTCCCCGTCAGGCGTTCGTGTTCGCGCAGGGCAAAGCGGTCCGTCATGCCGGCAATGTAGTCGGCCACAGAGCGGTGCAGGTCAGCGCTCGAGGCAAAACCCGAGGGCATTTCTGTGGGTTTGTCGACATAAGCCATGAACAGTTCGCGCACGGCTTGTTGGGCCTGCAAGGTGTTGTGCATCACCTGGGGGTGGCGGTACAAGCTGGCAAACAGAAATTTCTTGAGCACACCAGAGCGCGTTTTCATGTCGGTACTGAAGGCCACCAGAGGTCCGGCCTTGCGGGCTTCGTCCACCGTCTTGACGCCTGCCTGCGCCACGGCCAAACGGGTGGTGTGGATCACGTCGTAGACCTGATCGCTGAGCATGCGGCGAATGGTTTCGTACAACAGGCGACGGGGCTTTTGCGCCAAATCGGGGTGCTCACCCAGCGCTTGCCGGTGGTAGTGTGCAAACAGCTCGACCGCCAGCAACTGCTCCATGCTGATCAGTCCAGAACGCACGCCATCGTCGATGTCGTGCGCGTTGTAGGCGATGGCATCGGCCAGATTGCACAGCTGCGCCTCCAGACTCGGCTGGGTGTGGTCAATAAAGCGCCGCCCCACCCCGCCCGGCTCGGTCCGCTCCAGATGCTCGGCGTTGGTGCGAGAGCAATGCTTGAGCACGCCCTCACGGGTTTCAAAACTCAGGTTCAGCCCGTCAAAGGCAGGGTATCGCTCTTCCAGTTTGTCGACCACGCGCAGGCTTTGCAGGTTGTGCTCAAAGCCACCGTGTCCGGCCATGCATTCGTTGAGCGCGTCTTGCCCCGCGTGCCCGAAAGGCGTGTGGCCCAGGTCGTGCGCCAGCGACACAGCCTCGACCAGGTCTTCGTTCAGCCCCAAAGCGCGGGCAATCGAGCGACCCAGTTGCGCCACTTCCAGCGAATGCGTCAAGCGGGTGCGGAACAAATCACCTTCGTGGTTCAGGAACACCTGGGTTTTGTAGACCAACCGCCGAAAAGCGGTGGAGTGCACGATGCGGTCACGGTCACGTTGAAACGCGTTGCGTGTGGGGGCAGCGGGCTCGGCAATGCGGCGCCCTCGGGTCTGCGCAGGATGGCAGGCCAAAGCATCCAGGCTGCCAGCACCCAGCGCGGTCATGCCGGGCCATTGCATCGCATCGGCTTGCATCAGGCTCAGGCGCAGCAGGCGTTGATCACGTCGCGCACCATGTCATCGGGTGCACCGCACACCGCGGCCCGACCGGGGCCATCGATCACCACAAACTGGATGTCGCCACCCACGGCTTTTTTGTCGAGCCGCATGTGTGCGATGTAATGCCCGGCGTTGTCGGCAGCATCGATCACGGGGCCACGAACCGGCAAACCGGCGCGTACAAGCAGGGTTTTGAGCCGGGCCACAAACGCGGCATCGACCTTGCCCAGCCGGTGTGACAGCTCGGCGGCCATGACCATGCCACAGCCCACGGCCTCGCCGTGCAGCCACACGCCAAAGCCCAGACCGGCTTCAATGGCGTGGCCAAAGGTGTGGCCAAAATTCAGG
This sequence comes from uncultured Burkholderiales bacterium, assembly GCA_903935585.1. Taxonomy (GTDB): domain Bacteria; phylum Pseudomonadota; class Gammaproteobacteria; order Burkholderiales; family Burkholderiaceae_C; genus Limnohabitans_A. The sequence goes on along the minus strand of CAIZSE010000170.1, from coordinate 17,461 downwards.
ATGGCGCGCAGCCCGGCTTCGCGCTCGTCTTGCCCGACGACCCAGGCCTTGATCTCGCAGCTGCGTTTGACAGCATGGGCCAGGGCCTTGGGGTCTTGCACCATGAGCGCATCGATGTTGGCCTCGATCCATTCCATGAAGGGCATGTCGGCAATCGGGCCGTATTTGATGACTTCTGCCAAACCTGCGCTCAGCTCGCGCCGAGGCAAGGTCTTGAGCGTACCCAGATCACAGACCACGCGGCGCGGCTGGTAGAACGCGCCGATCATGTTTTTGCCCAGCGGGTGGTTGATGGCGGTTTTGCCCCCCACCGACGAATCAACCTGAGAAAGCAATGTGGTGGGCACCTGGATAAAAGGCACGCCACGCATGTAGCTGGCAGCGGCAAAACCGGTCATGTCACCCACCACGCCACCGCCCAGCGCAAACAGCACCGTCTTGCGATCGCAGCCTTTGGACAGCAGGGCGTCGAAAATGAGGTTCAGGGTTTGCCAGTCTTTGTGGGCTTCGCCATCGGGCAGCACCACGGTGTGAACTTGTTGGTAATGCGGGCTGATGGCGCTGCGCAAAGTGCCTTCATAAAGTGGCGCGATCGTGTCGTTGGTCACGATCATGGCGGTCCGGGCTTGGGGCAAACCTGACCAGGTTTCAGGGTGACCCAGCAGGCCCTGCCCGATGTGGATGTCGTAACTCCGGTCATCCAGTGAAATGGCGACCTGCTCAATGAAAGTGGTGTGCTCGGGCATAGGCGCCAAGTGTAGGGGCTTTGGCCGGATTTCAGGAGCTGGCGGGCGGCAAAGAAGTGCTGCGCAGGGGCAAGTGTCCTGCCAGTTCAAGTTGCATCACGATCATGTTGACCAAGGTGGCCACCGAGGGGCGCCCGGTTTCGATGACGAAATGCGCCGTCTCGCGGTACAAGGGGTCACGCGCCTCAAACAAGTCGCGCAAGCGGCCGAGCGGGTCATCCACCTGCAGCAAAGGCCGCACCGTATCACGGCGCACTCGGCGAAACACGTCTTCGGGGGTCGATCGCAGGTAAAGCACATGACCTCGCTCGCGCAAATGGCGCCGATTGGCTTCTCGCAAGACAGCGCCGCCTCCTGTGGCGATCACGCCCTCATGGGTCCGGGTCAGATCGTCCAGCACCTGTTGCTCCACATCGCGAAAATTGTCTTCTCCTTCGCGGGCAAAAAACTCCCGGATCGAGCAGCCCAAACGCTGTTCGATCACATGGTCAGAGTCGACAAAGGGCACACCCAACCGACGCGCCAGTTGCCTGCCGATGGTGGTTTTGCCCGAGCCCGGAAGGCCCACGAAGATGATGCTCAAGGAAGTCTCACACTGAAAATATCTGCCAGGCCACAGACAAAAATGGCCCGTGACTCAATGCTTTCAAGTGTATTCGACCCGTCCTGCAGCTGCAGGCCTCAGGGCGGCAGCGTGGCAGGCCCATCGGCCATCACCCGGGGCGTCAGAAAAATCAACAACTCGCTTTTGCGCCGTGTGTGGTCGCGGTTTTTGAACAACCAGCCCAAACCGGGCACATCCCCAAGCCCCGGCACTTTGGCATCGTCCTGGCGATTGGTTTCTTCGTAAATGCCGCCCAGCACCACCGTGCCACCGTCTTCCACCCGCACCTGGGTCTTCACATGTTTGGTGTTGATGGCATAGCCAGCCGGCGTGATTTGCCCCACGCTGTCACGGTTCACATCCACATCCAGCACCACCGAGCCATCGGGGGTGATTTGGGGTGTGACCTCCAGCTTCAGGTTGGCTTTTCTGAAAGAAATCACCGTCACGCCATTGCCTAAAGCGGTTAGGTAGGGCAGCTCGGTGCCCTGCTCAATCAGGGCCTTGGTCTGGTCGGCGGTCACCACACGGGGACGCGACACGACTTTGCCCAGCCCCGCGGCCTCCAGGGCCGAAATTTCCAGGTTGATGAAGCGGTCTGCGGCCGCATTGAACAGCGACACGGCAAAAGTGGCGGGGGTATTGAGCGTTTGCCCCGCAGAGCCTGCAGGCAGGTTGACCTGATTGCCCGTCACCACACCTGCCGCCGCGGGCTGATTGCTTGCTCCCACGGCCAAGGTGTTTGACTTGCCCTGTGCTTTCAAAGGAATCGCCAGACCCGCCCCAAGACGCACGCCCAGCGACTGGCCAAACTGGTCATCGGCCTCCACGATGCGCGCCTCAATCAGGATCTGCCGGACCGGCACATCCAGTTGTGCCAACATTTTTTCAAGATTCAGCAAACGCTCGGGCAGGTCTGAAATGAACAGCTGGTTGGTTCTGGGCTCGGCCAGCACACTGCCGCGCGCACTCAACCAACGCCCACCTGCACCTGCACTGCCTGCTGCGCCTCCCTGCAAACGCAGCGCCACTTCGGTGGCGCGGGCATATTTCAATCGCAAAGACAACATGTGCATCGGGCTCACCGCATCCAGGGCGGCTTGTGCATCGAGTTTCTTTTTTTCGCGAAGCGCCCATTCACCCTGAGGTGCCACCCACAACACGCCCCCCTCCTGGCGCGAAACCAGGCCCCTGGATTGCAAAACAATGTGCAAGGCTTGCTGCCACGGCACCTCGTTGAGCTTGACGCTCACAAGTCCGCTGACACTGTCAGACGGCACCAGGTTCCAACCCGAAAAATCAGCAAACACCTGCAGCAAGGCTTTGATGTCGATGTTCTGAAAGTTCAGGCTGATGGGCTTGTCGTCGTGCGCAGGCAGGGGTTTGGTTGTTGCCAGCACCTCAACCGGCATGGGCAGCATCGGTGGAGTGGCGATGGTTTGCGCCTGAGCCGACAAGACGGTGCAAAAGTACACCGCCAAAAAGCGCCAGTGAATGCAACATGTTTTGAAGTTCGTCATCACTTTTTACCGTCCCCTGTTTTGCTGTCACCCGTTTTTGAATCCCAATGGAGTCCAACCAAGGGCTCTTGTGCCCGGCGCAAACTCAGCCCCTCATCGGTGATGGCAACGACCCGGTGCCCCTCCAGCGTGACGCGTTGACCCTTGGACACCTTGGTCCAATGGGGTCCAGCAGACAAGATGGCCTGCCGTTCTGTCCCTTGACGCCAAAGCCCCACCAGGCGCACACGGTCCAGCGGCCAATGATGTGGGTCTTCCGGCAAAGCCGCCAATGCAAAAGCGCCCCCATTACCTGATCCTGAACCCGGCGCATTGGACGGCTTGAGGTCAGTGCTTGCCAGCAAGCGCGCAGCATCGCCCGCCGCAGGCACGGCCTGTGCCATCGCAAACAAGGCGCCACGCCGATGCAGCGCGGGGCGGTTTTCCATCGGCGCAGATGCCAACCATCCGGCCTGCGCAGGCTCCTCGGGCACGCCAAGCTCAACCGGTCGCATCCAGACGCGCAGCACGGCATCGATCTGAACCTCGGCGGGCTTGGCCGTCGCCACCACGCTGATGCGGTCCATCGCGCACAGCGGGCCGGTCAAGGCGCACGCAGCCCACATGCGCGTCCAATCCTCAAACCGACCGCGCAATTGAATGGCCATGGCGTGGCTGGACAATCCGCCATGGCGGGGATCGGCCCCTGTAGGTGGCAACGGCCGTAAAGACAGCAGTTGCAAACCATGCTGAGTCAAGGCTTGTTGCACATCACCCCAAATGTGTTCTTGCCGAATCGCACCTGGCAGGCTGGCCAGCATTTTTTGTTCGACAAACGACAGCGGCTTGCCAGGTTTGGCCGACAACACGCCGGGCAATGTCGCCATTTGCTGGCGCAAGCCTGCCACCGCTTGCTGCGCCTTGGCATGACCCTCATTCACCTCGGTGTGAGACAGCCACACGCCCCACAGGCCCAGGGCCAAACCAGACAGTGCAAAACCCCAACGGCGTAACCAGCGTTCGGCCAGCCTTTGCAGGTGTGGCCATCGCAATGTCCCCATGGGCAAACGCAATGCAAGTCCCATTGGGCTGGCGTCCTGGGTCATGGCTTGGGTGCAGGAGCAAGTGAGCGTGGGGTCTTCAAGGCGCCGTTTGCTGCAGGCCAGAGGGCTTGCCAGACAAAACTCACCGCTTCACCAGGCCCGACCGTGATGCTCGTCAGGCCAAGCGGTTGGTCCAGTTGATCAGACAGGTTTTGCCTGGTTTCGGTCATCGCATCAAAACGGGCCATCGTGCCTTGCAGCTCGATTTTTTCGGCCTCTGCTTGCAGGCGTTGCAACCGAAGGCCATGCCCCTCTTGGTGCAATGCCTCATGCAAGGAAACCCAAGCCTGCTGGTGCAGGGCAATTTGCTCAAGCTGGCCAAGTTGCTCTGTCTGCAAGCGCGATCGGGTTTGGAGCTGGACAGCTTCTTTGACCCGCTGCGTGCGCAAAGCCAATGCCTCTTGTAATGAGCTTTGCTCTTGCAAAAGCCGTACGGTCTGAACCGCTTGCCATTGCTGCGATCCCCAAGCCAGGGCGCTGCCCAGTAGCAGCCCGGCCAGACCACTCCACCAGCGGTGGAAAACTTTTTGTTGCCGAGCCAGTCCCGGGTAATGCAGCAGATTGAGGGCGCGCATCAAAGCCAAGCCTTCAGGGCCAGGCCAGAGGCCACCAAACGGGCGCCCGTCGGCGTGGCCAAGACTTGGCGAGCGGCCTCTTGGATGACCCCATCCGACTCCATGGGCATGTATTTCTGCCCTGAATGGTTCCCGTTGCTCAGCCGGAATAGCCAGTCTTGCGGCGGCTGGGTCAATAAACTGGCCACCCCACCCTGTAAAGCCCGCACTGCGCGTTCTGCCGCCTGGGTTTCAGACTCGACAGTCGCCAGGCGCCAACCCGCAGCGCGTGTGCAACTCTTGAAACGGATCAGGTGGGCCTGTGCACAGCCCATCCAACGCACACGCTGCATGAGGCCCTCTGTGAATGGCTCGGGTTCAAAATCAAAATTCACCGCATCGGGCGCAAGTTGCAGGGCCTGCGAAACCTCTAACTGAACCTCGTACAGCCATTCGGTGGGGGACAAATCCGCTGGGAAATCGATGTGGCCCTCCTGCAATTGGTCAGCGGACAAGGCCATGTTCAGGCGATGACTGGACCCGCCACGTGAGCGGCCCTTTTGGCGCAAGTGCTGGCTCAACCAGTGCATGTCAGAAACATCCATTCCGACCGGGGGCTGCAAGGACAGCGAGGTGTGAACCTTCGCCAAGTCTTGCTTTGGCCGCATTAACCCGACCAAAGCCCAGGCACCGCCTTCAGGTGCCAAGCCCCATGCCTGGCGAACAGAACCAAGGGCCAAACGCCGCCACCATTGCGCCAATGCCTGCATGCTGAGACTCCCTGGAAAAGGCCTGAATGGTCTTTGCAAAAGGGTTTTGTAACATGAATAATCATTCTTGACAATTTTTTTGCAAACCAAATAATTGCTTTTGATTTGCGAAATATCCCGGCACCAGGTCCAGGATTTTTATAATGGCCGGCAGCCCGCAAATTGTCGGCTGCCCCAACAGCCCACTTATGCCATCCAAAGACACCGCCTCCTCCAAAAAGCAACCCCTTGAAGGGCATTACCCTTCACCCACCCTCCTGTCGTGGGTTGTGAAGCTGGCCATGTGGGCTGCGGGCCTGATGGCCGCCGGGCTGTTTTCCATCCTCATGGTGGTGGGTGTGGCCATGGTGATCGCCTACCCGAACCTGCCCGATATTTCCGACCTGGAAGACTACAAGCCCAAACTGCCCCTGCGTGTTTTCACGGAAGATGGCCAACTGATGGGCGAATTCGGCGAAGAGCGCCGCAACCTGACGCCCATCAAGGAAATACCGCAAGTGATGAAAGATGCGGTTTTGTCCATCGAAGACAACCGCTTTTACCAACACGGCGGCGTGGACTACCTGGGCATCTTGCGCGCGGGCATCGCCAATTTGGGCCGAATGAAAAGCCAGGGCGCATCGACCATCACCATGCAGGTGGCACGCAATGTGTACCTGTCGTCCGAGAAAACCTACACCCGCAAAATTTATGAAATTTTGCTGACCTACAAACTCGAGCACATGCTGACCAAGGACCAGATCCTTGAGATCTACATGAACCAGATTTTCCTGGGCAATCGGGCTTACGGTTTTGCCACGGCCGCTGAAACCTACTTCGGCAAACCGCTCAAGGACATCAGCATTGCCGAAGCCGCCATGTTGGCAGGGCTGCCCAAAGCACCCTCGGCCTACAACCCGATCAGCAACCCCAAACGTGCCCGCTCGCGCCAGCTCTACATCATCGAACGGATGGAAGACAACAAGTACATCACCGCAGCTCAGGCCAAAGCCGCCAAGACAGAGCCCCTCAAGTTGCGCTCGGCGGCTGACAAAAAAATCCTGCATGCCGAATACGTGGCTGAAACCGTCCGGCAAATGGTCTTTGCCCAATATGGCCAGGAAACCTACACACGGGGATTGAACGTTTACACCACCGTGCAATCGACCGAGCAAATGGCTGCCTACAAGGCCTTGCGACAAGGCATCATGGATTTTGAGCGCCGCCAGATTTACCGGGGACCGGAAAAATTCATCGACCTGCCTGCAGATGCCAAAAAAATGGAAGAGGCCATCGATGATGCGCTGGAAGACCACCCCGACAACGGCGATGTGCTGTCGGCGGTGGTGCTCGAAGCCTCCCCTCGCAAAGTGGTGGTGATTCGCCAGAACAGCGAGCAAATCACCATCACTGGCGACGGACTCAAGCCGGCGCAATCGGGCCTGTCGGACAAGACACCGCCCGCCAAACAGGTTCGCAAAGGCGCCCTGGTCCGCATCACGCAAACAAGCAAAGGCGCATGGGAAATCACCCAACTGCCAGAGGTGGAAGGCGCCTTGATTGCGCTCACCCCACAAACCGGCGCCATCCGGGCCTTGGTCGGAGGCTTTGACTTTGCCAAAAACAAATTCAACCATGTCACGCAGGCCTGGCGGCAGCCGGGCTCCAGCTTCAAGCCCTTCATTTATTCGGCAGCGCTCGAAAAAGGCTTCACCCCAGCCACCATGGTCAACGACGCACCCTTGTTTTTTGACAGCGGCGTCACCGGGGGGCAGCCCTGGGAACCCAAAAACTACGACGGCAAATTTGACGGCCTCATGAGCTTGCGCACTGGCCTGGCCAAATCCAAAAACATGGTCTCGATACGGGTATTGCAGGCAGTGGGCGCGCGACCGGCTCAAGAGTGGGTCACCCGCTTTGGTTTTGACGAAGACAAGCACCCGGCCTATTTGACGATGGCGCTGGGTGCCGGCTCAGTGACGCCCATGCAAATGGCGACGGGCTATTCGGTGTTTGCCAACGGGGGGCACCGGGTCCAGCCGCACTTGATCACGCGCATCACCGACTTCAAGGACCGGGTGCTGGTGGACAGCCCTGCGGTGACACAACTGGGCGAAACCCCGGCCATTCCAGCGCGCAATGCGTTTGTCATGACCAGTTTATTGCAAGAAGTCACGCGCTCAGGCACGGCAGCACGCGCCCAAAGCACCCTCAGGCGCCCTGACATTTATGGCAAAACCGGCACCACCAACGATGCCATGGATGCCTGGTTCGCAGGCTACCAGCCCAACCTGGCTGCGGTGGTCTGGATCGGTTATGACACCCCGCGCAAGCTGGGCGACCGTGAAACGGGCGGGGGCCTGAGCTTGCCTGTCTGGATCAGTTTCATGGAGACCGCTTTGCGCAGCTTGCCCGTTTCAGAGCCCCCAGTGCCAGAGGGCTTGGTGAACATCGGGGGCGACTGGGTGTATGAGGAGTACGCCAAGGGCGGCTCGGTCACCAGCCTGGGCGCAGGTGGCGATGGCTCGGGCAAAACCCAGAACGCGGTGCCCCCGACAGAAGAACGCAACCGGATTCTGGATTTATTCAGGAACTGAGGGGTCGGTGGGGACAAGCCGTCCGCACAAAAACAGCGCCCTGCTGAAAAGTATCAGGGCTTGAACAACAAGTCTTGACCCGCCTGCTGCGATGCGTAGCGCGACAGGCTTTCCCAAAATTCGCCCTGCCCCTTGCTGTCCATCCAGTGCACGCCGTCAAACCTGTAATGAAAGCCTCCACAGCGGGCAGCCAACCACACCTCTTGCAGGGGCTTTTGCAGGTTGATCACGATCTGGCTGCGGTTGGGAAAGGTCAGTGTGACCATGCCGCCCGTTCGCTGGTTGTCGATGTCGGCGTCGGTGTCGTCGTTCAGGCGATCGCTGCTGATCTCTACGCCCGCGAGCAGGCGTTCAGCTTGGTCCAAAAATTCAAGGTCGGTCATTACAATCGCAGCATGTTGAAGATCTTGAAGATTCTAGTCACCGCGCATGCCCTTGTTGGGGGTGCGGCGATGTTGGGTGCTTGCGGCCAAAAAGGTCCCTTGTTTTTACCCAACACACCAGAGTCTGCGGGTCGCGCCACCTTGCCTCAGACTCTGAAGCTCTGGCCCGCTCAACCTGCGACTGGCACGCCCGCTGAGACGCCCCGTTCTTCGACCGAAACCACTGCGCCGGTTGCTCCACCATCCGGTGCACCGGCCACGCCTCCCCTGATTGCACCTGCGGCCCCCAAGGCCACCCCACCATGAACGCACCTGCCACACCCCAAGGCCTGCCCGGCCAGCCCCACATCGCCTACGCGGGTGACCAGCTCATGGTCGAGGGCGTTCGCCTGTCTGATTTGGCCCGCGAATACGGCACACCACTGTTTGTCTATTCCAAGGCGGCCATGCTGTCGGCGCTGGGCGCTTACCAGCGCGGCTTTGCTGGGCGCAAGGCCCAAATTTGCTACGCCATGAAGGCCAACTCCAGCCTGGCGGTGTTGCAGGTTTTTGCCGAAGCGGGCTGCGGATTTGACATCGTCTCGGGCGGTGAACTGGCCCGTGTGCTGGCCGCTGGCGGTGACCCGGCCAAAGTGATTTTTTCAGGTGTGGGCAAAACACGCACAGAGATGAAACAGGCCCTGCAAGTGGGCATCGGCTGCTTCAACGTGGAAAGCGAAGCCGAACTCGACGTGCTGAGCGACGTGGCCACTGGTCTGGGCATGACAGCGCCGGTCAGCCTGCGTGTCAACCCGAATGTGGACCCCAAAACCCACCCTTACATTTCAACGGGGCTCAAGGGCAATAAATTCGGCATTGCGCACGAAGACACTTTGCGCGCCTACCGCCACGCCACCAGCCTGCCGGGCCTGAAAGTGGTGGGCATCGACTGCCACATTGGCTCGCAAATCACCGAAGCCACACCCTATCTGGACGCCATGGACCGGGTGCTGGACCTGGTGGCCGAGATTGAGGCAGCGGGCATTGCCATCCACCACATCGACTTTGGCGGGGGCCTGGGCATCAACTACAACGGCGACACCCCGCCCGAAGCCGATGCCCTGTGGGCGCAACTGCTGGCCAAGCTGGATGCGCGCGGCTACGGCCAGCGCCAGCTCATGATCGAGCCAGGCCGCTCCCTGGTGGGCAACGCCGGGGTGTGCCTGACCGAAGTGCTTTACCTCAAGCCCGGTGAACAAAAAAACTTCTGCATCATCGATGCGGCGATGAACGACTTGCCGCGTCCTGCGATGTACCAGGCTTATCACCACATCGTGCCGGTGACGCCCCGACCGGGCGAAGGCAGCCTGTACGACGTGGTGGGCCCGGTGTGCGAAAGCGGCGACTGGATCGGCCGTGACCGCCAACTGCTGGTTCAGGCCGGCGACACGCTGGCCGTGCTGTCGGCAGGGGCGTACTGCATGAGCATGGCCAGCAACTACAACACCCGGGGTCGGGCCGCTGAAATTCTGGTGGACGGCACACAAGCCCATTTGATTCGCCAGCGCGAATCGGCTTTCGACACCTTTGCGCTGGAGCAACTGGTCGGCTGATTCTGGCTGCGGCTGAAAGCACACCAATCCATGCGCCAGACCGCCGCGCATGCGCCTTCAATACGACGGGTCAAGCGTGATCAAGCACGCCACTGACTGCGCATGCGCCGTGCAAGCCGCCACCCCAGCAAGCTGATGAGGATGGCCGCGTAAACCAGCACTTCGGCAAAATTTTGCTTGCCTGCACGCATCCACCAAAAATGCAGGATGGCCAGCACAGCCACCGCATAAACCGCACGGTGCAGGGCCTGCCAGCGCCGAGCGCCCAGTTGGCGGATGGCACGGTTGAACGAGGTTGAGGCCAGGGCCAGCAAGATCAAAAAGGCGCTGAAGCCCAACAGAATGAAGGGGCGTTTGGCGATGTCCTGAACGATGTCGCCCCACTCAAAACCCATGTCGAACCACGCGTAGCACAGCAGGTGCAAACAGGCATAAGCAAAAGTCAACAAACCCAGCATGCGCCTGAACCGAACCAGTTCAGGCCAAGCCAGCAGCTGGCGCAAGGGCGTGACCGCCAACACCACACACAGACTGCGCAGCGTCCAGTCACCGGTGGCACGGATCAGGGCTTCGGCAGGGTTGGCACCCAGCTGGTCTTGCCAAATTTGCCCCCCCAACCAGGCCAGAGGCAGCAAGCCCAGCACGAGCAGTGCCCACCAGGCTGCAGGGTGACGCAAGGCCTGCCTCATGCAGACAATCCCGGCATCAGAAAAACTTTTTCAAATCCATGCCGGCATACAACTGGCCCACTTGCGCCTCGTAACCGTTGAACATCAACGTTTTGCGTTTTTTGGCCAGCAGCCCGTCCTCGCCGATGCGCCGCTCGGTGGCCTGACTCCAGCGGGGATGGTCCACCAGAGGGTTCACGTTGGAATAAAAGCCGTACTCTTGCGGTGCGGCCTTTTCCCAGGACGACACGGGTTGCTTGTCGGTGAATCGGATCTTGACCAAACTCTTGCCGCTTTTGAAACCGTATTTCCAAGGCACCACCAGACGCAGCGGCGCGCCGTTTTGCTTGGGCATGACTTCGCCATACATGCCAAAGGCCAGCAGGGTCAGCGGGTGCATGGCTTCGTCCATGCGCAGACCTTCCGCATAAGGCCAGTCGAGCACCCCACTCCGAAGGCCCGGCATGGTCTTGGGGTCAGCCTGAGTGATGAATTCGACGAACTTGGCCCCGGGCAAAGGTTCCACCCGCTGGATCAGTTGGGCCATTGAATAGCCGATCCACGGAATCACCATCGACCAGCCTTCCACGCAGCGCATGCGGTAGATGCGCTCTTCCATCGCGCTGATCTTCATGAGGTCTTCCAGGCCGTAGCGCCCGGGCTTTTTCACCAGCCCTTCAATCTCCACCGTCCAGGGCTGCGTGATGAGCGTGTGTGCCCGCTTGGCGGGGTCGGACTTGTCGGTGCCGAATTCGTAAAAATTGTTGTAGGTGGTGGCGTCCTTGTAGGACGTGGGCTTGTCCATGGTCATGGCACCCGGCACAGCTGAAGCACCCGAAGCCAACGCAGCCAATTGGCCAGGCCGTGCTGATTGCGCATGCGCCTCGCGCAGGCCCCATGTCGTCAGCGCCACACCCGCAGAACCTGCTGCCAGACTGCGAATGAGGTCTCTGCGGGTTTGGTAAACAGGCTCTGGCGTGATGTCGCTGTAAGCCGGTTCTTGGGGGCTGGAACGGTTGATAAAACTGCGCATGTATGTCCTTTATGACCAGAACTGAAGAATGTGTTCACACGATCCACCTTGCCCTGCAACATGAACAGCTGCCCGATGCAGCTAGCCCATCACAGCGTGCCGTAACTGTGCAAACCGCTCAAAAACATGTTGACACCCAGGAAAGCGAAGGTCGTGACCGCCAGGCCCATCAGGGCCCACCATGCCGCCACCGTACCGCGCAGACCTTTCATCAGGCGCATGTGCAACCAGGCCGCGTAATTGAGCCAAACGATCAGGGCCCAGGTTTCTTTCGGGTCCCAGCTCCAGTAGCCGCCCCAGGCCTCAGCGGCCCACAAGGCACCCAGCACCGTGGCGATGGTAAAGAAAGCAAAGCCGACCGCGATGGATTTGTACATCACATCGTCCAGCACCTCGAACGACGGCAATCGCTCTGCAATGCGGCGACGACCGAACAAAATACCCGCCACGATCAGGGCCGAAATGCCGAAATAGACCATCCAATAACCACTGCCGCCTTCGGTGGGTGACTTGCGAAACACCACAGGCTCAAAACACAAGACGATGCCCAGCAGCCACAAAGGGGCGAGCTTGTACCAACGGGCTTCACCCGCCGTCTGCTTGATCAGGTAAGCAAACGCCACCATTGCGGCCAGCGCGAAGGTGCCGTAACCAATGAAGTTGGCAGGCACATGCAACTTCATCCACCAGCTTTTGAGGGCGGGCACCAGGGGCTGAATGGCATGCGCCTCTCGCACCAACGTGTACCACAGCAAAAAGCCCACCGCAGCACTGACCACCAACATCACAAAAGCGCCCAGGGCACGGGTGCGGTAATGGTCTTCGTAGTACAGATAAAAGCCTGCCGTCATCCAGCAAAACATGATGAACACTTCGTACAAGTTGCTGACCGGGATGTGCCCGATGTCAGGCCCCAGTTGATGGCTTTCGTACCAGCGCACCAAGGTGCCAATCAGGGCCAGTCCGACTGCCACCCAGGCCATGCTCGAGCCCAGTGACTCCAGGGCGTCGCCTTGGCCGCGCACGAACATGCCCGCCCAGTAAAAAACGGTGCTGATGAAAAACACCATGCTCATCCACAAGATGGCAGACTGGCTGGACAGGAAATACTTGAGGAAAAACACCTGCTCTGATCGCGCCAGGTCGCCCTGGTACAAAAAGATGGCGAACAAGGACAGGCCCGTGACCACCAGCATCAAGGTGCGCAACGGACGCCAAAACCAGGCCAGCCAGGTCACGGCCGGCACGGCGCCCACCAAAATGGCTTGCTCGTAAACATCCATCGCGTGCTGGTAACGGCTAAACGCAAACACCATGCCCACCAGCGCCAGCAAGGCAAAGCCCCAGTCGAGCGCACTGCGGCGAGAGAAATAACCGGGGTTCAAAGTCAAAGTAGTCATGCTTGGATTTTCTCGGGACGGCCCAGCAAACGGGCTGTCAATTGGTCAAATTCACGGTCAACGTCCAGGGTTTTGCGGTTGGACGACAGCGCCAGTGTGACATTGGACCCCTCGGTTTGGGGAGATAACCACACCCACAAACGGCGTTCGCGCACATAGAGCATCGCAAAAATCCCCAGAATCAGGAAAAAGCAGCCCAGATAAACCACGTTTTTTCCCGGGGCTCTGGCCACCTGGAAAACACTGGCCTGCACTTGCTTGAAGTCTTTCAGCAAGAACGTCATGGGTGCGGGGTAAAAAGGTGCATCGGACAGTGCCAGCACCGCTTGCGACATGAAACCCTGAACCTTGTCTTCGGGCAGCGGCTTGGCTTTGGCTTGCTCGCGCGCCAGCCCATCAAGCTCGAGCAACGTGCCATTCAGAATGCGCACAAACATCTCGCCTGCACGCGCACGCTCGGCCTCGGGCACATTGGCCTCCAGGAAATCAGCCAGCGCCTGCAAGCCCGCCACCTTTTTGCCCTGCACGGATTCCACACCGGCAAACAGCCCCAGCGCCCGGGCCGCCGAGCCTGCCAACTGCTGCGTCAACTCGGGGCGCAGCGGGTCCACTGCCTTGCGGGCATAGCGCTGCACCGCACGCTCGCGCATGACGGCATCGGCCAATGCCAAGCGCAAGCGCATAAAACCTTCCAGTTCGCCATTTTCATCCGCTGGTGGGCGCAGGTATCGGTAGGGCTCACTGGGGTTCTCGCGCATGCCCAACAAAAACACAGGGACGCCATCGCCCGCGTCCACCGGGAGCATGTAGTTGTTGTATTCACGGGCCTGGCCTGCAGCATCGCGCAATTTATAGCTCACGCTCGGGCCCACGTTGCGCAGCTCTTTGGTCTCGGTGGTTTTGTTGCCCGCCCCCATGCGCTGGTCTATCGCGCTGCGCAGGTCCACTTTGCGAACGTCCACGCCCTGCCCCCCCGTGCCATTGCCTGACATGTTCTCCACATTGATCACGCGAAGGCCTGTGAACTCAAGGCTCATTTTTTCAGGGCCGTTGCTCAACTCGGTGCTGCCGCCGATGGTGCCGTCCACCTCAAAAGGCCGGGTGGCCGCGGCCATCGGGATCGCGCGCAGCTTGACGCTGGAGCCGCCATCGTCAAAGCTGGACTGGTAAATCTCAACGCCCTTGTAGCTGGCCGGGTGGTTCACCTCCACACGGGCTTCTTTTTTCTCACCCGTGGCCTTGTCGTGGATCACGATTTCACTGGCAAACAGTTTGGGCATGCCGGTCGAGTAGTACTCGACGATGAATTTTTTGAGCTCAATCGCAAAGGGCAACTCCTGCAGCAAGATGCCGTTGGACTGGCTCAGGATCGCGGTGCTCGCTGCCGTGTCTTCGGCCACCATCAGGTTGGCGCGAAAAGCCGGGTTGCGCTCGGACAAGCGGTGCTGCGCCGGCACGTCAGCGATCATGCCCCCGCCGCTGTAAATGGCCTTGCCGCCAAACCACATCTGGGCGCGCACCACCAAATCACCATCCAGCAGACCGCCCACGCACACCAGCACGATCGCCGAGTGGGCCGCGATGTAACCCAGCTTGTTGGCCGCACCAGCTTTGGCTGCCAGCATCCAGCCCATGCCCTGAGGCGTTTGACGTGACTGCAAACGCACCTTCCAGCCACCCGTCGCCAGCAGTTGGCCCAGCCGTTTCGCGGCCTCTTCGGGCGATTCGTTCAGGTGGCCTTCTGCCTTGTGGTGAAAAGCCTTGAGGCTTTGCTCACGGATATTTTCCTTGTAGGTCTTGAGATCGGCCAGGATCTTGGGGGTGTTGCGGGCAATGCACAAACTGGTGCTGAGCACCAGGAAGGCCAAAATCAGCAAAAACCACCAGGCGCTGTACACCGCATTCAGTTTCAGGGTGACAAAGAACTCAGCCCAAAACGGTCCGAACTGGTTGACGTAATTGGTGCTGGGCTCGTTTTGTTTGAGCACGGTACCGATGACCGATGCCACGCAAATGATGGTCAGCAGGGAGATCGCAAACCGCATGGACGACAGAAGTTCCAGCACAGCTTCCCGGCGAGGCGAGCCACGTTCAGATTCAGGGCTGGAGGCAACAGACGTCATGGTGCAAAGGTGTCCACAGGCAAAACCAAGCGGGCCTTAGGCCCGCCAAAAATAAAAAAGGCCGGAAATTCGGCCTGGCTTATCGCTTAACAGCGCGTCGCAGCCGGGGATCCAATTGTGGCTGAGCCAGCTGATCACCGACTGAAGACCCCATGGACCCAAGGGATTGCCCTTGGGTCAGGGGTCTCGGATGGCTGCTTAACGCAGGCCGGCAATGTAATCAGACACGGCCTTGATCTCTCGGTCGTTCATCTTGGCAGCCACCTGGGTCATCTGAAGGCTGTTCTTGCGAATGCCGTCACGGAACTGCAAGAGCTGAGAGGTGGTGTAGTCGGCGTGCTGGCCCGACATGCGGGGGTACTGGGCAGGCATGCCAGCGCCGTTGGGCGAGTGGCAGCTGGCGCAGGCAGCAATCTGGCGGTCTGGAATGCCACCGCGGTAAATGCGCTCACCCAAGGCCACCGTGTCTTTTTCTTTGGCAAAACCAGGCTTGGCAGGCTTGGAAGCCAGCCAGTAAGAGATGTTGCGCATGTCGTCATCGCTCAGGCCCGCGACCATGCCGCTCATCACGGCATTGGCACGCTTGCCCGATTTGAATTCGTGCAACTGCTTGATCAGGTATTCGGGGTGTTGCTGCGACAGCTTGGGGTTCACCGGGGTGGTCGAGTTGCCGTCGGCCGCATGGCAAGCCACGCACATGGCAAAAGCGGCTTCGCCTTTGGCCAGATCGGGCTTGGCCACCACGGGTGCAGGGCCGGCTGCCATTGCAGTACCCGCCACCAACACAGAAAGAGTGGCGGACATCAGGAGAGAAACTATTGACTTCATGGTCGTCGTCCAAAAGTTGGAAGAATGGGCGCAAAACCCAAGGATTCTACAATGAGGTCTGCGTCAGTTCCCTGACGATCCAAGGTCACCCTGATTTATGAGCTCCAGCCCACGCGTTTCAAACTCTTCGCCCCAAGCCGCGCCTGCCACCCCCCCCGTGGTCACGCCCATGGGCTGGATGCACACCGCCCGTTTTTTGACCACTGCTGCGCAACTGCACCATTTGCCCGCGATGGACACCCCTGAAATCGCCTTTGTCGGGCGTTCCAACGCGGGCAAATCCACCTGCATCAACACCCTGACGCAAAAGAAACAGCTGGCATTTGCTTCCAAAAAACCCGGCCGCACCCAGCACATCAACCTGTTTGCCCTGGGCAAGCAGGGCATCACCGACACCGTATTGGCCGACTTGCCCGGCTACGGCTACGCCGCCGTGGCCAAAATGGACAAGTTGCGCTGGCAGCAAGTCATGGCCAACTACCTGGTCAGCCGCGAAAACCTGACGGGCATTGTGATGATGTGCGACCCGCGCCACGGCCTCACCGAGTTGGACGACATCCTGCTCGAAGTCATCCGTCCTCGCGTGGAGCAAGGCCTGAAGTTCCTGATCATCCTGACCAAGGCCGACAAGCTGACCCGTGCCGATCAGGCCAAGGCCTTGTCGATTGCGCGGCTGCAAGCCGGTGGTGGCGAGGTCAAGCTTTTTTCTGCCCTGAAGAAACAAGGCGTGGACGAAGTGGCCCAACTCTTGTGGGACTGGACGCACCCCGTTGCGGGCACTGCCCCTGCTGAGCCGGCAGCCCCACCCGAGGACGAGCCTGAGGCGCTGGACGAATAATCCGCAGCTGACCAGCTCGCGTCTTGCCCGTTTGCTTTGGGACATTCAAACCAGCCCTTGAACACAAGCGACCCATTTTGTGAACACCCCTGTCCAGACCTGGCAACAAGAATTGCCCCACGGCATCACCCTCAGTTGCCGCGCTTGCGGCGAACCCGGCCGCCCCGTGCTGCTTTTCCTGCATGGCTTTCCGGAAGCCGCTTGGGTGTGGGACCCTTTACTGGTTCATTTTTCGAAACCAGAAAACGGCGGTTACCGCTGCGTGGCACCCAATTTGCGGGGGTACGAAAGCTCCAGCGCACCCGAAGACGTCAAGGCCTACCGGGCCAAATACTTGGTGCAGGACATTTTGGCCTTGACCGGCATCGAATGCGGCGCCAAGCCCCTGGCCGCCCTGATTGCCCACGACTGGGGTGGCGCAGTCGCCTGGAACCTGGCCAATCAGCATCCTGAGCGCTTGCGCCAACTGGTGATCATCAACTCGCCCCACCCCGGCCCGCTGCTCAAGGCGCTGCAAGACAACCCGGCGCAGCAAGCGGCCAGCGCCTACATGAACTTTTTGGTCCAGCCCGATGCCGCTGCCCAATTGGCCGACAACGACTTTGAACGCCTGTTTGGTTTTTTGACCGGACAAGACAACACGCTGACCTCCCTGACCGCGCGGTCAACCGAACCTGCCGAACAAGCCGCCCCTTGGCTCACCCCCAAGCTCAAAGCGCAATACCGGCAAGTCTGGCAGCACGG
>CAIZSE010000169.1 GCA_903935585.1 uncultured Burkholderiales bacterium | reverse complement strand
GTTTCAAAAATTTGCAACGCTTGCAGTTGGACCCTGCCCTGGCGGGCCTGGCCCAGCGCCAGCACGATAGGTTTGCGTTTAGAGGGGCTGCTGGAAAAGTCGCAGCCGATGAGCTGCATCGGCTCAGGCGCGTCCGATGATTGACGCGGTGGCCATCAACTCTTCGAGCAAGGCCAGGGAGACTTTGCCCGACACGTTGTACGGGTCCAGCTCGGCGCGCTCGGAATACTTGAGCAGGATATTGGTATTGACCCGCGAGGTGTCCACCTGGCCCATGGTCCAGCCACCAAAACGCCGCTCTGAAATTTCTTCGTAATGCAGCAAAACCACTTCTTTGTGGCGCGCGTCTTTCTGGATATGACCGTACAAATCGCTCACCGCCAGGCGTCCGCCTTCGATGGCTTGCAAGAAGATGCCGCCGCCGTAGCACAAGATGCCGGTGATGCCCGTGCTGGGGTTGAACTGGCGGGAGTGGGCCAGAATCGAATCGATGGTTTCGGGCCGGGGATCAACCGTGCGGCTGGCGTAAAGCAGGCGTACCAACATGGATCAGCTCCTTCCGGGAATCAAGGCCAAAAATTCACGACGCAAATTGACGTCTTTCAGGAATGCACCGCGCATGACCGAATTGATCATCTTGCTGTCCATGTCTTTCACACCGCGCCAGCCCATGCAGTAGTGGCTGGCTTCCATGACGATGGCCAGGCCATCGGGCTGGGTTTTGCGCTGGATCAGGTCGGCCAGTTGCACCACGGCTTCTTCCTGGATCTGGGGGCGGCCCATGATCCATTCGGCCAAGCGAGCGTACTTGGACAGACCAATCACGTTGGTGTGCTCGTTGGGCATGACCCCGATCCAGATCTTGCCGATCACCGGACAAAAGTGGTGGCTGCAGGCACTGCGCACGGTGATGGGGCCAACGATCATCAGCTCATTCAGGTGCTCGGCGTTGGGGAATTCGGTGATCTCGGGGCCCTCTGTGTAGCGGCCCTTGAACACTTCTTTCAGGTACATCTTGGCCACACGGCGGGCGGTGTCACCCGTGTTGTGGTCGTTCACGGTGTCGATCACCAGGCTGTCGAGCACCCCGGCCATCTTGTCCGTGACTTCGTCCAGCAACTTTTCCAACTCACCGGGCTGAATGAACTCGGCAATGTTGTCGTTGGCATGGAAGCGTTTGCGGGCTGCATGGATGCGTTCGCGGATCTTCACGGAAACAGGAACGCCTTCGTCTTCGGGCGTGGCAGCAGAAGCAGTCATGGCGTCTGGGGCTTTCATTAACATGGCAGGGATCGTAACAGCGATTAAAAACTCTGTGCCACCTGCGACATAAGGCCCATGTCGGTCGGGGGTTGATCACCGGTCAATAGCGGTTACCGGTCAAAAACAAGGCCAAACGCATCAAACCAAACGCCACCCGGTCACGCAGCCTTTGGTGCCAAGGCCTTTGGGTGTAAACCGCAGCCACCACCGGGGTGCTTTGTTGCTCAATGGCCATGCTCAAACGCTGGTACAACTGCTGCGCAAATGCTTTGTCAGCCACCACCACATTGGCCTCACGCGCCAGCAGCAAGCTGAGCGGGTCCAGATTGGACGAGCCCACTGTGGCCCAGGGCCGCTCGTTGTGCGGGTCGATCACGGCCACTTTGGCGTGCAAAAAACTGGCCTTGTACTCATGGATCTCGATGCCCGCCGCCAGCAGCACGCCATAAACCGGGCGGGCCGCGTGGTATTGCATGAAGTATTCATAGCGCCCCTGCAACAGCAAGCGCACCCGCACGCCCCTTTGCGCGGCATGGATCAAGGCTTTGCGCAGACGGCGGCCTGGCAAAAAATAAGCGTTGGCAATGACGATTTCATGCCGGGCAAGGCCAATCGCTTTCAGGTATGCACGCTCGATTTGGCTGCGGTTCAAAAGGTTGTCGCGCAGCAGCAACCCGGCCTTGGCCACCAGGTGGGCTTCAAAGGCATGGGCATCCTGCTGCGTCCAGGGCAAATGCAGGCCTGCCGCCCTGAAAGAACTGAAAGCCTGTGGAAACTGTTGCTCCCTCACATGGCGCACGCCCTGAATGCGCCACCAAAGCTGCGACATCGTTTCCTGCATTTGCTGCACCAGTGCTCCACGGGCGCACACCGCAAAGTCAAGCCGGGGCTGATTCAAAGTGCCGTGGTGCGGGTCGTACCAGTCGTCCAAGATATTGATGCCGCCACAAAAAGCCAGGTGCCCATCGATCACGCACAGTTTTCGGTGCAAGCGCCGCCAGCGGCTGGGAATCAACAAACCCCAAGTGCCCAGGGGAGAGTAAACGCGCCAATCGACCCCGGCACGGTCAAAACGCTCACGCCATTCAGGCGGCAGACCAGGGGTGCCCACCCCGTCCACCACCACCCAAACACGCAAGCCCCGCAAAGCGGCCCGCTCCAAGGCCTCGGCCACCATGGCGGCTGCGCCATGAAAGTCAAAAATATAGGTTTCGATGTGCACTTGCGAGCGCGCCTGCTCCAGCGCCGTCACCAGCGATTCGAAATAGGCTTGACCGCCTTCGATCAAGCGGATCTGGTGACCATCGCGCAAGGCGGGGCTGTGTCGCATGATCAGTCCGGCCAGGCAAACTCGGCCACCAGGGGCAGGTGATCCGACATGCGCTGCCAAATGCGCCCTGACGGGGCCATGGCATGGACCGGTGTCAGGCCGCGTGCATAGACATGGTCAAGCTGGTTCAAGGGCAAACGCGACGGGTAGGTGGGTGTGGGCTGCTCTCGCCATTCGCGAAAACCGGCCCCCGCCATGCGCCGCCCCAGGCCCGTACCCCAGTCATTGAAATCGCCAGCCACCAGCACCGGCGCCTCGGCAGGGATGGCCCGGTCAATAAAGGCCAGCAACTGCACCAGCTGGCGCACCCGACTGGCGGGTACTAGCCCCAGGTGCACCACGATCACATGCAGCATGCGGTCGACCACCTGAACTTCGGTGTGCAACAAGCCGCGCTGCTCAAATCGGTGGTCAGAAATGTCCTGATGCTGGTGCGACAACACGGGCCAGCGCGACAGCAAGGCATTGCCATGCTCTCCATGGCGGGTAACGGCGTTGGTGCGGTAGACCGACGAATAGCCTTCGGGGGCCAGGTAGTCGGCCTGTGGCTGGCTGGGCCAGTGAGAGAAATATTTTTCCTCCCGGCGGTGCATGAGACGAACCTCTTGCAGGCAAACGATGTCGGCATCGAGTTGCTCCACCGCATGGCCCAGGTTGTGAATTTCCAGACGCCGTGCAGGCCACATCCCCTGCACACCTTTGTGGATGTTGTAGGTCGCCACTCGCAAGATGGGGTGCTCTTGTTGCAGGGGCATCAACGACCTGTCAGGTTTTCAAAACGGGGCAACATCAAAATGGCCTCGGCATTGGACGGTGAAAAACAATGGTCTGCTGCTGCCTGCCAAGGCAGCCATTGCCAGTCGGTGTGCTCGGCCGGACTGAGGGTGATGGGCGTGTTTTCAGGCACGCTCAGTCCGAACACGCGCTCGGTGTTGCGACTCACCTCCGGGTCGTAGCGCCAGCGCCAAGCGGGGTAAATGTCGTACACGTTTTCGAGTTGCCAGTCTTCCAGCCGACATTGGGGGTTCAGAGCATCGATGCCCGTTTCTTCTTTCACCTCGCGCACGGCGGTGGTGGTCCAGCTTTCGTCCAGGCGGTCTTTGCTGCCCGTGACGGATTGCCAGGTGCCAGCGTCAGTGCGCCGAATCAGCAAGACCTGGCCACTGGGTGTGTAGATCACCACCAGCACGGATTGGGGAATTTTGTAAAGCTTTGAGGTCACCGTTTCATTCTAGGCATCCCCGGCCTTGCTAGGATTGAGCCATGTCGTTATCAACCACCCCCAGATTGCCTTTTTTGCTGCAAGCCCACGCGCTGAGTGGCGGGCCAGGCGGCCAAGCGGTCTTTGAGCCCTTGAACTTTTCCTGGCCTGCGGGCCTGAACTGGGTGTGTGGCGATGAAGGCTGTGGCAAAACCACGCTGCTGCGGCTGTTGGCAGGTGATTTGAAGCCGCTGAGCGGCAGTGTAGAAACACCGCCCGGCGGTGTCTTTTGGCTTGATCTGCAGGGCGCCGCACATGACGAAACCACGGTGCAAGCCTGCTGGGACAAGCTGCAAGCGCATTACCCCCACTGGAACAGCGCCCTGTTGCATGACTTGTCAGAAGCCCTTGACATGACGCCGCACCGTCACAAACGGCTGAACATGCTGTCCACGGGCAGCCGCCGCAAAGTAATGCTGGTCGCGGCCCTGGCCTCAGGCGCAGCCGTCACTTTGCTCGACCAACCCTTTGTCTCGCTGGACCAGGTGTCCATTCGCCTCATCAAGGACTTTTTGTCGGAAGCGGCCAGCCAGCCAGGCCGCGCCTGGATCGTGGCCGACTACGAAGCGCCTGCAGACTTGGCACTGGCCAGCGTGCTTGAGCTCTGAGCGCAGCGCAGTAACTGCTGACAAATTAAGCAGCGCCGACAAGCCATATGGGTGCAACAGCCAGCGATCAACAGAAACCCACCGGAATTCACCAGCGAGGGCAACAGGGTGTGAAAAACGACAAGTTCACCCGGTAAACCCCAAGTTTTGTCACAAAACACAACAGATGGGTGGCTGGATATCCGAAAAAAAACCTTTTTTCTGTCTATGCCCCATAATCTCGCGTGTGCACGTTTAAATACGTCACAAGTCAGGTGATCGGTCAGTTTCGCGCGCTACGGCGGCACTTTTCAGGTTTGTTGTGCTTTCGGGACCCCATCGCTTTGTTTTTTGTGTTTTTCAGGAGTCCCGCATGGGCAATAAACTTTACGTCGGCAACTTGCCGTACACCGTTCGCGATGAAGACCTGCAACAGGCTTTCGGCGAATTCGGCGCAATCACCAGCGCAAAAGTCATGATGGAACGCGACACAGGTCGCTCCAAAGGCTTTGGCTTTGTTGAAATGGGCAGCGATGCCGAAGCGCAAGCCGCAATTGCCGGCATGAATGGCCAGTCCTTGGGCGGCCGTAGCATCACTGTGAACGAAGCCCGTCCGATGGAAGCTCGTCCTCCACGTACCGGCGGTTTCGGTGGTGGTGGTGGTGGCGGCGGTTACGGCGGTGGCGGTGATCGCTCCGGCGGTGGCGGCTACGGCGGTGGCGGCGGCGGCGGTGGTCGCTCCGGCGGCGGCGGCGGCTACGGTGGTGGTGGCGATCGCTCCGGCGGTGGCGGCTACGGCGGTGGCGGCGGCGGACGCGGCGGCTACTAAGCCCTGCAAACCCCGTCAACGGCAGAGATGCCGTTGCACAATTTTTGGCCCAGCTCCATGCTGGGTACAAGCATCAAAGGCTTCCAGACTTCGGTCTCGAGGCCTTTTTTGTGCGCGCTCGTTGCGCGGCACCCCAGCAGCGGTTGCGGTTGCGGTTGCGGTTGCGGTTGCGGCACCGCTTTATTGCTCCGGCCCTTTGAAGTTTAAGCTGCATAGCGAACCCGACGGTCCTGGAAGTAACCAATAACCCGCTCGGGTGTTTTCTCCAACATCGACATATGTTCGTTGGCAGCTTCTCGTAATTTGGCCTTGGTTCGCACT
>CAIZSE010000168.1 GCA_903935585.1 uncultured Burkholderiales bacterium | reverse complement strand
GAGTTCAACCTGGTCTGGGACCGGGGCACCCATTTCGGCTTGCAATCGGGTGGCCGCACCGAGTCGATCTTGCTGTCCATGCCGCCCGAGGTGCGCTGGTCGTATCAGCGCAAGGACGAAGCAGGCTCGCCAGAGGAGCGCTTGCTCAGCCACTTTCTGGTACCCAAGGATTGGGTTTGAGCCTTTCCCCATTCACCCGACTGGGTGTTTTTGGCGGAGCATTTGATCCGCCGCATCTGGCGCATGTGGCCTTGCTTGAGGCCGCCATCGCGCAACTGCAACTTGACCAGATCCGCGTACTGCCCACGGGCCAGGCCTGGCACAAACCACGCAACTTGACTGGCGCCGCGCACCGGTTGGCCATGGCTCGACTGGCCTTTGGGCATTTGAAGCAAGTGGTGGTGGACGAGCGCGAAATACACCGCACAGGCCCCAGTTACACCGTGGACACATTGCACGAACTGCAAGCCGAGTTTCCTGGTGCTCAGCTGTATTTGTTGATCGGCGATGACCAGCGCCGCTCCCTGGCAGCCTGGCGCAATATCGCTGAAATCGGGCGCATCGCTATAATCTGCGCCGCAGGGCGGGATAAAGCCGTGCGTGCCTGGAATGAAGAGCCCGGCACGCTGCAGTCACCTTCGCCTATTTCTGACACGTTGCAAGCGCACATTCTCACCTTGGAGATGCCGCTGATGCCCCACAGTGCCACGGACATCCGCGCACTGGCGGCCTCGGAGCAGGCCATGACTGGCCTGGTACCCCCCGCTGTCGAACGCTATATTCACGAACACCACCTTTACAGGCCCCACTGATGACCGAAACCGCTGCCAAAAAAGACATTCAAAAACTCCAGCGAGCCATCGTGGATGCCCTGGAGGACGTCAAGGCCCAAGAAATTCAGGTGTTTGACACCGAGCACCTGTCTTCGCTTTTTGAGCGGGTCATCATTGCATCCGGCACATCGAACCGCCAGACCAAAGCCTTGGCTGCCAGCGTGCGCGACAAAGTCCGCAATGCTGGTTTTGGCAAGCCCCGTATGGAGGGCGAAGGCAATGGTGAATGGATCATCGTGGACTGCGGCCAGGCCGTGGTGCACATCATGCAGCCGACCATCCGCAGCTACTACAACCTCGAAGAAATTTGGGGCGGTACCCCAGTGCGCTTGAAATTCGGTGCACCCAAACCGGCTGCGACTGCCGAAGTCAAGGGACACATTCGCAATTCGGTGGCCAAGAAAGCGACCGTGAAAACCCCGGTGGCGAAAAAGACAGCAGCGTCCCCTGCCGCCAAAGCCAAACCAGCACTGAAGGCGCCTGCCAAATCGGTCAAGCCGGCTGCCAAGGCGCCTGCTAAAACAGCGGGCAAGTCCCCCGCCAAGAAAACCATCAAGCCAGCAGCCAAGCCGACCCGCGCCACCAGCAAGCCCACCGTTAAAACCGTGGGCAAACCCAGCGCCAAACCGGCCGCTAAAACTGCCACCAAACCAGCAGCAAAAGCCGCTGCCAAAAAAGCGCCTGCTCGCAAGGCCGTGCAAGCCGCTACCCGCCGCAAAGCCGATTGATTTTTCATGAAGCTGCTGATCGTTGCGGTCGGCCTGCGTGTCCCCGATTGGGCGCAAACCGCCTGGGATGACTATGCCAAGCGTTTTCCGCCTGAGCTCAAGGTGGAGCTCAAGGCAGTGAAAACCGAGCCTCGGGGCTCTAAAACCCTGCCCAGTCTTTACGCAGCCGAGCGCCAGCGGATTGAGGCGGCGATTCCGCGTGGCACCCGCATCGTGGTGCTCGACGAGCGTGGCACCCCCCTGACCACCCAAGCCCTTGCAGCACGCCTGACCGGCTGGCAACTGGGGGGAGACGATGTGGCCTTGGTGATCGGTGGTCCTGACGGTCTGGCGCCAGAATTCAGACAGGCCGCACACGAGCGTATCCGCCTGTCTGACCTGACCTTGCCCCATGCCATGGCCCGGGTGCTCTTGATCGAGCAGATCTACCGTGCTTGGTCGATCAACGCCAACCACCCCTACCACCGCGAATGAGCGATTTCATCTACCTGGCCTCCCAAAGCCCAAGGCGCAGCCAATTGCTGGACCAAATTGGCGTGGCGCATACCTTGCTGCTGGCTGGCCCTGAAGAGGACGCAGAGTCTTTGGAAGCCGTGCTTGGCGCCGAAGCGCCTGCGCGTTATGTGGCTCGGGTCACAGGTTTGAAGTTGGATGCCGCAGTTCGGCGTATGCAGAACCAGGGACTGCCGATAGCCCCTGTTCTCTGCGCAGACACCACGGTGTGTCTGGGCCGCGACATTTTGGGTAAACCGCTTGATGAAGCCGACGCCCAAAGGATCCTGAAGCTTTTGGCGGGTCAAACCCATCGGGTTTTGACGGCGGTCGCGGTTCAAAAGGGTCGCAAACGGTTATCGGCTGTATCGGTTTCCTGGGTCCGGTTTGCCCCCATGACGCCCGCACAGATCAGGGCATATGTGGCTACTGGTGAGCCCATGGGCAAAGCCGGAGCCTACGGTGTGCAGGGCAGGGCGGCTGCCCATATTGAACAGATCCGGGGCAGTTATTCAGGCATCATGGGTTTGCCGCTTTTTGAGACCGCCTGTTTGTTGCGGTCCTTGGGCATTCGCTGTTGAGCTGTGTGCCTTGGCGGCGTGCTTGAGCGAGTTGAGTCGATTTCAAATTCCCCAACCTGATTCCATCCATGCAACAAGATATTTTGGTCAATTGGTCGCCCCAGGAAACCCGGGTCGCAGTGGTCGAATTTGGTGCGGTGCAAGAGCTGTACGTCGAAAGAACACTCGAGCGCGGCCTGGTGGGCAACGTTTACCTTGGCAAAGTCGCGCGGGTTTTGCCTGGCATGCAGTCGGCTTTCATCGACATCGGGCTGGACAAGGCTGCTTTTTTGCATGTCGCCGACGTGTGGCAAAAGCATGCTGAAGGCGAGGCTGCAGCGGCCCGGACGGGCCAACCCCTGGTGCCGATTGAAAAGCAGGTGTTTGAAGGGCGCGCCATCATGGTGCAAGTCATCAAGGACCCCATGGGCACCAAGGGTGCCCGCCTGTCCACTCAGATCAGCATTGCAGGCCGCCATTTGGTGTTCTTGCCGCAAGACGACCACATCGGCGTGTCGCAAAAAATTCCGTCAGACCAGCGCGATGCCTTGCGCCTAAGGCTGCAGGCGCTGGTGGGTCCTTCCGGTGGTGGCTTTATTTTGCGCACCAATGCCGAAGACTCCAGCGATGAAGAGCTGCAAGAAGACGTTTCGTATTTGCGCAAGACCTGGGCCCGCATCAAGGAGGCCTCGATGCGTTTGCCGCCTGCTTCCTTGCTGCACCAAGACCTGACGCTGCTGCAACGCGTGTTGCGCGACTTGGTGGGCGAGGCCACCCAAAGCATTCGCATCGACTCTCAAGAGCAGTTTGCCAAGCTGGAGGCTTTTGGCCGCGAGTTCATGCCCAAAGCGGCCGAGCGCTTGCAGTTGTACAAAGGGGAGCGCCCGATTTTTGATTTGTATGCCATCGACGAAGAAATCGCCAAAGCGCTGGGGCGTCGTGTTGAGCTGAAATCGGGGGGCTACCTCATCATCGACCAGACCGAAGCATTGACCACGGTGGACGTGAACACCGGTGGTTATGTGGGGGCGCGCAATTTTGAAGACACCATTTTCAAGACGAATCTCGAAGCGGCGCAGGCCATTGCCCGCCAATTGCGCCTGCGCAATCTGGGTGGCATCATCATTGCCGACTTCATTGACATGAGCCGCCCAGAGCACCAAGAGGCGGTGCTGGCGGAGTTTCGCAAACAATTGGCCCGCGATCGCGTCAAAACCATGGCGGGCGGTTTTTCATCCCTGGGCCTGCTGGAGATGACGCGCAAACGCACCCGTGAATCCTTGGCCCATATGCTGTGCGAGCCTTGCCCCAGTTGCCAAGGCAAGGGCATCGTCAAGACGCCTCGCTCGGTGGTGTATGACATTCTGCGAGAGATCTTGCGAGAAGCGCGTCAATTCAATCCACGCGAGTTTCGCATCCTGGCCACCTCGGCAGTGATCGATTTGTTGCTGGACGAAGAAAGTCAGCACCTGGCCGGTCTGTCGGACTTCATTGCCAAGCCGATCTCGCTGCAGGTTGAAACGTCCATGGGACCAGAACAATACGACATCGTCTTGCTCTGAGGGGGCCTTACATCTCTTCGCCGGCACCTTCGCCCCGGTGGTGCAAGCGCGCGTAGGCGCCACCTTTGGCCAGCAGTTCAGCGGGAGTGCCTTGTTCGACAATGCGGCCTTTGGCCATCACGACGACCCGGTCTGCGTGCTCGATGGTGGACAGGCGGTGCGCCACGATCAAGGTGGTGCGCCCTTGCATGAGCTTTTGCAAGGCGTCCTGAACCAGCCGTTCCGACTCGTTGTCCAGGGCTGAGGTGGCTTCGTCCAGAATCAAAATAGGCGCATCTTTGTACAAGGCACGTGCAATTGCCAAGCGCTGGCGCTGTCCTCCGGAGAGCTGGTTGGCGTTGTGACCCAAAAGCGTGTCCACGCCCATGGGCATTTGCAAGATGTGGTCCCACAAGTTGGCCGCTTTCAGGCTGGCCTCAATGCGCTCTTTGTTGGCGTCATGCCCCAGACACACATTGGCGGCGACGGTGTCATTGAGCATCACCACATCCTGGCTGACCATGGCGATTTGTTGCCGCAAGCTGCCCAGGTCCCAATCCTGAAGAGGGACGCCATCCATAGAGACTTCGCCAGAGCTGGGTTGTACAAACCGTGGGAGCAACTGAACCAGGGTGGTTTTGCCGGCCCCGGAGGTGCCCACGAAGGCCACGGTTTCGCCGGGGTTGACTTTCAAGCTAACCCCGGACAGGGCTGGCTGGCCATCCGGACTGAACTGCAAATAGACATCCCGCCACTCCACTGTCCCTTGGGCGCGCGAAACGGTGTGCGTCCCTTGAGTCTCTTCCTGGGCCTCGTGCAACAAGGCCAAGCCCCGTTCCAGGGCGGCCAATCCCCGGGTGATCGGGCTGGATATTTCGGCCAGGCGCTTGATGGGCGCAATCAGCATCAGCATGGCCGTGATGAAAGCAACAAACCCGCCCACGGTCGCACCTGAAGCGCCGTTTTGACTTTGGTAAAGCGCAATCACCAACACCATGGACAGGGACAAAGCCGCCATGATTTGCGTCAGTGGCGCCATTGCTGCCGATGCCACAGTGGTCTTCAGGGCCAGTCGGCGAAGCACTTTGGCCAGGTGGCCAAAACGTGCGGTTTGGTGGGCTTGTCCGCCCTGCAGGCGCACAACCCGATGCGCCAGCACGTTTTCTTCGACCACATAGGCCAGGTCGTCGGTGGCGCTTTGGCTTTCCTTGGTCAATCTGTAAAGCCTGCGCGACAAGGCCTTGATGATCCAGCTCAAGCCTGGGGCCACCGTG
>CAIZSE010000167.1 GCA_903935585.1 uncultured Burkholderiales bacterium | reverse complement strand
CCGATGCCCAACAAACCCTGCTGTCCAAGGGCTGAGCCATGTACACCGACTCCCATTGCCACCTGAATTTCCCCGAGCTGATGGACCAGCTGGACACGATCCAGCAGGCCATGCAAGCCGCGCACGTCACCCGTGCCCTGTGCATTTGCACCACCCTGGAAGATTTTGATGTGGTGCACGGCCTGTCGATGGCACACGACAACATGTGGTCCACCGTGGGGGTGCACCCCGACAACGAAGGCGTGCGCGAGCCGAGTTTGCAGGATTTGCTGGACGGCGCGGCGCGCCCCAAAGTGGTGGCCATTGGCGAAACGGGCCTGGATTACTACCAGATGGAAGAGCGAAAAGG
The DNA here is from genome assembly GCA_903935585.1 of uncultured Burkholderiales bacterium. Taxonomy (GTDB): domain Bacteria; phylum Pseudomonadota; class Gammaproteobacteria; order Burkholderiales; family Burkholderiaceae_C; genus Limnohabitans_A. Next base: position 13,270 of record CAIZSE010000167.1, on the reverse strand, counting down.
CGGCCGCACCGTGGCCGACATGGCGTGGCAGCGCGATCGTTTCCGCACCCACATTCGGGCGGCCCGGCAAACGCATTTGCCGCTGGTGATTCACACCCGGCAGGCATCGGACGACACCATCGCCATCCTGAAAGAGGAGGGCGAACTGGGTGATGCGGGCTCGGCAGGGGGCGTTTTTCACTGCTTTACTGAAAGTCAGCAAGTGGCCCGAGCCGCCCTGGACCTGGGTTTTTACATCTCCTTTTCGGGCATCTTGACGTTCAAGACCGCTGCCGATTTGCGCGAAGTCGCCAAATTTGTGCCCGACGACCGTCTGCTGATCGAAACCGACAGCCCTTATCTGGCGCCCGTGCCCTACCGGGGCAAGTTGAACAACCCGTCTTATGTGCCCTTTGTGGCCAAGCTTTTGGGGGAGTTGCGCGGCTCGACTTCGCAGGCGATTGGTGAGCTGACCACGCTTAATTTCTTGAAGTTGTTTGCCAAGACGGCCGGTTAAATCATCATGTTAAAGATTAAGTTGTTTAAAAAGCTGTTTGTTTTAATTGGATTTTTGTCCTTTAATATTTCCTGGGCTGGTTCTTATGAAGACTTTTTCAAGGCGCTTCAATTTGACGATGTCAAAACGGTCCAGGCCTTGTTGCAACGCGGCTTTGACCCCAACACGGTGAACCCGGAAGGGGTGGCTGGTTTGATGCTTGCGGTGCGCGAACCCTCACTCAAGGTCGCTGATTTGCTGGCAGGTTGGCCCAAGGTCAAAACCGAGATTCGCAACGACAAGGACGAAAGCGTTTTGATGCTTGCGGCGCTCAAGGGCTATTTGCCCTTGGTCAAGAAGCTCGTGGCGCACGATGCCGATGTCAACAAGACCGGCTGGACGCCTTTGCACTACGCCGCGTCCGGTGGGCATGTTGCGGTGATCGAGTTTTTGCTGGAAAGCAGCGCCTACATCGATGCCGAGTCGCCGAATGGCACGACACCCCTGATGATGGCGGCCATGTACGGCAGCCCCGAAGCGGTCAAGGTGTTGATCCAGGCGGGGGCCGACTTGACGGTGAAAAATCAGATGGGCTTGTCTGCGCTCGATTTTGCGGTGCGCGGCCAGCGGCAAAATGCCAAGGAACTGATCGAGACAGGCCTGCAGCGCCAAGCGGCGCGGACCGCCAAACCTGAAACTGCAGCACCGTTGGCCCCGCAGGGCCAGCCCGTGCCGGGAACGCCTGTCGCTGTGCCCCTTCCCGCTGTACCCCTTGCTGCTGTCCCCCTTCCATCTGCGCCCACCACGGCGCCTGCGGCAGCCGCTTCAACGCCTGACGCAAAACCCGCGAACAAGCCGTTAAAAACGGGTTGGTAAAACGGGCTGGTAAATCCGGCTGGGGAAACCGCTTGTTGCGCCTGCGGCAGGAACTTCAGCGACAAAGTTCCTGATTTTTGGCAATGCGCGTACTTGAAGTGCTGTATGAATATCCAGTATATTCAAGGCATGAAAACACCCGCCGTTTCGCGCCCTCAAGCTGTATTTGACCCCGATGCCAAGGTCTGGCTGGAGATGTGCGCCTGGGCAGTGCGAGCCGGATTTCCTTCGCCGGCGGCAGACCACACGCGCAAACGCATTGACCTGAACGAGCACCTGATCCGCAACAAGGAGGCCACCTTCATCTTCAGGGTGAAAGGGGACTCCATGAGCGGCATCGGCATCTATGAGGGCGATGAATTGTTGGTGGACCGTTCCATCGAGGCCAAGCACGGCAACATCGTGCTGGCGGTACTGAACGACGATTACACCGTCAAGCGCCTGCATCGCCGGGGCGGGGTGGTCAAGCTGATGGCCGAGAACCCCTTGTATCCACCCATCGTGGTCAAGGAAGGTGAGGAACTCGTGATTTGGGGCGTGGTCACCCGCAGTCTGCACAAACTGTATTGACGCCATGGCGCAGACAACAACACAAGCCCTGGCGCTGGTGGACTGCAACAACTTCTACGTGTCTTGCGAGCGGATCTTCAGACCCGATTTGTCGCGGGTGCCGATGGTCGTGTTGTCCAACAACGATGGTTGCGTGGTCTCGCGCTCCAACGAAGCCAAGGCGCTGGGCATCAAAATGGGCCAGCCCTGGTTCGAGTGCAAGGCTCTGGCCGAGGCGCACGGCATCCTGGCCATGAGCAGCAACTATGCGCTGTATGCCGATCTGTCGAACCGAGTCATGCGCATCCTGAGCGACTTTTCGCCGCAGTGCGAGGTCTATTCGATCGATGAATGCTTTGTCGACCTCACGGGCACACCCGGCTTGCGCGAGGTCAGTTACGCCATGCGCGAGCGGGTCGGGCTGTGGACGGGCATGCCCGTGTGCGTTGGCATTGGGCCGACCAAGACACTCGCCAAGCTGGCCAACCATGTGGCCAAGAAGCACCCCAGGTCAAGGGGTGTCTTCAACTACAACGCCTTGACGCATGCGCAAAAAACGCAATTGCTCCAGCGCCTTCCGGTGGGGGATGTGTGGGGCGTGGGGCGGAAGTTGACCCAGCGACTGGCACAGCACGGCGTGAACACCGCCTTCGATTTGCGGGAGGCACACATCCCGACTTTGCGATCAGCGTTTGGCGTCGTGATGGAAAAGACCCAGCGAGAGTTGCAAGAAACGGCTTGCATTCAGTTGGAAGAAGTGGCGTCGGACAAAAAGCAGATCATCTCCAGCAGGTCGTTTGGTGGCATGGTCACCGAGTTACCCGTCCTGAAAGACGCGTTGTCCAGCTTTGTTGCCAACGCCTGCGCCAAACTGCGTGCGCAAAAAAGTCATGCGGCGGTGATTCAGGTCTTTTTGCAGACCCATCGTTTTCGCAAAGAGTTGCCCCAATACATGCCCAGTTTGGCGGTGCCTTTGCCGTACCCGACCAACGACACCCTTGAAGTCAACCGTTGGGCGGCCCATCTGTGCGAACACATGTTCAAGCCTGAATATGCCTACAAAAAGGCAGGGGTCATGCTGAGCGAAATCAGCCCCGTCACCTACCAGCAGGGCGACTTGCTGGAGGCCGCGTTGGGAGGAAACCAAAAGCTCATGCAGGCAGTGGACAGCCTGAACGACCGTTATGGCCGTGGTGCCGTCAAAGTTTCAACGCAGGGCGCGCATGCCGGCTGGCAGATGCGGCAAGAGCGCAAGTCCCCGAACTACACCACCAGCTGGTCCGAGGTGCCGTTGGTTTGACCCCCAATATCTTGCGTCAAGGCTTGTTCACTGTGCCATGGGCACAGGATTGCAATTGCTCAAGCGTTACAAAATCAAGCGCGCGCTGGTGTGTGCACTCCAGGAAAACCGGCGGTGCAACACCGGCATCAAATGCTTCTTTCCATCGCCGTGCGCACAGGCACCAGCGATCGCCTGCTTTCAAGCCTGCAAATCGGTGTTCTGGGCGCGGGGTGCTGAGGTCGTTGCCTCGCTTGAGTGAAAACGTCAAAAATTCCTGGGTCACTTTGGCGCACACCACATGGCTTCCCTGGTCGTGGTCGTCCGTGTTGCAGCAGCCATCCCTGTAGTAGCCCGTCAGTGGATCGTAGGAGCAGGGCGCTAACGCGGATCCCAGGACGTTCATTGCATCGTGGCGCATGGTTTCTCTGTCTTTGTAAATGGGGACATGGCTAAAAATTCTTCTGTTCAAGAGGCTGTCGGCGACTGCATGTTGCCACTTTTGGGGATGTTTTGTTGTGTGCTGTTCAAGTACTCAACCCCGGCACCCCGTTTTTCGGAACACCCGGCATGGACCCGAGGGGATTTACGCAGGACGTTGACGGTGTTCGCCTGGCGTCAAAAGGCGCTTAAACCAATGGGCCGAGCAATGGGCCGAGCAATGGGCCGAGATTTGGGGGCAGGGCAGTCAACACAAGCATGTTAAAGTAATTCATTAATTACTTATTTATATGAACCCAAGCGCCCGCCCCAAACTACGAACCCACGAACGCCAAGCCGGCTTGGTCCAGGCGGCGTTGCAACTGGCGGCTGAAAAAAGCCCTGCTGAAATCACCACGGGTGATCTGGCTCAAGCGGTGGGCATCACCCAGGGTGCAGTATTCAAGCACTTCGAAAGCAAAGAAGCGATTTGGCTTGCGGTGCTCGACTGGGCTCATCAGGCCTTGATGGCGCGTTTGCAAGCAGTGGTGGCCGAGTCTGGGCCGCAAGGTGCACACAGGGAGGTTTTACGCGCTGTGTTCATGGCGCACATTCAATTTGTGCAAGCCTATCCGGGGGTGCCCCGCTTGGTTTTTCAGGAGTTGCAGCATGCCAAGGCCACGCCGCTCAAACAGCGGGCGCAATTGTTGATGCGTGACTATCGCCAGTTGGTGATGGATCTGCTGGATGCGGCCGTGCAAGCGCAAACCATTTCAGCGCAGCTCGATACCCAGGCGGCCACGGTGCTGTTCATGGGCGCCGTTCAGGGCTTGGTCATGCAGTCTTTGATGGCGGGTTCGCTGCAGGGCATGCACCTGCAAGCCGCAGCTGTTTTCAATATTTACGCCAACGGCTTACCCCTTGTACCCGCGCGCACCACCAGGAAAAAATCATGAAGTTGTTCAGTTTGAACCAGCGCCGGGGGCTGATGGTTGCCGGTGCCATCACTTTGATCGCAGCGATCGGTTCAGTGGCCTTTCGCATCGGCCCGCTGGCGCCGACGCGGCTCACTGTGGTGCAGGTCACCCAAGACAGCCTCACACCCTCGGTGTTTGGTGTGGGCAGCGTGGAGGCCAAGCAAAGCTGGCTCATGGGGCCGACGGTGGCGGGGCGCGTATTGCGTGTACATGTGGATGTGGGTGACAAGGTCAAGGCAGGGCAGTTGCTGGCCGAGATGGACCCCGTTGATTTGGACCAACGTCTGTTGGCACAAGACGCGGCATGGGCCAAGGCCCACAGCGTGCAAGTGGCGGCCCAAGCGCAGGTGCTGGATGCCAAAGCGAGACGGGCGTTGGCCAGCACCAATTTGCTGCGGCAAAAGGACTTGGCACGCCAAAACTTCATCAGCCAGGGGGCGCTGGAGGTGCGCGAGCAGGAATTGATTTCAGCCGACGCCTCTTTGCAAGCGGCTCAGGCGAACCTTCAGGCGACCGGACAAGACATGCAGCGTTTACAGGCCGAGCGCTCTGCGGCCTCGCTGCAACGCCAAAACACGCGCCTGTTGGCCCCCGCCGATGCGGTGGTGATCAGCCGAGATGCTGAGTCTGGCAGCACGGTGGTGGCGGGTCAGCCCGTCTTGCGCCTGGCCAATCCCGCCAGCCTGTGGGTCAAGATGCGTGTAGACCAAAGCCGCTCCGCCGGATTGGCGGTGGGTCTTGGCGCCAAGATTGTCTTGCGCTCGCAGCCGCAGCACACCTGGACGGGCAAAGTTGAACGTTTGGAGTGGCTGGCCGATGCGGTGACCGAGGAGCGGATTGCCCAGGTGAGCTTCAGTGAGATACCGCCTGCGGTATCGATTGGGGAGATGGTCGAGGTGACCCTGGACTTGAAGGCCACGGCCGATGCCCTCGTGGTGCCGCAAGCCAGTGTGCAGCAGCACCAGGGGCGCAGTGGTGTGTGGCGCGTGGCTGCAGGGCAGATCGAATTTGCGCCGGTGCAATGGGGCGTGTCCAGCCTGGACGGTCGCATTCAGGCTGTGCAGGGGCTGCAAGCCGGTGACACCATCGTGGTTTACAGCGTCAAAGGGCTCAAGCCTGGGACCGCCTTTAGGGTGGTGGATGCCTTGGTTCAACAGGCCAAGCCATGATCAATTTGGCACTGCGCGACATTCAGCACAGTTGGGCCAAGTTCATCCTGACGGGGATTGGTTTGGGTCTGCTGATTGGCGTGACCCTGACCATGGCGGGCGTGTTTCGCGGCATGGTAGACGATGCACAGGCACTGCTGAGCAACAATGGCGCCGACCTGTGGGTGGTGCAAAAAGGCACCCAAGGCCCCTACGCTGAAGCGTCCAATTTGAAGGACGACATGGTGCGCAGCATTCAAGGCATGCCCGGCGTCGCCAAGGCGGCCAACATCACCTATTTCACGATGCAAATCCAGGTGCGCGGTGGTCATGAGGCCCGCGCCATGGTGGTGGGAATTGAGCCGGGAGCGTCGGGCTTGCCCGGACAGCCCGGACATTTGGTGGCGGGCCGCCATCTGACGCGCAGCCATTACGAGGCCGTGGCCGATATCAAAACCGGCCTGACACTGGGCGACACCGTGGAAATTCGCCGCCATGCGTACGCGGTGGTGGGCTTGACCCAAAGAATGGTTTCTTCGGGTGGAGACCCGATGGTGTTCATTCCTTTGAAGGACGCTCAGGAAGCCCAATTCTTGAAAGACAACGATGCGCTGTTGAACGACCGCGTGCGCACCAGCGCCAACCCTGCGTTCAACCGGCCAGCGGTGCCGGGTTTACTCGACGCGGTGCAGAATTTGCAAACCAGCAGCCGCAGTGTGAATGCGGTTTTGGTGCAAGTCGCTGAGGGCCAGCCGGCTGCGCAAGTGGCTGAGCCCATTCGCCGCTGGAAGCACCTGACGGTTTACACCCGCAGTGACATGGAAGAGATCTTGGTGGAAAAACTGATTGCCACCTCGGCCAAACAGATCGGCATGTTCTTGGTCATTTTGGCGGTTGTCAGTGCAGCGATCGTGGCGTTCATCATCTACACCATGACGCTGGGGAAAATTCGTGAGATTGCCGTGCTCAAGCTGATCGGCACGCGCAACCTCACCATTGCCAGCATGATCTTGCAGCAAGCATTGGGCCTGGGGGTGATCGGCTTTGTGGTCGGCAAAGTGGCCGCCACTTTGTGGGCGCCGGTGTTTCCCAAGTTTGTCCTGCTGCTGACGCAAGATGCGGTGCTGGGATTTGTAGCGACCTTGATCATCTGCGCACTGGCCAGCACATTGGCCATCCGTGTCGCTTTGCGTGTTGACCCGGCCCAGGCCATCAGTTGAAAGAGTCCACATGACATCGACGACAGGCGGCATCCTGATTGAAAATCTTCGCAAAGTCTACGGGCACGGCGACACAGCCGTGGAGGCTTTGAAAAACGTCAATATGCAAGTTTCACCCGGGGAAGTGGTGGGCTTGGTGGGGCCTTCGGGTTCGGGTAAAAGCACCTTGCTCAAATGTCTGGGGGCGATCATCGAGCCGACCTCGGGCCGCATGACTCTGGGTCACGAAGTCATCTACGACAACGGCTGGAAGACCTCTGATCTTCGCGCATTGAGGCGTGACCGAATTGGTTTCGTTTTTCAAGCCCCGTACCTGATTCCATTTTTGGACGTGATTGACAACGTGGCCTTGCTGCCGATGCTGGCCGGTGTGCCCAATGTGCAAGCACGCCAGCGGGCTTTGGAGTTGCTGACCGCGCTGGATGTGGCGCACCGTGCAGCAGCCGAACCTGGGCAACTTTCCGGCGGGGAGCAGCAGCGGGTCTCCATTGCGCGGGCACTGGCCAACAAGCCGCCGGTGATTTTGGCGGACGAGCCCACAGCACCGCTGGACAGCGAGCGGGCGCTGTCGGTCATGCGCATCCTCAATGCCATGGCCCAACAAGCGCAGACGGCCATCATTGTGGTCACACACGATGAAAAAATCATCCCCAGCTTCAAGCGGATTTACCACATTCGGGATGGACAAACGATTGAAGAAAAGGGCGAGGGACGGTTGCTGTCATGAATTTGGCGACACGATTTTTTCAAGGTGCATTCATCCGAATTTACAAATGAACACGCGTAAAAATTCCATTTCCAAATTGACCCTATAGGCTGTATTGGCTGCAAACTCGGGACTTTGGAGCGGTGTTGTTGTGGCTCAAGTTCAAGTTCAGCCGCAAATTTATGGCTCGCAGTTGATGAGCGATGCAGAGCGTACTGAATATCAATCAAAGATGCGCTCACTTAAAGCTGATCTTTGTTTCACCACGTGACGCGAACTTGGATAACGTGAAGAATCTACAGTCGAACCCTGCAATGCGATGCGTACGATGTATATTATGTAAAGTACTTGATGGATTCAACTTGATGAAATTGATAAAAAATTCACGGGAACCAAGCGTTGCGTGGCAAAATCGCGCCGTTCTATTCACTTGGAGAAAATCTTGAACAAAGCAGAATTGATTGAAGCGTTGGCCAAAGAAACAGACATGTCCAAAGCCGCCGCCGGCCGTGCATTGAGCGCTGTGGTTGAAATCATCACCAAGACCGTTGCCAAAAAGCAAGACGTGCAACTCATTGGCTTTGGTACCTTCAAAGCAGCCAAGCGTGCCGCACGCGTTGGCAAGAACCCCCGCACTGGCGAGAAGCTGAAGATTGCAGCAGCCACTGTGCCGCGCTTTAGCGCTGGTGCCGCTTTCAAAGCCGCCGTGAACAAGAAAAAGTAATTTTCGATTGCTCCAGCCAAAAGGCAGCCAGGGTGAATAACCCGGCTGCTTTTTTTTGGCTCAAAGCCATGACCTCGGTGCACAGCTTGTGGGTGCTGGCGAACGGTATGAGCCATCTCTCACAGGTATCTTGGGCAGTCAAAACATTGACCCCTCCGGGAGTGCCCATGATGACAACGACCCGATACGCATGCATCGCATGCTTGGCCTTGCTGCCTGCCGTATGGCAGCCTGCGGCAGCACAAGCCCACAAAACAGACGATCAAGCGCAGCATCAGGGGCAGCAAGGCCGACCAGGCCAGCATCCACGAGCGATGCCGCCAGGTGCAATGCACCGGCCACAGCAAGCGCGAGATACCGACAAACAACGAATGCACAAAAACCGCCCGGCAGCCCATCCACACATGCAGCACATGGCGTCGCCTGCTCCGGTGGTACAGATTTCGATCGGACAGTATTTTCAGGCCCCCCAGATGGCCGCAGCTAAAAACTATTACAGCCTGCCAGAAAACAGAGGCTATTGCCCACCGGGCCTGGCCAAAAAAGGCACGGGATGTTTGCCGCCAGGACAGGCCAAACAGTGGCGAAAAGGCGAACCCCTGCCACGTGGCGTGATTTATTACGATGTGCCAAGGTCTGTGGTGTTGACTTTGGGTGTGCCACCCTCAGGCTACAAATACGTTCGGATGGCATCCGACATTTTGCTGATCGCCATAGGCACCAGCATGGTCATCGATGCGATGGAAGACTTGGTCAACTAGACCATTGGCCCGTATTGCAGGACGCAATGGTCTGCTCGTTTGCGAACCCTTGTGAAAATTGAACCGCCCCAACTGAAGTGACCGACAATCACCCTCTTTGACTTTCGGTTGGCAATGGTTTTTTATGGCGATTCAATGGTTTCCCGGACACATGCACCTCACGCGCAAGGCGATTGGGGAGCGCATCAAAGACATTGACGTTGTCATTGAAATGCTCGACGCCCGCTTGCCCGGCTCGAGCGCCAACCCGATGCTGGCTGAGCTGATTCAGGGCAAACCGGGTCTGAAAATCTTGAGCAAGCAAGACCTGGCTGATCCGCTGCAAACCGCGGCTTGGCTGCAGCATTACAACGCCCTCCCCGATGTGCGCGCGTTGGGGCTGGACACCAGCATGGTCTCGCCCACCAAAGCATTGATTGAAGCCTGTCAACAACTCGCACCCCACCGGGGCGGCATGGTCAAACCCATGCGCGTGCTGATTTGCGGCATCCCCAACGTCGGCAAATCGACCCTCATCAACACCCTCAAGGGCAAACGCGCGGCCAAAACAGGTGACGAAGCGGGCGTGACCAAGCTGGAGCAACGCATCACACTGGCCGATGATTTTTACCTCTACGACACGCCCGGTGTCCTGTGGCCGCGCATCATCGTGGAACAAAGCGGCTACAACCTGGCCGCCAGCGGGGCCATCGGCGTGAACGCTTTTGACGAAGAAGTGGTGGCCCTTGAGTTGCTGAACTACCTGATTCCGAACTATCCGCAGGCCTTGTCGTCTCGCTACAAAATCACGGATGTGGCCAGCCACACCGACGAAACCATGCTCGAAGCAATAGCCCGCCAACGCGGTGCCATTCAAAGCGGCGGGCGTGTCAACACCACCAAAGCGGCCGAGCTTGTGATTCACGATTTTCGCTCTGCCGCACTTGGGCGCGTGACCTTGGAAACACCCGAAGAATTTGCCCAATGGTTGGCCGAAGGCAAAAGAGCCGACGCGGAACGCACTTTGCGCAAAGAAGGCGCCAAAAAGGCCAAGAAAAAGGCCCGCGAATGACCACTGGAACAGCCTTGCAAAACAACAACACGCAACGGGCCACACCCGACAAAGAGGCCATCGCCCTCCTCCCTGTTTTTGAGCGCCTCGGGTTGGACCGGATCACCCTGGTGAGCACGGGTGCACAGGCCGGCAAGGCCTACGATCAACTGGTGGCTGCTCGGGCCTGGGGCTTTGACACCGAATCCAAACCCACTTTCAGGGTGGGCGAGCAATCTGACGGGCCGCACATCCTGCAGTTGTCCACCTCGGAGCGGGCTTGGGTGTTTCAGCTGCACGAGCCCGAATGCCGCGCTGTGGCGGCCGAATTGCTGGCACTCGGTGGCGGTATTGCCAAAGCCGGTTTTGGTCTGGGGGATGACCGCAAACGCATCATCCATAAATTGGGCGTGGAGCCCCAAGGCATCCTGGAGCTGAACACCGTGTTCCACCAGCGTGGCTACCGAAAAGACATGGGCGTGAAAGGCGCTGTGGCCGTGCTGTTCAACCAGCGTTTCATGAAATCCAAAAAAGCCGCCACCAGCAACTGGGCCAATGCCAACCTGACCGAATCACAACTGGTCTATGCCGCCAACGACGCTTATGCAGCGATTCGGGTGTGGGAAGCGCTGGGATTCTAAAATTTTCTGAAGAACCAACTTCAAAAAAGAAAGCGTTGGTGAGGCTCAAATTCAAAATTTTTGCCGGTGTCTGGTAGCGAAGGACGTTAATAAGAGCCATCGAAGCTCAAAGGGCGCCAAGGGAGGTGTGCGGCATGACACCTACAATGCAAAAACATAAGTAAGGCAGCTGGAGATAAATTTTGAGCGCCCAAACAGACAATTTAGCGGCTTTGTTTCGCACCATGGTGCGTATCCGCGCATTTGAAAACGCTGCCGAGATCGCCAGTCAAGGCGGCGTCAGTGCTTACGGGAAAGCCGCTGACGGCACAGCCCGTGTGCGTGGCCCGTTGCATCTTTCTACCGGCCAGGAGGCCGTTCCCACTGGGGTTTGTGCCCACTTGCGCCGCGACGACTACCTCACCTCTACGCACCGTGGTCACGGTCACACGCTGGCCAAGGGCGCCGACATGCAGGGCATGATGAGCGAGCTGTTCGGCAAGGCCAGCGGTTTCAATGCGGGCAAAGGCGGCTCCATGCACATTGCCGATTTTTCGGTCGGCATGCTGGGTGCCAATGGCGTCGTGGCAGCCGGCCTGCCGATTGCCGTAGGCGCGGCCCATGCTCAAAAAATCCAAGGTCGTGACGGCATCACCGTTTGTTTTTTTGGCGATGGCGCTATCAACCGCGGCCCCTTTCTTGAGTCTCTCAATTGGGCGCGCGTTTATGGCTTGCCCGTCCTCTTTGTCTGCGAAGACAACCGCTGGAGCGCGACCACAGCCAGCGGTCCCATGACTGCTGGCGAGGGCGCCTCGGTTCGGGCTGAAAGCCTCGACATACCGGCCGTGAAGGTCGATGGCAACGACGTGCTGGCTGTGCATGCGCAAGCTGCGTTGCTGGTGCAGCAAGTGCGTGCTGGCAGTGGGCCGCGCCTTTTGCATGCCATCACTTACCGCGTGAAAGGGCATGTCTCGGTCGACTTAGCCGCTTATCGCAAGCCTGAAGAACTGCAAGCCGCCTTGCTGACCGATCCATTGCTTCGCGCCCGTGCCCAGTACCTCGCCTTGCCAGGCAGCGATGCCCAGTTGTTTGACGCCATTGAGCGCGAGGCGATCGCGGAGGTCGCTGCGGCAGTGGCTACCGCGGATGCCGCACCCTGGCCGGATGCGGCAACTGCATTCACCGACGTGCAAACCACAGGAGCTGGCCAATGGCATTGATCACTTACGCCCAAGCCGCCGCTCTGGCGGTGGCGCATGAAATGGACGCTGACGCCAACGTGGTGGTGATTGGCGAAGATGTCGGCCGCGGCGGCATATTCGGTCAGTACGCAGGTTTGCAGGCCCGCTTTGGCGAGCAACGCGTGATCGACACACCGATCAGTGAGGCCGTTATTTTGGGCGCAGGTGTAGGAATGGCACTGGCGGGACTGAGACCCATCGTCGAGATGCGCGTGGTCGATTTTGCGTTGTGTGGCATGGACGAAATCGTCAATCAAGCGGCCAAGAATCGCTTCATGTTTGGCGGTCAGGGCCGCGTTCCAATGGTGGTGCGCATGCCCATCGGGATCTGGGATTCGTCGGCTGCGCAGCATTCACAGTCTTTTGAGAGCTGGTTTGCGCACTTGCCCGGTGTGGTTGTGCTGTGTCCCGCTACGCCGCAAGACAACTATTCCATGTTGCGCGCCGCGCTGGCCAGTGGCGACCCGGTGGTCTATATGGAACACAAAACACTCTGGGGTCGGACCGGTGAAGTCGATGTCTCGGAAAAAGCAACATTGGGACAGGCTAAAACCCTGCGCAGTGGGCAACATCTGACAATGGTCAGTTGGAGCCAGCAGGTCCACGCTTGCGAGCAAGCCTGCACAGAACTCGCACAGGCAGGTATCGAAGTCGAGCTGATCGACTTGCGCAGCATCTGGCCCTGGGACCGTGAAGCCTTGCTGTCCTCTTGCGCCAAGACGCGTCATTTGCTGGTGGTTCATGAAGCCGTTCAGGCAGCAGGTTTCGGCGCAGAGATTGCAGCAACAGCGGCCGAAACAGTCGGTTGCAAAGTCAAGCGTTTGGGTGCACCACGTATCCCGGTGGGTTATGCGCCCGTTCTGGAGGCTCAATCAAGGGTTACAGTAGCTGGCATTGTCTCGGCTGCAAAAAGCCTGCTGAACTGAGCCCTTTTCCTGGCTTTAAGGTAAGCCCTAATTGCCCAGCCTGTTCAGCGGCCCTAAGCTTCTTATTGAATTTATGTCACTCATCCCAGAAAACTCTTTGCCTGGTGAATTGCCAGATCCCGCCAATCAGGATGAAGCCACCGTCATCCCCCTCGCCATCGAAGACTGGCTAACGGTCATCGTCATGGGCCTGCTGGCACTCATCACCTTTGCCAATGTCTTGGTGCGTTATTTCACCAGCCAATCGTTTGCCTGGACCGAGGAGTTCTCGGTGTTTTTGATGATCGCACTGGCGCTGGTGGCAGGATCAGCCTCAGT
>CAIZSE010000166.1 GCA_903935585.1 uncultured Burkholderiales bacterium | reverse complement strand
TGGCCTTGACGGTGCTGGCGGCGGTGCTGGACGGTTACAGCGGTGCGCGCCTGGAGCGAACACTGACCCAGGGTGACAAGCGCTTGGCCGACAGTGTCGGGGCGCACAACGGTCTGATGGGCCGTGGCCCGCAGTTCTTTTACTTGGACGGTGTGCCCGCCCAAGGCCAAAGTCCTGAAAGCCTGGAAGCCGCTTTGCGCGCCCAGATCCAACGGGTGGCCACCGATGGCGTGACCGAAGCCGAGTTGCAACGCGTCAAGACCCAGTGGGTCGCCAGCGAGATCTACAAGCTCGATTCGGTTTTCAACCAGGCCCGTGAACTGGGCGTGGCCTGGACCCTGGGCCTGCCCCCAGACCATGGCGCGCAATTGATTTCGCGACTCCGTCAAGTGACGCCTGCACAGGTGCAAGCAGTCGCTCAAAAGTATTTCGGTGACGACAGCCTCACGGTGGCGATTTTGCGGCCCCAGCCGCTGTCGGGGCAGCCCCGTGCCCGGCGTGCTTTACCGGGCGCCAGGCATTGAGCCGCCGTCACGTCATGAAAGTCCAAAGCCAAATGTCCCTGATCCGTTTCCTGCCGATGGCCCCAAACGCACTGCTGCGATCCGCCATGCTGCTCGCGTGTTGTGCCGCCTCGAGCTGGGTGCACGCGGCCTTGCCCATTCAGCACTGGACGCAGCCCAGCGGGGCGCGGGTTTACCTGGTCGAGAGCCATGCCATTCCGATGGTCGATGTACAGATTGACCTCGATGCAGGCAGCCGCCGCGACCCGGCAAACCAGGCCGGTCTGGCCTCGGTCATGGCGGGGCAAATCGCCAATGGCATGCGGGCCCACCCAAAAGCTCAGGGGCCGTATGCGCCAGCCATGGACGAAAACCAGATCGGTGAAGCCTGGGCCGATCTGGGGGCCAGTTTTGGCGCCAGCGCTGGCGCAGACCGTCTGAGTTTTTCGCTGCGCAGCCTGAGTTACCCCGACCTGCTGGACAAAGCGGTGGCCTTGGCCGCCCGGCAAATGGCCCATCCGGCGTTTGCTGAAGCGATTTGGCTGCGTGACCGTGAGCGCCTGAGCGCCTCCATCCGTGAATCGCTCACCAAGCCCGGCACCCAGGTGCAGCACCGCTTCGCCTCGGCGGTGTACGGCACGCACCCTTACGGGTACCGCAGCACACCCGAATCCTTGTCGCGCATCAGTGCGCAAGACCTGCAAAACCTGCATGCCAAGGCCTTGCAGACCTGTCATGCAACGGTCAGCGTGGTGGGTGCGCTCAGCCGGGCACAGACCGATGCCCTGGTGCAGCGTTTGCTGTCGCAATGGCCGCGCGAGTCCGGCTGCAAGCCATTGTCCCCCGTGGTCGAGGTGACGCCCTTGGCCGAGGCTAAAAACCTGAATATCCCGTTCGATTCGGCCCAGTCGCATGTGCTGATTGGTCAGCCTGGTTACAAGCGCAGCGACCCCGACTTTTTTGCATTGCTGGTGGGCAACCACATTCTGGGCGGTGGCGGTTTTGTCTCGCGCCTGACAGAGCAGGTGCGCGAGAAGCGGGGCCTGAGCTACAGCGTTTACAGCTACTTTTCACCGGGCCTGCACGCGGGGGCCTTCACCGTGGGCTTGCAAACCCGACCTGATCAGGCGGCGCAAGCCGTGACCGTGGCCAAGGACGTCGTGCAAGCCTTTGTGCGCGAGGGGCCGACCAGGGCCGAGTTGCAGGCTGCCAAATCCAACCTGATGGGTGGTTTTGCGCTGCGCATCGACAGCAACAGAAAGCTGCTGGACAACGTGGCCAACATCGCCTGGAACCGCTTGCCGCTCGACTACCTGGACACCTGGACTCAGCAAGTCGAGCGGGTCAGTGTGGAGGCTATTCGCCGGGCCATGGCACGTGTGCTGCAGCCCGATCGGATGGTCACAGTGGTGGTGGGCACGCAGCCCTGAACGCTCAAATGTGTGCCACGAAGTGGGGCACGTGCCGCATGTGCAGGGTCAGGCCCAATGCTGCCATGTGGTTGTTGTTGCGCCCAAGTATGGTTTGGGCCAAGGGCAAAAATTCTTGCTCTTCGACCTGGGCGTGTGCCTGGTAGCGTTTCACCAGCGACTGCAGTGCCAGCACATCAAGCGTGGTGTCTTGACCTTTGGCCACTTTGCGCAAACCCGGCTCCAGCGATTCCCACAGCTTTTCCAGGGCCCGATGGTCTTGCGTCAATCGCTCTACCAATTCATTGACCCGAAGGCGCTCTTCGCCTGCGTTGGCGCTTTGGCGAACTGCCGGGAACAAATCTTCTTCTTCCTCGCTGTGGTGGCTGTAGAGGCCTTGACTGAAAAAGGCCCGTGATTCCTCGGCAATCTTTTTGGCCTGTGCCGCCGGTCCCAGCAGGGCCGGCAAATCCCCCATGCGCGCGAGCTGGGCAAAGATGCCAAGGTGGCAGTTGGAAAAATGTGAAATTGGGGCTTGTGTGTCAGTGGTGGTCATGGTGTGTTTACATCGGGCTGATATCAAGAAGCACTCTAGATCGCCTGCGCCATCCGGCAAAGCGCTAACTGCGGCTTGTTTGATGCGCGTCATGTCAGTGCTGTCAAAAACACAATAGACGGCTTCCAGGGCCCTGGCGTCGATCTTCAATTCACAGCTGAGTGGTGTGCGCCATGCCCTATACACTTGCAGCCCATGCGCACATCGAAAACTTCACGGCCACCTGCCAGCGAAAAAGCCCGTCAACCCGCCGCCAAAAAACCCGTTCACCGGTCACCCAAAGGCGAGTCCTCGCACGAGGTCCGCATCATTGGGGGGCAATGGCGACGCACCCGGCTGAAGGTGATTGACAAACCCGGTCTGCGGCCCACCCCTGACCGCGTGCGTGAAACCTTGTTCAACTGGCTTGGACAAGACCTGAGCGGCTGGCGCTGCGTGGATGCCTTTGCCGGCACCGGTGTGCTGGGGCTGGAAGCTGCATCTCGCGGCGCTGCCCATGTGCTGATGATCGAGCAAGATGCCGTGCTGGTGCGCGACTTGCAAGACAACGCCATGCGCTTGAAAGCCAGCATGGTCAACGTGCAACGCGGTGACGCAGTGACCCTGTTGGGACATTTGACTGCGGGCAGTGTGGACCTGGTGTTCATTGACCCGCCGTTTGATGGCCCCTGGTTTGAACCCGCCTTGAAAGCGGCCACCAAGGCCGTGCCCGCCGGCGGCTGGATTTACCTGGAAGCGCCCGTGAAATGGAGCACTGAGGCGCTGGACGCACTGGGTCTGCAGTGCGTGCGCCACCTCAAGGCGGGCGCCGTGCATGCCCATTTGTTGCAACGCGCCGCATAATCCCGATCTGGACAGTCAAGCCCACCCAAGCTCCTCAAGGACATCGCCATGAGCCGATCCGACAATGCCGCAGTCATCGCTGTTTATTCCGGCACCTTCGACCCGCTCACGTTGGGGCATGAAGACGCCATTCGACGTGCTGCGCAGATGTTTGACGAAGTCATCATTGCCGTGGCCCGGGCGCATCACAAAAACACTTTGTTTTCGCTTGATGAGCGGCTGGCGCTGGCGCAAGCCGCGCTGGCCGATTGCCCCAATGTGAAGGCACTGCCTTTTGATGGCCTGATCGTGGAGTTTGTGCGCGCTCAAAACGCGCAGGTCATTGTGCGTGGCCTGCGCTCCATGACCGACTACGACTACGAAACACAGATGTCCGGCATGAACCGCCATCTGGCCCCTGAAGTGGACACGGTGTTTTTGCACGCCAGTGCGGGTGTGCAGCACATCAGCAGCACGCTGGTCCGGGAAATCGCCAAATTGGGCGGCGACGTGGCTGGCCTCGTTTCAGCGCCGGTGCTCAACGCCTTGCAGGCCAAGGTGGCGACCAAGCACTGATGCCAGGCGTTCCTCAGAGTTCGGCGCCTTCCACCAAAAAGCGCACCCGCTTTTGCCCTTGCCACTCGTCGGCGTCCAGCCGGTAAGCCAGTTTCACCTTGGCGGGCAAAGGCTCGGTGCGGCCAAACCAGATGCCATCCACCGGCTGGCCCTGGTGCTTCATCTTGAGCGACAGGTGTTTTTCGCCCACCAAGCGCTGCGAGACCACCTCGATCTCTTCGCAAAATACGGGCGGTGCAAAACCCTGGCCCCAGACCTCGTGGTGCAGCATCTCGACCAGGTCCACCCGGCGGTATTCAGCGGGCAGCGGTCCGTCGGTTTCGAGCCGCCGTTGCAAGGTGGCTGCGTCCAGCCATTCCAGGGCCACCTGGTTGAGTGTTTCTTCAAACACATCGAGGTGTTCTTCGGCAATCGTGCAGCCCGCAGCCATGGCGTGACCGCCAAAGCGCAACAGCACGCCTGGCGCACGCTTGGCCACCAGGTCGAGTGCGTCGCGCAAATGAAAGCCCGCAATGGAGCGGCCCGAGCCCTTGAGTTCGTGTTCTTTGCCTGGTGCACTGCTCGCGGCAAAAACAAACGTGGGGCGGTGCAGTTTGTCCTTGATGCGCGAGGCCACAATGCCCACCACGCCTTCGTGAAAATCCGGGTCGAAAACGCAAATGGCGGGGGGCGGTTCGTCACCTTCGTCAAACAGCGACTCGGCCATCTCCATGGCCATTTCCCGCATGTCGCCCTCAATCACGCGGCGTTCGCGGTTGATGGCATCCAGCTGTTTGGCCAGTTCGTCGGCGCGGCCTGCATCGTCTGTCAGCAGACATTCAATACCCAGTGTCATGTCGGCCAAACGGCCCGCGGCGTTGATGCGCGGCCCGAGGGCAAAGCCAAAGTCAAACGTCGTGGCCTTGGCGGTTTCGCGGCTGGCTGCACGCATCAACGCGGCCATGCCCGGTGGCAGGGCACCCGCGCGCACACGGCGCAGGCCCTGCGCCACCAGGCGGCGGTTGTTGGGGTCCAGCCGCACCACGTCGGCCACGGTGCCCAAAGCGACCAGCGGCAGCAGGGCGTCCAGCCTGGGCTGAGGGCGTGTATCAAACACGCCGCGTTGGCGCAACTCGGCCCGCAGGGCCAGCAGCACGTAGAACATCACACCCACCCCCGCGATCGATTTGCTGGCAAAGCCGCAGCCCGGTTGGTTGGGGTTGACGATGACTTCGGCCGTGGGCAATTCGCTGCCTGGCAAATGGTGGTCGGTCACCAGCACCTGCAGGCCCAGGGCTTGTGCGGCCTGAACGCCCGCAACGCTGGCAATGCCGTTGTCTACGGTGATCAGCACGTCGGCGCCTTGGGCGTGTACACGTTCGGCAATGGTTGGCGTGAGGCCGTAACCATCGATCACCCGGTCGGGCACCAGATAGGACACGTTGAGCGCTCCCAGCATGCGCAGGCCTCGAACGGCCACAGCGCAAGCGGTCGCGCCATCGCAGTCGTAATCGGCCACGATGCACAAGCGCTTGTTGTCAGCCATGGCGTCGGCCAGCAGCCGGGCAGCTTCGGTGGTGCCCAGCATGTCTGTCGGGGGCAGCAGCAGGTTCAGCGCGTCGTCCAGTTCGGCTTTGGACTGCACGCCGCGTGCCGCGTAAAGGCGCGCCAGCAGGGGGTGAATACCGGCTTGTTCCAGCGCCCAGGCGCTTCGGGGCGGTACATCTCGGGTCAGCAAATTCATGGGGTCATCAGGGCGGCCAGTGCCGTTGCAGGTGTGGTGTTTTGAAACAGGCGGGTGATTCGCTGGTGCCAGGTGGCAGGCACAGCCTCGTAGGTGTGCGCGGCGTGCTCGCTGCACAGGCTCAGCGTGGCCTGACCGGTGACTTTGAAGTGCTCGAGCAAGTCGGCCACAGCGGTCGCGTCAAGCTGTTGCCAGGCTTGCTGCCAGGCTTGCAGGTCACCGCGCAAGGCGCCTGCGCGCAGGGCATCGGGCATGGCCACAGGCTGAGCCAAAGCACCAGACCCGGCGAGCAGGGTGCCTGCCCCGTGCAGCCAGAATGCATTGACGGTGTGTTGTCTGCGCGCTTCACGGGCGTCGTTCACCGGGTGGTTGTACAGCAGCATCTGCATCTCGCTTTGCAGGCGTTGCAGGGGCCTGGCTGCGTGATGGGCAGAGGGGCTGTCAGGCATCCAGGGCTTCACGTTCTGGCCGATGACCCGGTCGAGTGAGGCTGTGGGCATTTCGGCCAGCATGTCCCCTTGGGCGTGCCAGGCCAGGGCGCTGTGCCAGGTCACTTGCAAGCCGTCTTCTTGCAAAAACGGTTGCATGGCCTGCAGCAATTGCTGTGATTCATCGTCAGACAAAAACAGGCTGGCCGGGTCGAGCATCACCACCTGGTCCATGCCGACTTGCCAATGGCAGGGTGTCATCCAGGCTTGTGGCTTGGCACTGGGTTGGCCTTGTTGTGCGCTGTGCCACGCTGCCCAGGGCAGGGCTGCGCTGTCTTGCGCCCAGCCCAGCGCCTCGGCCAAAAGGCGTTCGTGTGGCATGTGAAGGGCCAAATCTTCGCTGTCTTGCAGCGCTTTTTGGCGCTGCAACAGGCTCAGCAATGTTTGCAAGTGGGGGAGTTTCAAACCAAGCCAGGCTGCTGGGTCCATGAAGGTGTGGCTGGCCGCGTACGGAATGATCAGGTGCATGGGGTTTGATTGTCGCAGGCCCGGTCAAACCCACGCGTGCCGGGTGTTCCCTCGCAGCGCAGGCTGACGGGGCCGCCAAGAAAACCTGGCTTTGTGCTGCTTTAGCCAGGTTTTGCAAACCCGATAGGGCTTGCGTCAAATAACGCTGAAGCTGCAAGCTTCAGCGCGAGTTCATGCCATAAATCACCGCCAGGGCGATGGCAAAAATAACGGCCCAGATGGCCCGGTTGTTTCTCTCGATGAACTTGAGCACCACATCTTCCAGACTTTTGGACTTGTGCTCTGGTTGGGGTTTGTTCATACATCAGGCCCAGTCTTCGCCCTGGTCCCAGGATGCATCGCCCGCATCCGCCACATCGGCAGGCTCTGCCGAGGGTGACACCAGTCCCTGCAGGGGTTCTTCCTGAGCGCTGCTCAAGGGGGATGCATCCTGCGGCGCCGGCGTGTTGCGACCCATGAGGCTTTGAACGCCCTGAAACAGGAGGCCGCCAGCCACCACGCCCGCCGCAGTGGTGGCCATCTGGGCCATCAAACCACCCCCCCACGGGCTCGCGCCGGGCTGGGCTGCCAAGGCAGGCGAACTCGCGGCAGGAGAGGGCATGGGCTTGTTTGCAGTTGCAATGGGTGGCACGGCAGGTGTCTCTGCGCCTCTGCCCCAGGCCTGCGACCCGGACATCAAAAAGCCGCTGGACGCAGGTGCGGGCGATTGCGTTGCCTGCAACAGGGCCTGCTGCTGCGCGCATTGCGCCTCCAGTTGCTGAATGCGGATTTGCGCTGCATCCAGGGCCATGCCCAAACCCATGGCACGTTGCACCAGCAAGTAAGGCGCATCGGTCTGGCTTGCAACCGCTTGGCGGATGAGGTCGTCGGCCATCGGGTCTTTGGGGTCTGCGCGGGTTTGTCGCAAAGCGGTCAAAAATTGCTGAAGTTGGTCACGTTCTGTGGCGTTCATGGCCGGGCCTTTGAAGCGGTTTGAAAAATCATTATGGGCGTGGTGGGAATTTACCCAAATCAAAAAGGCTGATCTTGTCAGGCACTTACCAGTGGAAGGCTTGTCTTGTCAGGCACTTACCGGTGGAAGGCTTGTCGCATTTTCAAAGGCACAATGACCGACACTTCAAGAACTCCGGAGACCGCATGAAAGAGACCCCCTATGCCTGGGTGGTGGTTTGGGCCACCTTTGTTTGCCTGGCGCTGATCTTTGGGGTGTCTTATTCGTTCGCGGCTTTTTTTGAACCGTTTGCTGCCGAATTTTCGGCGCAACGGGCCGAGGTGTCCTGGATTTTTGGCCTGTCCGGATTTGTTTACTTTGTCCTGGGTGCCGGTGGCGGCATGCTGGCCGACCGATTCGGCCCCCGCCTGGTGTGCTCGGCCGGCATGGCCCTGATTGCACTGGGTCTGCTGGCCACCAGTTGGGCAACTTCCTTGTTGGCGGTGTACCTCAGCTATGGTTTGCTGGTGGGCTTGGGCATTGCCCTGGTCTACACGCCCTCGATTGCCAGTGTTCAGCCCTGGTTCACCACCCGCCGAGGCTTGGCCGGGGGCATTGCCAGTTCGGGTGTGGGTGCGGGCACCTTGCTGGTGCCGGTGCTGGTGGCCATGGCCATTGGCCCCATGCCCTGGCGCGAGGCGATGCGCGCCCTGGCCTTGGGGGTTTTGGTGCTGGGCCTGCTGGCGGCGGCCTTGCTGCGACGAGCGCCTGCCACCAACGGGCCGGGCATGAGCGCCGGTGCAGGGGGTTCGGCCAGTGGCCTGACATTGCGCGAGACCCTGCGCACGCCCACATTTCGCTGGCTGTACCTGGCCACCGTGCTGGCCTCGCCCGTCATGTTCATTCCCTTTGCCCATGTGTCGGCATCGGCGCGCGATCTGGGCCTGACTGAGGCGCTGGCCGTCGGCCTGGTCGGGTTGATCGGTGTGGGCAGTCTGGTGGGACGCTTTGCGATTGGTCTGGTGGCTGACCGGCTGGGACGGGCGCAAACCCTGGTGCTGATGCAACTGTCCATGGGGGCGTCGTATTTGTTGTGGGGGGCAGCCAGCGGGCATGTGTTGCTGGCCTTGTTTGCCCTTTGGTTTGGTCTGAGTTACGGCAGCATCGTGTCGCTTTTGCCGGCTCTGTGCATGGATTACTTTGGCGGAAAATCGGTGGCCAGCGTGGTCGGGACGCTTTACAGCGGTGCGGCTTTGGGCAATCTGCTGGGGCCTGTGCTGGCGGGGGCGGTCTTTGACTTCAGTGGCCATTACCTGGGGGTGATGGCGGTGTGTCTGGTCCTGTCCCTTTGCGCCACTTGGGCTTCCAGGCAGATGAAAGCCAGCGGGCAGACGCGCTACTGATGGGCTTGAACAGGCTGAATTTTTGAACGAGATGCCATGAACAATGACTTGCAAGCGCTGCGGCGCATTCTCACCACCTGCCGCACCATCGCTGTGGTGGGTTTGTCTGCCGAATGGCATCGGCCCAGCTATTTCGCGGCCAAGTACATGCAGTC
Source organism: uncultured Burkholderiales bacterium (assembly GCA_903935585.1). Classification (GTDB taxonomy): domain Bacteria; phylum Pseudomonadota; class Gammaproteobacteria; order Burkholderiales; family Burkholderiaceae_C; genus Limnohabitans_A. The sequence goes on along the minus strand of CAIZSE010000166.1, from coordinate 5,645 downwards.
GCACGGCTTTCGCATCGTGCCAGTCAACCCACGCTACGTGGGTGGCCAGGTGCTGGGGGAAACCTGTTACGCCAGCCTGAGCGACATCCCGTTCAAGGTGGCCATGGTCGATGTTTTTCGGCGTGCCGAAGATGTGTTGCCGATTGCGCAGCAAGCTGTTCAGATCGGCGCTCTTTGCCTGTGGCAACAACTGGGCGTAGCCAACCCCGAGGCCGATGCCTTGGCACGCCAGGCCGGGCTGGATTCGGTCACGAACCGTTGCGTCAAGATCGAACACGCCCGCCTGTTCGGTGGCCTGAACTGGGTCGGTGTCAACACAGGCATCATCTCGGCACGCCGAATGTTGTGAGATTTTTCCATGGGCATCACCACGGAATTGCCCCAGTTTGAATGACCCCTTCACCCGGCATCCAGCCACATTTTTTTGCCCACCATGACCGACCGCAAATTCCACCCCGAAACTCTGGCCATTCACGCTGGGCAAATTCCCGACGCGGTCACCGGTGCTCGTGCTTTGCCCATTTACCAGACCACCAGCTTCGTGTTTGACAGCGCCGAGCATGCGGCCTCGCTGTTCAACCTGCAGACCTTTGGCAATGTGTATTCGCGCCTGAGCAACCCCACGGTGGCCGTGCTCGAAGAACGGGTGGCCGCATTGGAAGGCGGACGTGCCGCCGTGGCCAGTGCGTCAGGCATGGCGGCTGAAACAATGGCCTTGATGACCATCTTGCAATCGGGTGACCACGTGGTGGCCGCCGGCGCTTTGTACGGTGGCTCGGTCACCATGCTGGCCGTGAGTCTGGCCAAGTTCGGCATCGAGACCAGCTTTGTCGATGCCACCCAGCCCGAGGCTTTTGCAGCGGCCATGCGGCCCAATACCCGGGCCGTTTACGCTGAAAGCCTGGGCAACCCGAGCATGGTGGTGCTGGACATCGCAGCCGTGGCCGATGTGGCCCACGCGCATGGCGTGCCCCTGATCATTGACAACACGGTGCCCAGCCCCCTGCTGTGCAACCCGCTGGCGCTGGGCGCCGACATCGTGGTGCATTCGGCCACCAAATACCTGGCGGGGCACGGCACCACACTGGGTGGGGTGGTGGTCGAAGGGGGCAAGTTTCCGTGGGACAACGGCCGATTTCCGGGGATGACCGAGCCCTCGCAGGGCTACCACGGCGTGAAGTTTTACGAGACCTTTGGCGACTTCGGCTTCACCATGCGCTGCCGCATGGAAAGCCTGCGCGTTTTTGGCGCCGCGCTCAGCCCCATGAGCGCCTGGCAAATCCTGCAAGGCGTCGAGACCCTGCCCTTGCGCATGCAAAAGCACTGCGAGAACGCGCTGGGCGTGGCCCAATACCTGCAAGCCGATCCGCGCGTGGCCTGGGTCAATTACCCGGGCTTGGCCGATCACCCGCAACATGCCTTGCTGATGCGCCAGATGCGCGGTGCATCGGGCCTGTTGTCTTTTGGCGTGAAAGGCGGTTTGGCCCAAGGGGTCAAGTTCATCGAGTCGGCGCAGTTCATGAGCCATCTGGTCAACATTGGTGACACCCGCACCCTGATCAGTCACCCGGCCAGCACCACCCACCGCCAACTCGACGAAGCCCAGCAACTGGCCGCAGGCGTGCCGCCCGACATGGTGCGCATCTCGGTCGGCCTGGAAAACCTGGACGACATCCTGTGGGACATTGATCAGGCGCTGGCTGTGGCCTGTCGCTAGCGCGCAAAGCCAGCAGGTATGGACGGGTGCCGCTCACTCCATGGCCAGCAAGGCCTGCTTGCGCAGGCGCTCGGCCTGAAGCAAGCCCAAACCCGCTGCCACCACCAGCGCGATGCCGCACCAAGCCAGCCCGTTGGGCACGTCGCCCCACATCAGGTAACCGAGCAGCAGCGCCATCAGCAAGCCGCTGTAGCGAAAAGGCCCGATCACGCTCATGTCGCCCCAACGCATGCTGAGCGTGAGCAGGTGGTAACCCGCTGCCAGGCACATGGCCGCAGCGAACAACTGCCCGATGTGCGTGGTGCTCATGGCTCGCCAAGGCTCGAACATGCTCCACACGCCCGCCAGCAGCGTCACCATCATGGCGGTGGACAAGGTGATCAGCAAAGAGGGCACTTGGGCGGGCACCAGGCGTGTCAAAAAATCGCGCCCGGCGTGCAGCATGGCGGCCAACAGGCACAGCCAAGCGTAGCTGTTGAATTCGCCCGCGCGCGGTTGCACCACCAGCAGCACGCCTGCAAAGCCCAACAAGATCAAAGCCCAGCGGCCCAAGCTCACCCGTTCGTGTAAAAAAAACACCGCCAGCATCGTCAAAAACAAGGGACCGGCCAGGTTGATCGCCGTGGCATTGCCCAGCGGCATGTGAAACATCGCCGTGAGGTAGGTGAAGGAGGCCAGGCTGTCGACGAGGGCCCGGGTGGGCACTGAGCGGGTGAGCGCGCTGCGCCACAAGCGCAACTGGCCCATCCAAGCCGCCAGGGCCAACAGCAAGGCGGTGGTCATGACGCCGCGCACAAAAATCAGTTGCGGCGTGGGCAGGTCGGTGCTGACCCACTTGACCAGCGCATCGTTGACGACAAAAAACACCATGGCCCCGGTCATGGTGAGAATGCCGAGCCGGTTGTGCTGGCTCATGCGGGCGTCTGGTTCAAAAACGGCAGCACCTGCGCCAGCAAGGCGTCCGGTGCTTCTTCGGCGATGTAGTGGCCGCAGGGCAGGACCTGGCCGCTGACTTGGTTGGCCACTTTTTGCCATTCCTTGAGCGGGTCAAAACAGCGCTGCACCACGCCTTGCTCGCCCCACAGCACCTGAATGGGCATCTCCAGTCGCCGCCCCTTGGCGACGTCTTCCCGGTCGTGCACCAGGTCGATGCTGGCCGCAGCACGGTAGTCTTCGCACAGCCCGTGGGCTGCGCCCGGCAGTGCCAAGCAGCGCTGGTATTCGGCCAGCGCTCGCGCATCGAAGGGGGCCAGCCCGGCGCTGCGCTTGCCCAGTACATCGGTCACGTAGGCGGCCGGGTCGGCCTGAATCAAACGTTCAGGCATGGGTTGCGCTTGGATCAAAAAAAACCAATGCCAGTAAGCCCGTGCAAAGGCCTCGGTGGTTTGGGCATACATGGCCAGCGTGGGCGCGATGTCGAGCAAGACCATTTGGCGCACGGCCTGCGGGTGGTCCATGCCCAGCCGGTGGGCCACGCGGGCCCCTCGGTCATGCGCCAGCACATGAAATTGGTCAAAGCCCAAGCGCTGCATCAAAACCACTTGGTCTTGCGCCATGCTGCGCTTGGCATAAGCGGCATGGTCCGGGCCGCCCTCGGGTTTGGACGAGTCGCCATAACCCCGCAGGTCGGCCGCCACCACGCTGAAATGCTGGGCCAAAGTGGGGGCCACCTTGTGCCAGATCGCCAAGGTCTGCGGGTGCCCGTGTAACAACAACAAGCCAGGGCCTTGGCCACCCCGCATGGCCGAGATGTGCTGGTTCGGGGCGACTTCGACCTGCTGGTGCGCAAAACCGGGAAACAAAGGCAGGGCAGGGTGGTTCATGGGCGGGGTAATGGGTGCAACAGGCTGGAGCGCCGCGCAAGGCGCTGCCAAAACTGAGAGCTTAAACGCATGGTGCGCAGGGCTTTTAAAATACGCAAGCTCCTTGCAAAACCATGGGCTCAAAAAAAGCTGGAAGTCCTTCGCGCAGAAAAACGCCATGGCCGACCAGTCGCAGGCTTTGCTGCGGAGGGCGGACACGGTCCCGGTCGATTGGTCACAATAGCGGCTTATGTCTTTTTTCAAAAACATTCCCTACGAATTGGTTCTTGGCTGGCGTTACACACGCGCAGGCCGCGCCACCCGTCGCAATGGCTTCATTTCCTTCATTTCCGGCGTGTCCATGATGGGCATTGGCCTGGGTGTGGCGGCACTGATCATCGTGCTGAGCGTGATGAACGGCTTTCAAAAAGAGGTGCGCGACCGCATGCTGGGCGTGGTCTCGCACATCGAGGTGTATGCCGCAGACGGCGCTGCAGTGGCCGACTTGCCGTCTTTGCTGGCCCGCCTGAAGTCGCACCCTCAGGTGGTGGGTGCGGCCCCTTTCATCACGGCGCAGGCATTGCTGGCGAGGGGCGAAGACATGAAGGGCGTGCTGGTGCGGGGCATCGACCCGGCGCTGGAGCCCGAAGTCAGCGACCTGTCGTCGGACACCCAGGCGGGCGTGTTGTTGCGCTTGCAATCGGGTGCCTTCAGCCTGGTGCTGGGCCGCGACCTGGCCAGCAATCTGGGTCTGCAGACCGGTGACCCGGTGACTTTGGTGTCGCCTTCGGGCCAAGTCACGCCCGCAGGCGTGGTGCCCCGGATGAAGCAAATGGGCGTGGTGGGCACATTTTCTTCAGGCCATTACGAATACGACTCGGCGCTGGCCTTGATGCATGTGGATGACGCGGCCCGCATGTTTCGTCTCGAAGGGCCCAGCGGGGTGCGCTTGAAGCTCAAGGACTTGCACCTGGCCCGTGAGGTCGCTCGCGACTTGCAACTGGATTTGGGGCCGTCCTTTTTCGTGCGCGACTGGACACAGCAAAACAAGACCTGGTTTGCCGCCGTTCAGGTGGAAAAACGGATGATGTTCATCATCCTCACGCTGATCGTGGCAGTGGCTGCCTTCAACCTGGTCAGTACGCTGGTGATGACCGTCACCGACAAGCGGGCCGACATCGCGATCTTGCGCACCCTGGGGGCCAGTCCGCGCAGTGTCATGGGTATTTTTGTGGTGCAGGGTGCCACGGTGGGGGTGATCGGCACGATGAGCGGCTTGTTGCTGGGTCTGCTGGTGGCCTTCAACATCGATGTGATCGTGCCCGCGCTGGAAACACTGTTCAATGCCAGCTTCTTGCCGCGTGACATTTACCTGATCAGTCGCATGCCCAGCGAGCCGCTCGCCAGCGACATCTGGCCCGTGGCGCTCATTTCTTTGGTGCTGGCCTTTGTGGCCACGCTCTACCCCAGCTGGCGCGCCAGCCAGGTCAATCCTGCAGAGGCGCTGCGTTATGAGTGAGACCGTTTTGAAAGCCCAAGGCCTGACCAAGCGTTTCACCGAAGGCCGTCTGGATGTGACCGTGCTGCAAGGGGTGGATCTGGAGGTGCGTTCCGGCGAAACGCTGGCCATCGTGGGCGCTTCGGGTTCGGGCAAAAGCACGTTGCTGCATTTGCTGGGCGGGCTGGATGCTCCCACCCAAGGCTCGGTGCAACTCAAGGGCCAGTTGCTGTCCGCCTTGAGCGCTTCAGAGCAAGGCCTGTGGCGCAACCGCTATCTTGGTTTTGTTTACCAATTTCACCATTTGTTGCCCGAGTTCAGCGCGCTGGACAACGTGGCCATGCCTTTGTGGATCCGCAGGCAAGACCGCACCGAAGCGGCTGCAGTGGCCACGCAATGGCTGCAGCTTGTGGGCTTGGGCGAACGCTTGCACCACCGACCCTCGGAATTGTCAGGTGGCGAACGCCAGCGTGTGGCACTGGCCCGCGCCCTGGTCAATGACCCGGCTTGCGTATTGGCTGACGAACCCACAGGCAACCTGGACCGCGAGACCGCCGATGGCGTGTTTGAGCAGATGCTGCAACTGGCGCGTGAGCGCGGCACAGCCTTTGTGGTGGTGACCCACGAC
>CAIZSE010000165.1 GCA_903935585.1 uncultured Burkholderiales bacterium | reverse complement strand
CGGTGGTGGCGAAATAGTTGGTGTTTTCAATGCCGCCTTCAATGCCGCGCAATTCGGTCAGAGTCCCCAGATTCAGGGACTGCATCAGGTCGTTGGCCTGGGTTTCGGTGACTTCGGTGAATACCGCCATGGGGGGAGAGCCGTCAGAGGGCCAGCTGGAGAGCTGGCCAAGGTGGGAAAAGAGCGATTGTAGAGGGCGAAAAGCCAGCCATGACCAGGTCAGAGGCGCTTCGCTTTGCCACATCGCCCCGGCACAGACCCTGGCGCCGATCTGGAGGGGGAAGAAAATGCTTTAACCCGGTACACAATCGGGGGATGAGCGAAAACACACCTGACACCGCCCCCTCCAAACCGGTTTTGCTGCTGGTCGACGGCTCCAGCTACCTGTACCGGGCTTTTCATGCCATGCCCGACTTGCGGGCAGTGCCCGGCGACCCAAGCAGTCCCGCCACCGGGGCCATTCGCGGCATGATCAACATGATGGAGCGGTTGCGCAAGGATGTGCCCGCTGTTTACGCCGCTTGCGTGTTCGACGCCAAGGGCCCGACCTTTCGGGATGAAATTTACCCGGAATACAAGCAGCACCGCAGCCCCATGCCCGACGATTTGCGGGCGCAAATCGAGCCTATCCATGAGCTGGTTCGCCTGCTCGGCTGGAAGGTGCTGGATGTGCCCGGTGTCGAGGCCGATGACGTGATCGGTACGTTGGCTTATGCCGCTTCGGCGCAGGGCATAGAGGTTATTGTGTCGAGCGGCGACAAGGACCTGGCGCAACTGGTGGACCAGCACATCACCATCATCGACACCATGAACGGCAAGCGCCGCGACCTGGCCGGTGTGGAGGCCGAGTTCGGGGTGCCCGCTCGCCTGATGGTGGACTTTCAGGCCCTGGTGGGCGATGTGGTGGACAACGTGCCGGGTGTCGCCAAGGTGGGCCCCAAGACCGCTGCCAAGTGGCTGCAGGAATATGGCTCGCTCGACAACCTGGTGGCGCATGCCGATGAAATCAAGGGCGTGGCGGGTGAAAACCTGCGCCAGTCCATCGACTGGCTGCCCACCGGCCGCAAACTGCTGACCATCAAGACCGATTGCGACCTGAACGGCTGGGTGCCCGACATGCCCAAGTTGGACTTTTTGCACATGGGCCAGCCAGACAACGCCAAATTGCGCGACTTTTACCAAACCTACGGCTTTCGCGGCCTGGTCCAGTCGCTGGGTGGACCGGTGCCCTCGCCAGCCATCAAAACAGCCACCAAACCCAAGCCGACCACGCCGGTCAAAGACACGGGCATGGGCGATTTGTTTGCCGACCCTGATGTGCCTGAGTCTGCATCCGAACTTGCAGCACCGGGCCATGCGGCCAACGTTGTGATCCGCAACTTGAGCGAATTGAACTACGTCACGGTGCTCGACTGGGCCATGTTTGACGAATGGATGGCGCGCATCACGCAAGCGCCGCTGACCGCCATTGACACCGAAACCACCTCGCTCGATGCGATGCGCGCAGAGATCGTGGGCATTTCTTTGAGCGTGAAAGTGGGCGAAGCGGCCTATATACCGCTGGCGCACAACGGCCCGGGTGCCCCCGCGCAACTGCCGCTGGCCGATGTGCTGGCCAGGCTCAAGCCCTGGCTTGAAAACCCGGCCCACCCTAAGCTGGGCCAGCACGTCAAATACGACCGCCACGTGTTGGCCAACCACGGCATCGAGGTGAGGGGCTACGCCCATGACACCATGCTGGAAAGCTATGTGCTCGAAGTGCACAAACCGCACGGCCTGGCGAACCTGGCCGAGCGCCATCTGGGACGCCAAGGCGTCAACTACGAAGACTTGTGTGGCAAGGGCGCTCACCAGATCCCGTTTGCGCAGGTCGATGTTGAGAAGGCGGCGCATTATTCGTGCGAAGACGCCGAGCAGTGCCTGGACGTGCATGGGGTGCTGTGGCCGCAGATCGAAGCCGCAGCCGGGCTCAAACGCATTTACGAGCTGGAAATGGCCACCAGCGAAGCGCTGTTTCGCATTGAGCGCAACGGCGTGTTGATCGACGCCCCCACGTTGGCGGCGCAAAGCCAGGCCTTGGGTGAGCGCATTGTTCAGCTTGAACTCGAAGCCTATGAGATTGCAGGCCAGCCCTTCAACCTGGCCAGCCCCAAGCAATTGGGCGAAATTTTCTTTGACAAACTGGGCCTGCCCGTGGTCAAGAAAACCGCCACGGGTGCTCGCAGTACCGACGAAGAAGTGCTGGAAAAACTGGCCGAGGATTACCCGCTGCCCGCCCGCATTCTGGAGCACCGCAGCCTTTCCAAACTCAAGGGCACCTACACCGACAAGCTGGCGCAGATGGCGCATCCGCGCACGGGCAGGGTGCACACGCATTACGCCCAGGCGGTGGCGGTGACGGGTCGCTTGTCGAGCAACGAGCCGAATTTGCAGAACATCCCGGTGCGCACCGCCGAGGGCCGCAAGGTGCGCGAGGCCTTTGTGGCCCCGTCCGCTTGCCTGATCGCCAGCGCCGATTACAGCCAGATCGAGCTGCGCATCATGGCCCACCTGAGCGATGACGCGGCCTTGCTCAAGGCCTTTCAAGAGGGGCTGGATGTGCACAAAGCAACAGCCGCCGAGGTGTTTGGCCTGACGCCCGACACCGTCAGCAGCGAGCAACGCCGCTACGCCAAGACCATCAACTTCGGCCTGATCTACGGCATGAGTGCCTTCGGCCTGGCCAAGGCGCTGGGCATTGACAACACGGCCGCCAAAAATTACATCGCCCGATACTTCGAGCGTTTTGCGGGCGTCAAGCACTACATGGATGCCACCCGCGCCCAGGCCAAGGCCTTGGGCTATGTCGAGACGGTGTTTGGCCGTCGCCTGATGCTGCCCGAGATCAACAGCCCCAACGGCCCCCGCCGCGCCGGGGCCGAGCGCGCGGCCATCAATGCGCCCATGCAGGGCACAGCAGCGGACCTGATCAAGCTGAGCATGGTGGCGGTGCAAAAGGCGCTGGACGAGCAGGGCAAGTTCACCAAGGTCATCATGCAGGTGCACGACGAGTTGGTGTTCGAGGTGCCCGAGTCAGAGGTCGAATGGGTGCGGGCAGAAATTCCGCGCATCATGGCCAGCGTGGCTGACCTCAAGGTGCCCTTGCTGGCCGAGGTGGGGTTTGGGCCCAATTGGGAGCAGGCGCACTGATCGGCAGGCTGCTCTGGCCCTCAAAAATCATCGGTTGTTGAGGTGTTTGACCTTTTTTCCATGGTCTTGGTGAAGTCGGCTGCGGTCTCAAAATTGGTCAACCATTGCTTCAGGACAGCCCAATTTTGTGTGTTGAACCAGGGGCGGTCCACATGTGCAAACTGCCTGACAAAAGGGGCCAGTGCTGCATCGGTGAGTCCCCAGTGGGGGCCTGACAAAAAATTTTGTTGTTGAAGTTCGGCATCCAGTTCGAGCAGTAAGACAGATGCCAAGTCGCGATCTTGCAGGCCGTTGACCAGGCCAAAGCGGGTGGGGTATTTGTAGCGGTCCAGATGGGTTTTGAACAAACCGTCATTGACCGCAATTTTTTCCAGAGACTTTTGCAAGTCGGCCAAACTGCTTGGAAGCCACTGATTCGGGTCGCGCTGTCGCAAAGCCCAGAGCATGATGTCCAGACTTTGCTCGATGACCCGTCCTTCTTGGGCGGGTTCTTGGCTGGGCACCCACAACACCGGCACGGTGCCTTTGGGCGACAAGGCCAGCATGTGGGCGGGCTTGTTTTTCAGCACCACTTCGCGCAGTTCATAAACCACACCGCTGGCTTGCAAAGCCAGCCGTGCCCGAATGGCGTACGGGCATCGGCGAAATGAATACAAAACAGGCAGTGTGGCGACAGACATGGTGGCAGTGTAATTCCCTGATTTATTGCAGCCCAAACAAGCCTGTGCCAAGATAACTGACTTTTTAAAATCTTGATTCTGGAGAATTAAAGTGAACAAAGACTTGATTGATGACACGCAAGCCCTGTTGGGTGGGCGAATCGGCGCCAATGGCACCACTCGTCGGGTGGCCTTGAAAGCCGCGTTGGGCGTGGGTTACGCCGCAGCAGCGGTACCGCTCATGGCGCAAACCGCGGTCAAAACCCCTTCAGCCGGGCTGGTCACGGGGGAAGTGACCATTGATGTAAATGGCTTCAAGATGCCCGCCTACCGCAGCGCACCTGCGGGTAAAACCGGCTTGCCGGTGGTGCTGGTGATCTCTGAAATTTTCGGGGTGCACGAGTACATCGCCGATGTCACGCGCCGTCTGGCCCAAGCCGGGTACATGGCCATAGCGCCCGAATTGTTTGTCCGCCAAGGCGATGCCACGTCCTATGGCGAAATTGCCAAACTGCAGGCCGAAGTCATCTCCAAGGTGCCTGATGCACAGGTGATGGCCGATCTGGACGCTTGTGTGGCTTGGGCGGCGGCCAATGGCGGCAATCCCGACAAGCTTGCGATCACGGGCTTTTGCTGGGGTGGGCGAATCACCTGGTTGTATGCCGCGCACCAGCCCAAGCTCAAGGCGGGCATCGCTTGGTACGGCCGTCTGGTGGGCAACGCCACGGCTCTGACCCCAAGCCACCCGACAGCCTTGGTGGGCAAACTCCAGGCCCCCGTGCTGGGTTTGTATGGCGCTGCAGATACAGGCATCCCCCTTGACACGGTTGATAAGATGAAAACTGATTTGGCTCAAGGCCCCGCAGCAGCCAAAGCCAGTGAGTTTGTGGTTTATCCTGAAGCCCCGCACGCTTTTCATGCCGATTACCGACCCAGCTTTCGCAAGGCGGCTGCAGAAGATGGTTGGCAGCGCTTGCTGGCTTGGCTCAAACGCCATGGCGTGGCCTGATTTTATGAACGCAACGGCCGCCCTTTTGGGCGGTTTGTTTTGGGGTGCTGTGCGCTCCGGGAAACATGATGACTTTATTGGCGATTTTGGTGGGCACTTTGGTGGCAGGCATTGGCAGCGTCTGGGTGGCGGCCTGGCTGAGTTTCGGCGTGCTGAGTCGCTACACCCAACACATGTTGAGTCTGGCAGCCGGGGCTTTGCTGGCCACATCCTTTTTGCATTTGTTGCCGGAAGCTTTCGAAAGTGAAGCGGGCGCCCACGCGCTCTTTCTCACCTTGTTGCTGGGGCTTTTGTTCTTCTTTTTGCTCGACAAGGCCGAACTGTGGCACCACGGACATGAGCACCACCATGGCGATGGCCATGGGCATGATGACCATGGCCACGGCCATGCACATCATTCAGACAAGTCGGTAGCGCACACCCATGCAGATGCGAGCGGCCATTCAGATGCGGCGGCAAGGCCCGTCGAGTCACCTCGAGGCCAGTGGGCGGTGTTGGCCGGTGACAGCGTGCATTGTTTTGGCGATGGCATTCTGATCGCTTCGGCCTTCATCGCAGACATTCGCCTGGGCGTGATTGCGGCCTTGGCTGTGATGGCGCATGAAGTGCCACACCATATGGGTGACCTGGCCGTTTTGCGCCAGGGCAGCAGCAGCCGCCAGGCGGCCATTGTCAAAGTCTCCATGGCCGGGGCGATCACGGCTTTTGGGGGGGCTGTAGGTTATGTTTTGGTCGACGCTTTGCACGACTGGCTGCCTTATTTTCTGGTGGTGGCCAGCAGCAGCTTTGTGTATGTGGCGCTGGCTGACCTGATTCCCCAGTTGCAAACACGCCTGTCTGCGCGTGAGACGGCGGCGCAGATCATCTGGCTGGCTGTGGGCATGGGCATGGTGGTGCTGGTCAGCACGGTGGCCGGACACAGCCACTAAAAAACAGCGCGCGCAGACCGCAGCGCTGGAATCTCCGCAGCCCAGTCAGCCTTTGGCGCAGGGCAGGCCAGGCGTGCGGCACCATTCGCTCCAGCTGCCCGCATAAAGCGCGGTGGCGCCAAAACCAGCCAACTCCATCGCGATCAGATTGGGCACAGCGGTCACACCACTGCCGCAGTGGTGCACAACGCTGCTGGCAGGTCGGCCTGCCAGCACCTGGCGCCACTCGGCTTTGAGTACATCGGCAGGTTTGAAACGGCCATCCTCCGTGAAATTTTCGGTGAATGGGCGATTGATTGCGCCCGGAATGTGCCCTGCCACCGGGTCCAGCGGTTCCACCTCGCCGCGGTAACGTGCGCCAGCACGGGCATCGATCACAGTTTGCGCGGGCTTACCCAATGAGGCAGAGACAGTTTCGGTCAGCACCAAACTGCGCAGCGGCGGTTTCAGCTCGAAGCGGGCCGGCACGCCGGGGGCCGCCGGGCCAAAGGCCAATGGGCCGCCCGCGTCTTTCCAGGCCTGCAGACCGCCATCGAGCACCGCCACGGCATCGTGCCCCAACCATTTCAGCATCCACCACAAGCGGCCGCAATAGTGCCCCTTGTTGCGGTCGTACACCACGATTTGCAGGCCATTGTGGATGCCCAGACTGCCCAGCCATTGCGCCACGATCTCGCGCTGTGGCAGGGGGTGACGCCCACCGTTCACAGCCAGCGCCGTGTTGTGTGTGCTCAGGTGCCTGTCCATGTGGGCATGCCACGCGCCAGCAATGTGCTCGGCTTCAAAAAGGCCATCGGCCGATGCGGGGTTCATCAGGTCAAAACTGCAGTCGAGCACCGCGCAGGAGGCGCCCTGTTGCTGCAGTTGTTGTAATTCGGGGGCAGTGATCAGCAAGTCGTACATGGTCAAGTCTCCTGGTTCAGTGTTCTTCTGCGGGTGCTCTGGGCAAAGCGCGGTTGCGTAAAACGGTGGATGCGATGCCGCTGGCCATGATGAGGGCAATGCCCAGCCAACCCATGAGCGGAATTTGGTCGCCAAACAGCATCAGACCAAACAAGGCGCCAAAGACGATGCCCGAATACTGCAGATTGGCGACGACCAGGGTTGAACCCCGGCTGTAGGCTTTGGTCATGCACAACTGACCCAGCGCTGCCAGCAAGCCAATGGGCAGCAACCAAAGGGCACTGGGCCACATCCAGGGGCTGACACCGGCGACCAGCATCAGAACAGCCCCCACCACCGTGGTGCCGACTGAAAAATAAAACACGGTGCGGGCTTCCGGTTCGTTGAGCCGCCCCAAAGCGGCCACCTGCATATAGGCCAGGGCGGCGATCAAGCCCGACAGCAAACCGACGATGGCGGCAAACAATTGGTCTTGTTCAATGGTGGGGCGCAGCAACAAGATGACGCCGCCAAAACCCGCGATCACCGTCAGCACGATGGGGCCTTGTCGGGTGGCGTCTTCCAGTTTGCCCATGACCAAGGTGCCCCCCACCAGAAAAACGGCCACCCAGATGCCACTCATGTAGTTGAGCGTCATGGCTGTGGCCAAGGGCAGATGGGCAATGGCGTAGAACCATGCGGCCAGTGAGGTCACCCCCACCACCGAGCGCCAGACATGCATCATGGGGATGGGGGTTCGCAATGAAACGCCTTGCATGCGGCAGACGGTGATCATGAAAATGATCCCGATCAGACCCCTGAAAAAAACCAGCTCAAAGGTGTGAAAGTGATCCGATGCAAATTTGATGCACACGCCCATCATCGAAAAGAACAAGGACGCGAGAATCATCCAGGAGGCTTGCATCGGCCAGTAACTTTCAGAGCCCGGCCATTTGACGGCGGTACCACTCATGGAAGTGTTGCATGCCGTCTTCCATGGGGCTTTGGTAGGGGCCGATCTCGTTGTCGCCACGTGTCAACAGGGCTTTGCGGCCCGCATCCATTCGCTCGGCAATTTCGTCGTCCTCGATGCAGGTTTCCATATAGGCGGCCTGCTGGGTTTCCACAAATTCGCGTTCAAAGGCCACGATCTCTTCAGGGTAGTAAAACTCGACCATGTTCAAGGTCTTGGTGGGGCTGATCGGGTGCAAGGTGGACACCGTCAGCACATGGGGGTACCACTCGACCATGATGTGCGGGTAATAGGTCAGCCAGATGGCACCGCGCTCGGGCAATTGGCCGTTGCGGTACTTCAGCAGCACCTCATGCCACTTTTTATAGGTGTCTGACCCAGGTTTGCCAAAGCCGCTGGAAACCCCCACGGTTTGCACCGAGTAGTGTTCCTTGAACTCCCAACTCAGGTCGTCACAGGTCACAAACTGGCCCAGCCCCGGGTGAAAGGGACCCACGTGGTAATCCTCCAGATACACCTCAATGAAGGTCTTCCAGTTGTAGTTGCACTCGTGCAGTTCAACCCGGTCGAGGGCGTAGCCTGAAAAATCAAGCTGCGCACGTGGCCCCATGCCCGCCAAGTCGGCGGCAATGTCGCGACCGTTGTCTTCGAAAAGCAAACCGTTCCATTCCTGCAACTTGTAATTGTTCAGGTTCAGGCAGGGGTCTTGTTCAAAATGCGGCGCCCCCAGAAGCTGTCCGCTGGGTGAATAGGTCCAGCGGTGCAGCGGGCAGACGATGTTGCCGCCTGCGCTGCCTTTTTGTTGGGTGTGCAGGTTGCCCCGGCCATTGAGCATGACGGCCTGGCGGTGACGGCAGACGTTGGAGACAAGCTCGACCCCGCCTTGGGCATTGCGCACCAGGGCGCGGCCTTCGGCCTCATGGGGCAGGGCGAAGTAGTCGCCCGGGATGGGCACGGCCAACTGGTGGCCCACATAGCGTGGACCCTGCCGGAAGAGCGTGTTCAATTCGCGCTGAAAAAGCGCTTCATCGAAATAAGTGGAAACTGGTAGTTGGCTTGCGGCCTGCTGCAGTTGAAGACTTAAATCAGACATGGATGACCTGACCTAGAGACTCCCCCTATGAAGGGGCAGGAACAAAGCGCTGAATTCAAGGAATACTGCGCAAAAAAATGACAGGAAATTTCCTGCCGATGAGCATCAATTCTACCCTGTGGGCTTGTGTCAGCCGTGTGCGATGTCACATGCCGTGGAAATTTCAGGAAATGGGCGTCCTTGGGTTTCGATGCAGCGGGTTGTCAGCCTGGCCAAGGCTTAAGGCCTAAAATCAGGTTTTTTTCGGAACCCCCATGTCCAAGGCCGCCAAAACCGATCTCGCTGACGCCTCTGCTGTGGCTTTGCCTGCCTCGTACGAGGCGGCTTTGTCAGAGCTTGAGTCTTTGGTCGGCGCACTGGAGTCGGGCCAGATGCCTTTGGACCAATTGCTGAGCGGCTACCAGCGCGGCGCCGTTTTGCTGGCTTATTGCCGTGACAAGCTCAAGGCAGTGGAAAACCAAATTCAGGTGCTGGACGGTGGGCAGTTGAAACCCTGGGGCGGTGCATGAAATTTTTTGACCTGAAAGCCTGGATGCAACCGCATCTGGACCGTGTCGAGTCGGCTTTGTCCGATGGCATTCAGGCCGATTCACCGGCTGCATTGGGGCAGGCCATGCGTTACGCGGTGCTCGATGGGGGCAAACGCTTGCGACCCTTGCTTGTGCTGGCCACGGCCGAGGCTGTAGGCGATGACTTTTCCGGGAATGCGGCCTTGCGGGCGGCTTGTGCCATTGAGCTGATCCATGCTTATTCCCTGGTACACGATGACATGCCCTGCATGGACAACGATGTGCTCCGACGCGGCAAACCCACGGTGCATGTGCAGTTTGGTGAGGCACAGGCCTTGCTGGCCGGTGATGCCTTGCAAACCCTGGCCTTTGAGATGCTGACGCCACAAGACGGCAGTGTGCGCCCTGAGGTGCAAGCGGCCTGTGTGGCTTTGTTGGCCCGTGCTTCGGGCTACCAGGGCATGGCGGGTGGACAGGCGATCGACCTGGCCAGCGTGGGCCAGCGCCTGAGTGAAGACCAGATTCGCCAGATGCACCGCCTCAAAACCGGTGCTTTGCTGCTTTGCAGTGTGCAAATGGGGGCCGCTTGCGTGCCCGGGGTGTCCGCCTTGGTGCAGGCCGCGCTGACCCGCTTCGGAGAATCCCTGGGCCTGGCTTTTCAGGTGGTTGACGACATCCTGGATGTGACGGCCGATTCGGCCACTTTGGGCAAAACGGCGGGTAAGGACGAGGCTGCCGATAAACCCACTTATGTCGCCTTGATGGGGCTCGACCAGGCCAAGGCTTATGCGAACGCCCTGGCTGCAAACGCCATGCAGGCCGTGGCTGACACCGGATTGCCCGATGATCGGCTGGGGGCATTGCGTGCTTTGGCCAGCATGGTGGTAAAAAGAAACAACTGATTTATGAACGATTTGCTTCAAACCATCCACTTCCCTGCGGACCTCCGCCGCTTGTCACGCACTGATTTGCCGCGCCTGGCCGATGAACTGCGCTTTTGTGTTCTCGACAACGTCTCCAAAACCGGTGGTCACCTGAGTTCCAACCTCGGCACGGTGGAATTGACGGTGGCTTTGCACTACGTCTTCAACACCCCCGAAGACCGCATTGTTTGGGATGTGGGCCACCAGACTTACCCGCACAAAATTCTCACGGGGCGCCGTGATCGCATGCCTTCGTTGCGGCAGTTTGGTGGTTTGTCCGGCTTTCCCCGTCGTGACGAAAGCGAGTACGACACCTTTGGGACGGCCCATTCATCGACCAGTATCTCGGCAGCGCTTGGCATGGCCGTGGCAGCGCGTCAAAAGGGCGAATCGCGACACGCCATTGCCGTGATTGGTGACGGCGCGATGACCGCTGGCATGGCATTCGAAGCCCTCAACAATGCGGGCGTTGAAGATTGCAAGTTGCTGGTGATCCTGAACGACAACGACATGTCGATCAGCCCGCCTGTAGGGGCCCTCAACCGGTATTTGGCGCAACTCATGAGCGGGCGCTTTTACTCGGCTGCCAAAGCTGGTGCCAAAAACGTGCTCAAGAACGCGCCGCCCCTTTTTGAGCTGGCCAAGCGGCTGGAAGAACACGCCAAGGGCATGGTGGTGCCAGCCACGCTTTTTGAAAAATTCGGCTTCAACTACATCGGGCCCATCGACGGACACGACCTGGAGTCGTTGATCCCGACGCTTGAAAACATCAAACACCTGAACGGCCCGCAATTTTTGCACGTGGTCACCAAAAAAGGCCAGGGCTACGAGAAGGCAGAAGCCGATCCGGTGGCCTACCACGGTCCGGGCAAGTTCGATCCCAACGTGGGTTTGCTGCCTGCCACCACACCGCCAAAAACCACCTTCACCCAGGTGTTTGGCCAATGGCTGTGCGACATGGCTGAGCAGGACCCGCGCCTGGTGGGCATCACACCCGCCATGCGCGAGGGCTCGGGCATGGTGGCGTTTCACCAGCGCTTTCCCAAGCGCTATTACGACGTGGGCATTGCCGAGCAGCACGCCGTGACCTTTGCCGCAGGCCTGGCCTGCGAGGGGCTCAAGCCCGTGGTGGCCATTTACTCCACTTTTTTACAGCGCGGCTACGACCAACTGATCCACGATGTGGCTTTGCAAAATTTGCCGGTGGTTTTCGCGCTGGACCGCGCTGGCCTGGTCGGTGCCGATGGCGCCACGCATGCCGGCGCTTACGACATCGCCTTTATTCGTTGCATTCCCAACATGAGCCTGGCTTGTCCTGCGGATGAGCGTGAATGCCGTCAGTTGCTGAGCACCGCGTTCGCCCAAAACCACCCTGTCGCCGTGCGCTACCCACGTGGTGCGGGCGTGGGGGCCGTGCCTGGGCGCGATCTGGACACCTTGCCTTTTGGCAAGGGTGAGGTGCGCCGCCAAGGCAAACAGTTGGCCATTCTGGCCTTTGGCACTTTGCTGGCCCCGGCTTTGGAGGCGGCCGAAAAACTCGATGCCACGGTGGTCAACATGCGCTGGGTCAAGCCGCTGGACACCGAGTTGCTCGCGCAAATCGCCAAAGACCATGATCGGCTGGTCACTGTAGAAGAGGGTTGCATCATGGGCGGGGCGGGCAGTGCTGTTGGTGAGGCTTTGCAGCAATTGCAGATCAACCGCCCTGTTTTGCATCTGGGATTGCCCGATGCGTTCATCGAGCATGGTGACCCGTCCAAGCTGTTGGCTTTGCAAGGTCTGGATGCTGCGGGAATCCAAGCCTCTATACAACACAAATGGCCAGTATCGGGTGTGGGTTGTAGTTGAAATTTTTTCGGCGGACCCAATGAGCCGAAGGGTTTACCCCTGTCGGCCATCAATTTCAAGCACTTAAAATCGCTTCATAGCAGGGCTTGCAGCTTTGGAAAGTGCATGCCCTTTGTTTTTAAAAACCGGAGTACACATGAATTTTTTACTCTCCTTGTCCAAGCGGATAGACCAACTCAGTGAGTTCGTCGGTCGCTGGGTTGCCTGGTTGGTGCTTGCCTCCGTCCTGATCAGTGCAGCCAATGCCGTTTCACGCAAGGCGTTCAACCTCAGTTCCAACGCCTTCCTTGAAATTCAATGGTATTTGTTTGCGGCTGTTTTCATGCTGGCCGCTGGCTACACCTTGATGCGTCAAGAGCACGTCAAAATTGATGTGGTGTCGGGCCGTTTTTCGAAGCGGACACAAATCAAAATTGAAATCATCGGGATCTGTTTGTTCTTGCTGCCGTTTGTATATTACGTCACCAAGTTGTCGATGCCACTGGTCATCAATGCTTATGTCACACAAGAGATGTCTTCGAATGCAGGGGGCTTGATTCGCTGGCCCGTATTTGCGATGTTGCCATTGGGCTTGCTGTTTTTGGGTATTCAGGCCATTTCAGAACTGATCAAGCGGATCGCCTTTTTGCAAGGACTGATCCCTGACCCCAGCAAAAAGCAAGGGGCCAAAACCCCGGAAGAGGAGTTTGCAGAATTTCTGCTGGAAAAAGAAGTTGCTGCGCGTGATGCAGCCCTGCTCGGAGCGCAAAAATGACTGAATTCCTGATCGCCAATATGGCGCCCATCATGTTCGTGTCGCTGATCATTTTCTTGATGTTCGGTTATGCGGTGGCATTTTCTCTGGCTGCCTGTGGTCTTTTCTTTGGTTTTGTGGGCGTCGAACTCGGCGTGATTCAGGAGTCTTTCTTGCAAAGTCTGCCGTTGCGCATGTTCGGCATCATGCAAAACGACACACTTCTGGCGATCCCCTTTTTCACGTTCATGGGCTTGATTCTTGAGCGCTCCGGCATGGCGGAAGACCTGCTGGACACCATTGGGCAATTGTTCGGTCCGATTCGAGGTGGTTTGGCCTATGCCGTCATTTTTGTGGGCGCCATGCTCGCAGCTACGACGGGCGTGGTTGCAGCCTCGGTGATTTCGATGGGCCTTATTTCTCTGCCCATCATGCTGCGTTATGGCTATGACCGTCGCATAGCGGGTGGTGTGATTGCTGCTTCGGGCACATTGGCTCAAATCATCCCGCCGTCACTGGTATTGATCGTGTTGGCTGACCAGTTGGGTAAAAGTGTGGGCGATCTTTACAAGGGCGCTTTCATTCCGGGCTTTGTCTTGACGGGTATGTACGTTGGCTACATCCTGCTGATCAGCTTTATCCGCCCTCAATGGGTGCCCGCCTTGCCACCAGAGGCCCGTACGATTCGTGAAGCCGATGGCACTTCGGGTTTGCGCTCTTTGACTCTGCTGACCATCTTGTCGGTCGCAATTGCAGTCGGTTTTGCCAAATGGTTGCCTGACAGCACGCCATTGGACGAGCAAATTGTGGTGTCCATGTGTGTTGGCGTGGGTTTCGCTTTTGCCTCTTCTTTGCTGAATAAAGTTTTCAAGCTGGGGCTGTTGTCGAACATGGCTGAGCGTGTGACCTTTGTCCTGATCCCTCCTTTGGCCCTGATTTTCCTGGTGCTGGGCACGATTTTCCTGGGCATTGCTACCCCTACAGAAGGCGGGGCGATGGGTGCGGTTGGCGCTTTGGTGATGGCCATGGCCCGAAGTCGCATCGACCTCAAGTTGATTCGTCAGGCCATGGACTCCACCATGAAACTGTCTTGTTTCGTGCTGTTCATCCTCATTGGCGCAACGGTCTTCAGTTTGGCTTTCCAGGGGGTTGATGGTCCTAAATGGGTGGAACATTTGTTGACTGGATTACCAGGTGGGCAATTGGGTTTCCTGATCGTTGTGAATATTTTGGTGTTTGTGCTGGCCTTCTTCCTTGATTTCTTTGAACTGGCCTTCATCATCATCCCCTTGATTGGCCCGGTGGCCGAGAAACTGGGCATTGACTTGGTCTGGTTTGGGGTTCTTTTGGCCGTGAACATGCAAACTTCGTTCATGCACCCACCCTTTGGCTTCGCCTTGTTTTACCTGCGCAGCGTGGCGCCTGCTGAAGACTACATTGACCGGGTCACCAAAAAACCGATCAAGAAAATCACGATCGAGCAAATTTATTGGGGTGCTGTGCCCTTCGTCATCATTCAAGTGGTGATGGTTGCCATGATCATTGCCTTTCCCGGCCTTGTATCCAGTGGGGCCGGTCAAGAGGCAACAGTGGATGTCGACAAGGTCCTGATGGAAATGCAGGGTGCCAAAGACGCCGAAGCGGCCAAAGACGATGACAAAGATGCAACCGATGATGATGCGGCGGATGACAAAGAAGACCCGATGAAACGCATGTTGGAGACCATGAGAAATGATCAGATCAAGAAGCCTTGACAACATCATTGCCCATTGATTGGGCATAAAAAAACCCCGCGGTAGCGGGGTTTTTTCATGGCTGAATAAAGCCGATCAGCTTTGAATCAAAGCTTCAGCTTTTGCATGAAGCTGTCCATGTTGTTTTCTGCAAAACTGAACCAAAGATTGCTCTCGCGACGGTACTTGGAGTAATCGGCGTAGATTTTCTTCCAGTTAGGATTGCTGTTGCTCAAATCGCTGTAAATCTGCTGAGATGATTTGAATGCAGCATTCATGACGTCTTTGGGGAAGGCGTGCAGCTTGGCACCTTGGCTCAACAAAGTCTTGAGCGCATCATGGTTGCGATAGTCGTACTTCGCTTGCATGTCGGTGTGGGCGTATGCTGACGCGGCTTCAATGATCGCCTTGTACTCACTTGGCAGTCCCTCAAAGGCTTTTTGGTTGACATAAAGAGCCAACTGTGGGCCCACCTCCCAGAAACCCGGGTAGTAGTAGTGGGGTGCCACTTTATTCAGGCCGAGCTTCAGGTCGTCATAAGGACCAACCCATTCGGCTGCATCGATGGTGCCTTTTTCAAGGGCTTGGTAAATCTCGCCGCCAGGAATGTTTTGAGCCACGACACCCAGTGGTTCGAGCACTTTGCCGCCAAATCCACCCACACGGAACTTCAATCCCTTGAGGTCTTTGAGAGATTTGATTTCTTTGCGGTACCAGCCGCCCATCTGGACGCCAGTGTTGCCCATCGGGAAGTTCACGATGCCCACTTTGGCATAAAACTCGCGCATGAGTTTCAAACCGTTGCCTTCATACATCCAGGCGGTCATCTGGCGGCTGTTCAAGCCGAAGGGAATGGCGCAGTCCAATGCGTAGGTGGGGTCTTTGCCAAAGAAGTAGTAGGGTGCAGTGCCGCCCATTTCGACCGTGCCGTTGGACACGCCGTCCAGAACACCAAAAGCGGGCATCAATTCGCCAGCAGCATGGGTGCTGATGACAAATTTGCCACCAGTCATGTCACTCACTTTTTTTGCAAAGACGTCCGCGACGCCAAACAAAGTATCCAACGATTTAGGAAAGCTTGAGGCCAGGCGCCAGCGCAGTGTGGTTTGTGCATGAACGGCAGGGGCAATGCCCGCTGCCAGGACGCCTGCAATACCGGTATTTTTGATGAGGGAACGACGATCCATGTGTTGACTCCGAAAGTTGTGGATGATGAGTTTGGACGCCTGGTGGGCATCCTAGACTGTTCACAGTCATGGCCTATTGTAGAAAGGCCCAAGTGTCTTGATGGCGCGGGTTAACCCTTCAGAAAAAAAATTTCATATCCCATGTGATGAACATCAAAGATTTCATTTTGGCTGGGGTGGGGTGAGCGTCCACCATGGCAGAACCTTGCGCAAGGACTGCACTTGTCCGGTTGAATTGATTTCGTAGCCTTGCATGCTTTGAAGCGTTTGATGCCAGGCCTCGTTTTGCAAGTGGCCGCGCAAAGCCACGACGGCCGGGGTGTCCAGTGCGCTTTTGAGGCAAGCGAGCCAGTAATTTTCTGTTGCGATCGGCACAAAGTCCAAGCTGGCCGCTGCTGCAACGCTTTCGATCGCCAATCCGACATCGGCTTGCCCAGAGGCAATGCGGGCTGCCACTGCCCCGTGTGATGGCTCTGTGTGATCGAAGCCCACCATTTGGGATGGCTTGACATCGTGCTGAAGCATCAATTCTTCAAGCAGCAGGCGGGTGCCAGTGCCCAAGCTGCGATTGACAAAACGGGCTTTTTTAGCAACAACATCCTCCAGCGAATGCAATTGCAAGGGGTTGCCCTTGGCGACCAAAAGTCCTTGAGTGCGCTTCGCAAAACCGATGAGTTTATGCATCCCTGGTTTTAAAAGGGGTTTGTAGGTTTTTGCGGATCGGCTTGAAGGGTCGGGTTGTATCAAAGTGTGAAATCCTGCAATTTCACAACGCCCTTCATTCAAGGCCCGGATGGCATCCACACTGCCACAAAATCGGATGTCCAGGTGCAGTGATTGCATGGATGAGGACTCTCCAAGTCTGAGCAAGGCGTCATCGTGACTGGCATACAGCGTGACAACGTGGGCGTCGGGTTTGAAGGCAATTGAAAAAGTGCGCTCCAACTCCGCTTGCAGCGATTCAATTTGCGTGGACAAGCGGGCTTGTGCCTGACGTTCCGCCCAGAGCAGTTTGACAGCGAAGTGGGTCAGTTTTGCCGATTGCCCTTTTTCCCAGACGATCAGGGGCTGGTTCAGCGTCAACTCCCAACGTTTCAATTCGCCCCAGACATGGCGATAGGAGAGTTGCAATTTTTTGGCAGCTGCCCCGATGGAGCCGCATTCACGCACGGCATGCAACAAGTCCATCAGGGGGTTGCGCAAAGGATTGATCCGATTGCGAGGTAAGGCCTCCGGTTGGTGTGGGCTCCAGTTGTAGGAAAGCTCGATGTGTTGCATTTTCAGGAGTTTGCCTGAATCACGGGAGCATTTGGAGTAACCGACCGAGTCCGTTATGCAAATGATTTCATAGCGG
>CAIZSE010000164.1 GCA_903935585.1 uncultured Burkholderiales bacterium | reverse complement strand
TTAGCAATAGCAGTGCAACAGAAGCGGGGCCTTAGGGCTCCGTTTTTCATGGAGTAACCCATATGGTATGCCCACAAACAGGACTGAATGTCGCAAAGCGCTGGCAGACTTCGCGATTTGTCTTGGACCTTTCTCGCCCCTGGGTCATGGGCATTGTCAACATCACGCCAGATTCTTTTTCGGATGGCGGCCAGCAAGCGCTGACGGCCCAAGCCTTGCGACATGCAGAAAAATTGCTGGGCGACGGTGCTCAAATTCTGGACATTGGTGGCGAGTCCACGCGTCCAGGGGCAACTGCTGTGCCTTTGTCTCAGGAGTTGGCTCGACTCATGCCATTTGTTCGTGAAGCTGTTCGTTGGCAGGTGCCGATTTCTGTAGACACTTACAAACCCGAGGTGATGCAGGCCGTGCTGGATTGCGGTGTGGACATCATCAACGATATTTGGGCCTTGCGACAACCGGGCGCAGAGCGTGTGATTGCGTCCCATCCGGGGTGCGGCGTCTGTTTGATGCACATGCACCGTGACCCCCAAACCATGCAAATGGAGACCATGGCCGGCGATGTGCTCGAAGTGGTGGAGACATTTTTGCAAGATCGCGTCCGTGTGCTTTCAGAGCAAGGGATCTCTGCGCAAAGACTGGTGCTTGACCCAGGCATTGGTTTTGGCAAAACAGTGGCGCAGAACTTTCAATTATTGGCCAAGCAGGCTGATTTGTTGCGTTTGGGGTACCCCATTTTGGCGGGTTGGTCGCGCAAATCGGCTTTGGGTGCGGTGTTGTCCAAAGAGGGTCAAGTGGCGGAACCTGCCCAGCGACAATCAGCCAGTGTGGCCGCAGCTTTGTTGGCTGTGGAGCGGGGTGCCTCTGTGGTCAGAGTGCACGATGTCAAGGAGACGGTGGAAGCTCTCAAAGTCTGGCAAGCCCTTCAATAGCCTGGGTGCGCTGATGCGCGACATCTCTGCGTGTTGTCAGGATCAGTGCTTGCCTGGGCAGCTAAAATTCCAGAACTTATTACAAAAATCAGGATTGTTTTCATGGCGCGTCAATATTTCGGCACAGACGGCATTCGGGGCACAGTGGGGCAAAGCCCCATCACGCCCGATTTCATTTTGCGTTTGGCGCATGCTGTGGGCCGTGTCTTGAAGTCTCAAGAGGCGCACCCGACCGTGCTGATCGGCAAAGACACGCGTATTTCCGGCTACATGCTCGAAAGTGCACTCGAGTCAGGCTTCAATTCAGCTGGGGTTGATGTGGTTTTGCTGGGTCCTGTACCCACCCCCGCTGTGGCTTACCTGACCCGTGCGCAGCGTGCTTCTCTGGGTGTTGTGATCAGCGCAAGCCACAATCCGTTTGCTGACAATGGCATCAAATTTTTCAGTGCTCAAGGCAAGAAACTATCGGATGCCTGGGAAGAGACGGTTGAGGCCATGCTTCTGGAAGACCCGGCCTGGGTGGATTCAGCCTCTCTGGGCAAAACCCGTCGCCTCAACGATGCGGCGGGGCGTTACATCGAATTTTGCAAGAGCACCTTTTCAAACGATTTGACACTCAAAGGATTGAAGATCGTGGTGGATGCGGCCCATGGTGCGGCCTATCAAATTGCCCCCAAAGTTTTCCACGAACTGGGCGCCGAGGTGATCGCGATCGGTTGTTCGCCCGATGGCCTGAACATCAACAAAGCAGTGGGCGCGACGCACCCCGAGGCCTTGGTGCAGGCTGTCAAGGACCATGGTGCCCATTACGGCATTGCGCTGGATGGTGATGCCGACCGTTTGCAATTTGTGGATGCCACAGGCCGGCTGTTCAACGGAGATGAGCTGTTGTATTTGATGGTCGCTGACCGACTGGCCCGCGATGAAGCCGTGCCGGGTGTCGTTGGCACCTTGATGACCAACCTGTCTGTCGAATTGGCCTTCAAGCGACGCGGCGTCCAATTCGTGCGAGCCAAAGTGGGAGACCGTTATGTGCTGGAAGTCTTGCACGACAAAGGCTGGCTGCTGGGTGGTGAAGGCTCTGGCCATTTGTTGGCCCTTGACAAGCACACCACGGGTGACGGCTTGGTGAGTGCGTTGCAGGTACTGCAAGCCTGTGTGGGCAGTGGTCAGACCATGTCGCAATTGCTTGAGGACATCACGCTTTTTCCTCAAACCCTGATCAATGTTCGTTTGGCTTCAGGCTTTGACTGGGAGGGGCACCAGCCTTTGTGGGATGCCAAACGGGCTGTGGAGTCCGAGTTGGGTGATTCTGGGCGCGTTCTGATTCGGGCCAGTGGCACCGAGCCCTTGGTGCGTGTGATGGTGGAGGCTCGTGACGCCATGCAGGCCCGCCAGTGCGCCGAACGGATTGCTGCAACACTCGCTTGAATCCATGGCCTTGTCGTTGCAATGGCGGTAATCCTGAGGCTCAATAAATCAAACGATCTGGCTTGATTTCTTGCAAGATGGTTGTTGCTATTTCTTCGATCGACTTGGTCGTGGTGGAGAGCCAGCGGATGCCAGACCGGCGCATCATGGCTTCTGCCTCAGAGACTTCCATGCGGCAATTTTCCAGACTGGCGTAACGTGAGTTGGGTCGACGTTCGGCACGAATTTCAGCCAGACGATCGGGATGAATGCTCAAGCCGAAGATTTTTTTGCGATGCGGCATCAAGGCCGGTGGCAGTTGCTTGCGGTCAAAGTCTTCGGGGATCAAGGGGTAGTTGGCCGCTTTCAGCCCATGCTGCATGGCCAAATAAAGGCTTGTCGGGGTTTTGCCGCTGCGGCTCACCCCCACCAAAATCACTTCGGCAGAGTCAAGATCGCGGTTGGATTGCCCATCGTCATGGGCCAACGAGAAGTTGATGGCCTCAATGCGGTCGTGGTATTCCTTGCTTTTGCTCACGTCCGAAAAACGACCCACCCGGTGATGTGACTTGATGCCCAACTCGTTTTCCAGCGGATTCACGAAGGTGCCAAACATGTCCAGCAGCATGCCCTGGCAATGCTCTTGCAGGACTTTGAGCACATCCATGTTCACCAAGGTGGTGAAGACGATGGGCTTGTTGCCTTCGGTATCGGCGGTGTGGTTGATCTGCCGCACCGCCTGGTGGGCTTTGTCGATGGTGTCTGTAAAGGGCAGACGCACATGCCTGGTTTTCATGTCGAACTGGGCCAGGATGGCGTTGCCAAAAGTCTCGGCAGTGATGCCAGTGCCATCGGAAACGAAAAAGACAGTGCGTTTTGACATGGGCTTGAAAAATATAAATGGCGGGGCGCCAAGCCCCCTAAAATGATCTGATTATCCATGGCACCCCGGACGGCGGGTCACACCAAGAACAACAAAACCCCGTCCTGCCCCATGGAGCCTGGTTTTAACTTTGGAGCTTTGCATGTCTGATCTTTTCAGTGAGACCGCCCTGGTCGTTCCGTTTGAGCATTTGCGCATGACCGATGTGGAGTCGGTCGGTGGCAAAAACGCCAGTTTGGGGGAGATGATTTCCCAGTTGCCTTCCGGAGTGCGTGTGCCGACGGGTTTTGCCACGACCGCCCATGCTTTTCGGCAGTTTCTGGCCTTTGGTGGCTTGACCGAGCGCATCAACACCCGGCTGGATGCCCTGGACACCGAAGACGTCCGTGCCTTGGCCGCAACAGGTGCAGAAATTCGTGCCATGGTCGTGGACCAACCTTTTCCAGCCGATCTTGAAAAAGCCATTCGCGAAGAGTTTGTTCGCATGCAAGGCAGTAACCCCGATGCTTCATTCGCTGTGCGCTCTTCCGCCACAGCCGAAGATCTGCCTGATGCCTCGTTCGCGGGACAGCAAGAGAGCTTTTTGAACGTGGTGGGCATCGAAGATGTGCTGCACAAGATGAAAGAAGTCTTCGCATCCCTTTACAACGACCGGGCCATCAGTTACCGGGTGCACAAGGGTTTTGCCCATGCCGACGTGGCCTTGTCGGCGGGTGTTCAACGCATGGTGCGCTCTGACCTGGGCGCTGCAGGCGTCATGTTCACCATCGACACCGAGTCGGGTTTTGAAGACGTGGTGTTCATCACTTCCAGCTACGGTTTGGGCGAGACAGTGGTGCAGGGCGCGGTCAATCCCGATGAGTTTTATGTCCACAAGCCCATGTTGGCTGCCGGCAAGCGCTGCGTCATCCGGCGTAACCTGGGCTCCAAGCTGATCGAAATGGTATTTGCCACCCCAGAAGAAAAAGCCGCTTCTGGCAAGCTGGTCAAAACCACCGATGTGCCTGCTGAATTGCGCAACCGTTACAGCCTGACGGATGATGAAGTCGAGCAGTTGGCCCGATATGCGGTGATCATTGAGCAGCATTACGGCCGCCCGATGGACATCGAGTGGGGCAAAGATGGCACGGATGGGTTGCTCTATATCCTGCAAGCCCGCCCGGAAACCGTCAAAAGTCAGGCCAAAGGCACACCCGAGCTGCGTTACAAGCTCAAAGGCAAAAGCGCGATCCTGGCTGAGGGGCGGGCGATTGGCCAGAAAATTGGCACAGGCCCGGTCCGTCTTGTTCACAACATCAGCGAAATGGACCAGGTGCAGCCCGGGGACGTGCTGGTGACCGACATGACCGACCCGAACTGGGAGCCTGTGATGAAGCGGGCAAGCGCCATCGTCACCAACCGTGGCGGGCGTACCTGTCACGCCGCCATCATTGCCCGCGAGTTGGGCATTCCAGCGGTTGTGGGCTGCGGTAATGCCACGGAAGCGTTGAGTGAAGGCACCTTGGTCACTGTCAGCTGCGCTGAAGGCGATACCGGCCATATTTACGACGGTTTGCTCGAAACCGAAATCAGTGAGATCCAGCGCGGCGTGTTGCCCGAGATCAAAACCAAAATCATGATGAACGTGGGTAACCCCCAACTGGCTTTTGATTTTGCCCAGCTGCCCAACGCGGGTGTCGGACTGGCGCGTCTGGAGTTCATCATCAACAACAACATTGGCGTGCACCCCAAAGCCATCCTGGACTACCCCGCAATCGATGCCGACCTGAAGAAGGCTGTGGAATCGGTGGCCCGTGGCCATGCGTCACCGCGTGCTTTTTATGTGGACAAGGTGGCCGAAGGGGTTGCGAGCATCGCTGCGGCGTTCTGGCCAAAGCCCGTGATCGTGCGTCTTTCCGATTTCAAGAGCAACGAATACCGCAAGCTGATTGGTGGAAGCCGATACGAGCCGGAGGAAGAAAACCCGATGCTGGGCTTTCGGGGTGCAGCGCGTTACATCAGCGAAGACTTTGGCGAAGCTTTTGCCATGGAATGCGAAGCACTCAAGCGTGTGCGCGGCGAAATGGGCCTGAGCAACGTGCAGATCATGGTGCCCTTTGTTCGCACGCTGGGGCAGGCCGAAAAGGTGACCCGTTTGCTGGCCAGCCAGGGTTTGCGCCGTGGCGAAAACGACCTGAAGCTCATCATGATGTGCGAAGTACCCAGCAACGCCATTTTGGCCAAGCAGTTCCTGGCATTTTTTGATGGTTTTTCGATCGGATCGAACGATCTGACGCAATTGACCCTGGGCCTTGACCGTGACTCCGGCATGCCCCTGCTGGCGATGGACTTTGATGAGCGCGATCCAGCCGTGACGGCGCTTATTTCGCAAGCGATCGAGGCATGTTTGTCAGAAGGCAAATACATCGGTATTTGCGGCCAAGGTCCCAGTGACCATCCCGACTTCGCTCGCTGGTTGATGGACCAGGGGATCAGCTCCATTTCGCTCAATCCGGACACGGTGATCGAAACCTGGACCCAACTGGGTCGCTGATTTTTTGAGCACGAACCGTTGATGAATCAAAGTATGGCAGCCAGTCAAACTACGGCATACCATCGGCGGCTTCATCGCAATGTGCTGATTTACATTGCCATCCTTGTCAGCTTGGTTGGGGCCATGGCCTTGGCCGAACAATGGGGTTTGTCACGCAACTTGATTGGCCCCATCTTTTTGTTCAGCACGGTGATGATTTATGCCTTGATTGGCATTTCGAGCCGAACCTCTGACGAGGACGAGTATTACGTCGCCGGGCGGCGCATACCAGCCATGTACAACGGCATGGCCACAGCGGCAGATTGGATGAGTGCAGCCTCATTCATCAGCTTGTCCGGTGCACTTTATTTGCAGGGGTTTTCTGGCAGTGGTCAGCAGCCTGGTGGCTTGGCTTACGTGATGGGCTGGACGGGCGGGTTTTGTTTGGTCGCATTGTTGATCGCCCCCCATTTGCGAGCCATGAAGCTCTACACCTTGCCAGACTACTTTGACCATCGCTATGGCGGACGCTGGCCTCGCATCATTGCGGCTTTGGCATCGGTGTTGTGCTCGTTCACGTATGTGGTGGCCCAGATCTATGGCATCGGGTTGATTGCTTCCCGTTTGACAGGGGTTCAGTTTGAAATCGGTATTTTGCTGGGCTTGGGTGGGGTTTTGTTGTGTTCCTTTTTGGGAGGTATGCGTGCCATCACCTGGACTCAGGTGGCCCAATACATCATGTTGTTGATGGCCTTCATGATTCCCGTTTCCTGGCTGGCTTACAAGCAACTGGGAACACCCCTGGCGCCCTTGGTCTATGGGCAGCAACTGGCCCAAATTGAAGCCATTGAAAAAAAACTGGTCAATGACCCGGCTGAAATCGAGGTTCGTCAAGAGTTCGCGCGTCGGGCAAAAGTGTTTGAGTCGCGTCTGAAGAATGTCGAACAGTCGATGATCGAATTGCGCCAAGAGTTGGAGGAGAAAATCCGGACGCTCAAGGCGCAATCTGCCGATTACGCCGCCATTGCGCAAGCCCGGCGTGAGCTGTTGTCGGTGCCGCGCGATGTGGCTTCAGCACGTGAGCAGTGGACTCGCGCCATGCATGAAAACCGTGAGCGTGCCAAACCTTTGGGGGGCATGCCCCCGCACGCCCAAGCCTTCGCGGGGCAGCCGGATGGCAGTCCCGAAGAGGTCAAGTTGTTTGGTGAATCCCGCCTCAACTTTTTGGCTTTGGTGTTTTGCCTCATGGTCGGAACAGCGGGCATGCCGCATTTGTTGACACGCTTTTACACCCTGCCTTCGGTGGCCGAAACGCGCAGTTCTGTGGCCTGGTCCTTGTTCTTCATTGGGTTGCTGTATTTAAGCGTTCCCGCTTTGGCCGT
>CAIZSE010000163.1 GCA_903935585.1 uncultured Burkholderiales bacterium | reverse complement strand
CGGTGCTCCACAATGGCACGCGTGAGCGATTCGACGATGTGGTGCGTGGTGGAGGTTTCCATGTCTCGCGGTCCCTTTCGGGGTTTTACCCCGGGTGTTTTGTGTCTGTCGCAGAAATCATAGCCACAAAAAGCAAAATTGTATACACTTCAGTCGACTGGTCTTTGGCAGGCCAAAATAGCCTTCTCTAACCGCCTTCATTGCCCTCCAACATTCAAGACAAGCGAGCAAGACCATGGGATTGAGCACACACGTTCTGGACACCATGAACGGCTGCCCCGCAGCCGGCATGCAGGTTTCCCTTTTCACCACCCAGGGCGATCAAGCCACCCTGGTCAAAAGCTTCACGCTCAACAGCGACGGCCGCAACCCGGACGGCATGCTGTATGACCATGCCAGCCTGCGCAAGGGCACTTACCGGCTGGTGTTCGATGTTGCCGGTTACTTCAAGGCCAAAGCCGTGGATTTGCCCGAGCCCAACTTTTTGAACCAGGTCAGCCTCGACTTTGGCGTGGCCCATGAAGACCAGCACTACCACGTCCCTCTGCTGGTCAGCCCGTGGAGCTACTCGACCTACCGCGGTTCTTAAGCAAATGGGGTTCTGACCCGAGTGCAAAGAGGCGGGAAAGTTCTAGATTGCTTTAAAAATTTAGTTTCACTGAGACACCCATAGTGACTACGATGAATGCATGCGAATGCATTTATGGGTTCTTTCGGTGACTTTTTTGTCTGCTTGTGGCGGCGGTGGGGATGGCAGTATGCCGGTTCCATCATCGGCCTTGTCTTATTGCGGCGTGACCACAGGCATTGGCCGCATCGAAGGCACGGTCACTTCGGTGCACGATGGCGACACGATCATGGTGAATGGGCAGTCGATCCGGCTGGACAGCATCGACGCACCCGAGCTGTCGCAAGCCTGGGGAATCCAATCCAGGGACCATTTGGCAGCGCTGGTGCTGAACCAGCGTGTGACGGTCACGTATGCCAAAAAAGACCTGTATGAAAGGGTGGTGGGAACGGTGTTCAAGCCCGATTGCACAAATGTCAGCTTGAAACAGGTGTCCTCCGGTGCCGCTTGGTACTACGAGGCTTACCAGTGCGAGATTGAAATCCGTCTGCGCACGGCCTATGCCGCTGCTCAGACCTCGGCCAGGACTGCTGCACTGGGTTTGTGGGGTGCGCCTGCCGTTGCCCCCTGGGTCTTTCGCAACGGGGTCGATGCCAAAGTACCTGCTTCATGTCCCAATGGGGACGCGCCTTCCGATTAATCGGGATCTGACCCCAATTAAACGCGAGAATATTTTTCTCAGGTGGGGCGAGGTTCTTTAAAATCTGCTGCTTACCGTTTACTTAAACTTCCCCTCCCAACATGACCCAAGTCACCAACACTGTGCGCTTTGTGCTCGACGGCCGAATCGTCGAAGCCCAGGGCGAGCGCCGCACCACCACCGTTCTGGACTATCTGCGCGAACAACTTCACCGCACCGGGACCAAAGAGGGTTGCGCCGAAGGCGATTGCGGCGCTTGCGTGGTGATGGTGGGTGAGCTCAATGCTGCGGGCACCGGGGTGGACTATGTGGCCACGAATGCCTGCATCCAGTTGCTGCCTTCACTTGACGGCAAATCGGTCAAGACGGTCGAGAGCCTGAAAAATGCCGACGGCAGCTTGCACCCGGTGCAGGAAGAAATGATCAAGTGCCACGGCTCGCAGTGCGGCTTTTGCACCCCCGGCATCGTGATGAGCCTGGTGAACCTGGTGCAGGTTCTGCCCATGCCCAATCGCCAGCAGATCACCGATTCGCTCAGTGGCAACCTTTGCCGCTGCACAGGCTACAAGCCGATCATCGAATCCGCCACCAAGGCCTGTGCCAAGCCCGAAGCCCTCAATCTGGACGACAGCGCCGATGTGCCGTTGCTCCAACAGATCAAGCGATCCAGTGTGCCCACACTCAGCCTGGACGGCGACATCATCGTGCAGCCGGTGGTGCGCACCAAGAAGGGCAACGAATTCGTCTCGCCCGCCACCCTTGCCGAGGTGGCCGACTACCTGGTTAAGAACCCCAGCACCACGCTGCTGGCCGGCAGCACCGAAATCGGTCTGCAGGTGAACAAGCAGTTTGTGCGCCCTGACCACATCATGTATTTGGGCAATGTGGCCGAGTTGCGCCAGGTGACCGAAACCGCGAGCAGCTGGCGCATTGGCGCTGCAGTGTCGCTGACCACCACCGAGGTCTTGCTGGCCAAGGCCTACCCCGACTTTGTAGAAGTGCTGCGCCGCTTTGGCTCGCCTCCCATCCGGTCGACAGCCACTTTGGCGGGCAACATCGCCAACGGTTCGCCCATTGGCGACACCATGCCTTGCCTGATCGCCCTGGGGGCCGCTTTGGTGCTGCGCCGGGGTGAAAAAACCCGCAAGGTCTTGTTGGAAAACTTTTACACGGGCATGAAGAAAAACGTGCTCGAAGCCGGTGAGTTCATCGAAGCCATTGAGTTGGCCAAGCCGGTGGCAGGTCAGGTCTTTCGCGCCCACAAGGTGAGCAAGCGTTTTGAGCAAGACATCTCGGCCACCTGCGCGGCCATCAGCTACTCGCTCAAGGGCGGCAAGCTCAGCGGTGTGAAGTTGGCCTACAACGGCCTGGCCCCGTCGCCATGCCGCGCCCCCCAACTCGAGGCCGTGCTGGAAGGCCAATTCCCTGCTGATGTGAAAGCGGCCGACCTGGATGCCGCCATCGCCAACAGCTTCACGGCCCGCGATGGCCTGCGCGCCACCTGGGCCTACCGTGCTTTGGTCGCGCGCAATTTGGTGCTTGAATTCATCGAAGAACAAACGAAAGAGGTGGCTTGAATGAACGCTCCTACCCCCATCAAAAACCTGTTGCCCGCATCGGGTGTTCAACAAGGCACCGACGTCGTGCACGAGTCGGCGCACCTGCACGTCACGGGCTCGGCCACTTACATCGACGACATCCCCGAGCACGCCGGCACCTTGTATGCCGCGCTGATTTTGTCGCCCGTGGCGCATGGCGAGTTGGTGGGTGACGGCATTGACCGCGCTGCCATCTTGCGTGAGCACGGTGTGGTGGCGGTCTACACCGCCAAAGACATTCCCGGCGAAAACAACTGCGGCCCGATCGTGCACGATGACCCTTTCCTGGCCGCAGGCAAAGTCGAGTTTGTGGGCCAGGCCGTGGCCGTGGTGGTGGCGCGTGACATGCTCTACGCCCGCGAAGCCGCGAAAAAAGCCAAGGTGCTGGTGAAAGAACTCACGCCCATCTTGACGGTGGAAGAGGCGATGCAAGCCAACAGTTTCATCATGCCGCCCAAGGGCATCACCCGTGGCGATGCCGCAGCCGCCATT
>CAIZSE010000162.1 GCA_903935585.1 uncultured Burkholderiales bacterium | reverse complement strand
GCGTAAACATCAGGATTGAGTTGCTCGGTGGTGGCATCGCCTGGGGTCGCATAAATTTTGGAGTCGCTGGTGATCATCGAGCGGACTTGGCTGCGAACTCTTTGCAACAAGGTGTCTCCAGCGAGGACGCCCCCAAAATCTTCGACAGTGCTGGTTCGATCTGCCAAAATTTTCAAACTTTCGTCAAAATCGTTGTAGGCTTTGACCAGTAATTTCAAGTTATCTTTGATCGTGCCTGTTTGTCGATTCAGATCCAATCGAGCAGCCGAACCGACGGTTGTGGTGCCATACAAATCCAGGGTAACGCCATCAATCACATCGCTCAATTGGTTGCTCGACCGGGTCATGTCCAAGCCGTTGACCTGAAACTGGGCGTCTTGGGCGGTTTGCAGCTTGGTGGGCATAAAAGCAAGGCCAGAGGCTGTGCTGGACAAAGTGAAGTCATGACCTTCTCCCGTTGCCCCGCTGACCACCACGGTATAGCCGTTGCCAGTATTGAGCAGTTGAGCGGTGAACCCAGTGCTGTCGGTGGATGCATTGATGGCTTTGACCATGCCGCTGGGCGTGGCGGTTGTCACATTGATGGTGGTGAGGTCACCGTTACTTTCTTCCAAGGTCAGATCGAAGGGACCACTGTTAAGTGACGTGTCGCTGGCCAGAAAGCTTGAGCTGGCGATCCGCGTGGCTTTGGCAATCTGGCTGACCTCAAGGCTGTAATTGCCAATTGCTGCTGTGGCCGTGGTGCTCACGCCGAAAGCTGCCGGTTGAGTATTGGTCGAAGTCACCGATGAAAATTCATAGGCATCGTTGACTTTTGCAAACGCCGCTTGCAAGTCGGACAAGGCGAACTTCATCGCCCCGTAGCCTGAAATCTTGGCCTCTGTTTTGGTAATCCGGTTGTCAATGCGTTCTTTGCGTGGCGCACGCTCAGCTTCCACCAGGTTGCTAGCGAGGCTCTTCACATCGACCCCTGAACCGGCTCCCAGGGCGCTGACAAAATTGGTGGTCATGGTTTTGCTTTCATGCGGAATCAGAGGTGGACATCAAACCATCCAATCGACTGGATGGTCAGTTTCTTGAGATGACAAGTTCAGTTCTGGATGTAGTCAAATAAACTCAGACTGGAAATTTTGGCAAAACTTCCCATCGCCGCCTCCAGCGCCATCATTTCTTTGTTCATCCGAGTCACGGCACTGGCATAGTCCAGGTCCTCGATGTCGGACAAGGTGGATTTGAGCCGCAAGGCGGTTTCGTCCAGCACATCCAGCTGCGACTGGGCCACGGTCTGGTCTGAACCGTTTTGGGCCTGTGACAGGGTCAGGTTGTTGTGCATTTGGGTCAGGTCCGCCACCCCTTGCTGAATCCCGCTTGTCTTGCTGGCGTCGAGGGCTGTGATCATGTGGTCCAGTGCGTCAAAAAACCCGACACTTTGGCCGTTGTCTCGCACCACCCGGCTGTACACGTCGGTGCCGGCACGGGTGAATTGCACCGTGCGCTCCACACCTGCGGGTATGCGGGTCTGGGTCTGGTCGCCTTGGTAGACGACTTTGCCGTTGGCATCTTCGGCAAAGGCAGGGGTGTTGACCCGCGTGCCCGAAAACAAATAGTTGCCGCTGTCATCGCGGGTGTTGCCCAGGCTGAGCAACTGGCTTCGCAGGGCTTTCATTTCGATGCTGATGGTCTTGCGGTCATCGGCGCCCAAGGTGTCGTTGGCCGCTTGCAAGCCCAGTTCTTTGATACGGATCAGCAGGTCGCTGGAGGTGGACAGCGCGGTTTCCTCCGATGTGTAGCGGCGCATGGCGACATCGAGTGTTCGCGCATGGCTGTTTTGCCGTTCTACTTCGCCTTTGAGTCTTTGGATCGCGGCCGCCTGTTCGGGTGCATCGCTGGGGGAAAGTATTTGTTTGGACACCGCCATCTGGGCCTGTGTCGTGGCCAGTTTGTTTTGGATGGTGCTCATGCGCTCAGTGGCGCGGTCAAACAAAAAGGAGGTGGATATTTTCATGGGGGCCCCCTTTTAACGAACTTGCAGGATGGAGTCAAACATGGCCATGGCCACTTGCATGACTTTGGCGTTGGCTTGATACGCTTGTTGAAACCGCACCAGTGCCGAGGCTTCTTCGTCCAGGCTGACGCCAGAAATACCGTCGCGGGCTTCCTGGGCTTGCTGGTAGACCACGGTCAGGGCTTGTTCAGCAATGGCGGCTTGCCGCGCGACGTTGCCAACCTGGTTGACGCGTTCAATGTAGGCCTCGGTCATGGTCAGCCCGCCGGGCATGACGGCTTGGTCTTCCAGCGCCACAATGCGCAGCATGGCTTCGTTGTTGCCGATGCCATCGGCGTTGCCGTCGATGGTGAAGATGTCGCCTTGTTTGGGGGCCGTCGAAAAATCGAGCTTCAAGCCCCTGTAGCTCAGGCTGGGTATGGCGGAGTTCGGGTTGGGTTGCAAGCTGCGCTCAGCCACCACGGTGTCGGTGGCGGTGTCCACAATCTTGTAAGCGGTGTCCGATGTGAAGGTAACTTGCAGCGGTGAGGCCCGCAAAGTTTGCTTCATGTTGCCTGTGATGCCATCAAATTGCCCCGTGACGGTGGCACTGCCTGCAGCGCCACTTCGATCGGTGACAAAAATCAGCAAATCATCTTTGGTGGCACCCTGGACAGAGATGCGGGTGTCAAAACCCAGGAGGCTCAGGTCTGCTGGCGTGCCGTTGCTGCCCATGCCCAGACGGATGTCGTCGGTGGTGTTGTTGCTGGCGCGTGACAACACCAGCTTGCCGCCGGATTGGCTGGCCGTGATGCCGGTGTTGGTGGTTTCGGTGTTGAGCCAATTGACGACCGAAGTCAAAGTCAAGGGCCCTGCCAGCGCAGTGAGCGGGCGACCGTTGAGGGTCAGGGCACCTGAAGCAATGCCCGCAGCGGATGGAACAAAGGTGTTGCCTGTCAGCACGGCGGCTGTCTTGAGGGGGGGCAGCAGATCACCGGTGGTGGTGTTGAACTGTTGCAGCAGACCCACCTCGGCTTTGGCACCCATGAAGATGTCCATCTCCAGGTAGCTGGCTGCACCGCTGGCATTGAGGCTGACCGAGCTGTAGGTGGCCCCGGCTTCCATGCCGTTGCCCGGCTTGATCAGCAGGGCTTGTTCATTGGCAGTCAGGGTCTGGCCAAGCAGGTGCCGACCATC
>CAIZSE010000161.1 GCA_903935585.1 uncultured Burkholderiales bacterium | reverse complement strand
GCCCTGGTCAATGACCCGGCTTGCGTATTGGCTGACGAACCCACAGGCAACCTGGACCGCGAGACCGCCGATGGCGTGTTTGAGCAGATGCTGCAACTGGCGCGTGAGCGCGGCACAGCCTTTGTGGTGGTGACCCACGACACGCAACTGGCAGCGCGCTGTGACCGGCAGTTGCACCTGGTCAAGGGCGTGCTGCAAGCGGCCACTTGAGTCGGGTTTGAGGGATGTGGATCGACACCCATTGCCACCTGGACGCGCCCGAGTTTGACGCCGACCGCGATGCTGTGCGAGAAGCGGCTCGCCAAGTCGGTGTCACGCGTTGCGTGTTGCCGGCGGTCCAGCGTGCGGATTGGGCCAAAGTGGCGCAGCTGGCCGTGCGTCACGGCGATGCTTACGCCCTGGGCATTCACCCGCTGCATGTGCCACTGGCCCAGCCCGAAGACTTGCAAGCGCTGGACGAGGCACTGGCGGAGCGCCGTGACGACCCCCGGCTGGTGGCGGTGGGCGAGATCGGGCTGGATTTTTTTGTGCCCGAGCTGTGTACCCCGAACATGCGCGAGCGCCAGTGGGCGTTTTACCTGGCCCAGTTGAAGCTGGCGCATAAACACCGTTTGCCCGTCATCTTGCATGTGCGGCGCTCTGCGGACCTCTTGCTCAAAGGCTTGCGCCAGTGCCCGGTGGCCTCGGGCATCGCCCACGCCTTCAATGGCAGCTTGCAGCAAGCACAGGCGTTTGTGGGCATGGGTTTTGCGCTGGGTTTTGGTGGCACGCTGACTTATGACCGCTCCTTGCAGTTGCGGCGTCTGGCGGGTGATTTGCCCCTGACTGCCATCGTGCTGGAAACCGATGCGCCCGACATGCCGCCGCACTGGCTCTACCAGACGGCCGACCAACGGGCGCAGGGCGCGGCCCAAGGCCGCAACAGCCCTGCACAGTTGCCACGAATCGCAGAGGTGTTGGCCGACTTGCGGGGCTTGCCACTGGACGAACTGGCTGCTGCCACCTGCCGCAATGCACAGCGGGTGTTGCCCAAATTGACCACTTTGTGACGGTGCCTGTGCTGGCGGCAAATGCGCGCTTGACCCATTGCCTGCGGTTGCCCGCTTGTATCGCCTACCATCAACCCGTCCGGCGAATGCATCCTGGACCTTTGAACAAAACTCACCGCCTGTCGGGCGGTCTTGAACCCATGAGCCGAAAAAAACCCATCGAACTGCCTGAAGTCAATTTTTCCGAGGACGGGGAAATCCGTTACCTGCACCTGGGGACCGAGTGGATTCAGGGCTCGATGTTCCTTGACAGGCCCTACGACATCGAGCTGGAATATGTGCAGCGCATGTTTGCCTGGCTGCTGTTCTTTCCGCCTGAAGAAGTCAAGGGCGCGCATGCCATGCAACTGGGTTTGGGTGCGGCCACCATCACCAAGTTTTGCTACAAAAAACTCAAGATGACTTGCACGGCCATCGAGTTGAACCCGGCGGTCTTGCACGCCTGTCGGGGCTGGTTTCGTTTGCCGCCCGACGACGAGCGCCTGCGCGTCGTACTGGCCGACGCGGCATTGGAAGTTCAGTCGGATGAATGGCGCGGCACAGTCGATGCATTGCAGGTTGATTTGTACGACGAAGAGGCCGCTGCCCCGGTGCTCGATACACCCGATTTTTACCGCCATTGCCGTGAACTGCTGAGCCAGCAAGGCTGCATGACGGTGAACCTGTTTGGCCGTTCGTCGAGCTATGCCGAGAGCGTGGAAAAAATCTGTGCAGCATTTGGCGAAGACGCCGTCTGGGCCTTCAAGCCGACCCGCGAAGGCAATGCCATTGTGCTGGCGCAGCGCACCGCCAGCAGGCCCTCGCGCGAAGCCTTGATGTCGGCAGCCACTGCCATTGAAGACAAATGGGGTCTGCCCGCACAGAAATGGTTCAAGGTGTTCAAGCCACTGACCCAATGATTGCGCTGGCTTTGGAAATTGCCCCGATCGTCACTTTGAACCTAGGGTAAACCATAGTTCTGAAAGCCCTTGCTTGTAGGTGTAACCCACATCCCCCCGGCGGACTTGTTCACGCAGAATCATGCCAACTCAATCAGAGGAGATATCTCGTGAACATCAAGAGTCAAAAAGACTTTTTTTCCGGACTGTTTTACATGGTCGCAGGTTCTGCTTTCGCCATTGGCGCCACCAACTACAACGTGGGCACAGGCGCACGGATGGGGCCTGGGTACTTCCCCCTGTTGTTGGGCATTTTGTTGGCCTTGATCGGTGCGTTTGTCATGTTCAAATCCTTGACGGTCGAGACCCAGGACGGTGACAAGATCGGTGCCTGGGCCTGGAAGCCTTTGTGCTTCATCATCGCCGGCAACGTGCTGTTCGGCGTCTTGCTGGGTGGCTTGCCCAACCTGGGCGTGCCCGCCATGGGATTGATCGTGGCGATCTTCGGCACCACCCTGGTGGTCAGTTTGGCCGGTGATACCTTCAAACTCAAAGAAGTTCTGATTTTGGCCACCGTCCTGTCGATCGGCTGCTACGGTGCTTTTGTGATGCTGCTTAAATTGCAGTTCCCAGTCTGGCCCACCTTCATTACCGGTTGAGGAGAAATAATTCATGGAACTGTTTGACAACCTCGCCCTTGGTTTTGGAGTGGCGTTCACTTTTCAAAACCTGATTTACGCTTTCATCGGCTGTTTGCT